>NZ_CP012402.1:755000-1055000 GCF_001305595.1 Azospirillum thiophilum
GCTTCAGCGAGACGCACCAGAGCTTCCTGGAGCAGTTGACCGAGAGCATCGGCATCGTGCTGAACACGATCGCCGCCAACATGCGGACCGAAGGGCTACTGAAACAGTCGCAGCGCCTGACAACCGAACTGCAAAGCCAGCAGGAGGAGCTGAAGACCACCAACGAACGGCTGGAGCAGCAGGCCGCCTCGCTGCGCAAGTCGGAAGAGCTGCTGAAGGCCCAGCAGGAGAAGCTGACGACCACCAACGAGGCGCTGGAGGAAAAGGCCGAGCAGCTCGAGAAGCAGAACATCGAGGTCGAACGCAAGAACCGCGAGGTCGTGTTCGCCAAGGCGGCGCTGGAAGAGAAGGCAGAACAGCTTGCCCTGACCTCCAAATACAAGTCGCAGTTCCTGGCCAACATGAGCCACGAGTTGCGCACGCCGCTGAACAGCCTGCTGATCCTGTCCAAGCTGCTGGCCGACAACCCGGACACCAACCTGTCGGACCGTCAGGTGGAATTCGCCCGCACCATCCATTCCGCCGGGTCGGACCTGCTGGGGTTGATCAACGACATCCTCGACTTGTCGAAGATCGAATCCGGCACCGTCACCCTGGAGATCGGCGAGGTCGTCCTGGGCGACCTGCGCAACCATGTGGAGCGTACCTTCTCACAGTTGGCGCAGGAAAAGAAACTGAGCTTCGCCATCGAGATGGACGAGGCGCTGCCCGCCAGCGTCCAGACCGACGAGAAGCGGCTGGCGCAGGTGCTGAACAACCTGCTGTCCAACGCTTTCAAGTTCACCGACACCGGCGGCATCACCTTCCGCATTGCACTGGCGACGGAAGGGTGGAGCGCGGCCCATCCGACGCTGAACACGGCGACGTCCGTGCTGGCCTTCGCCGTCATCGATACCGGCATCGGCATTCCCGAGGACAAGCAGCGCATCATCTTCGAGGCCTTCCAGCAGGCCGACGGCACCACCAGCCGGAAATATGGCGGCACCGGCCTCGGCCTGTCGATCAGCCGCGAGATCGCGCGCTTGCTGGGCGGGGAGATCCGGGTCACCAGCGCGCCCGGCAAGGGCAGCGCCTTCACGCTGTACGTCCCGCGCAGCTACGATGCGGTGGAGGGGACCGCCATCGCTCCGCTCGCCGCGGCGAGCGGAGCGATGGCGCCGGCCGGAGGCCAGCCCGCCGCCCTGTTGTTGCCCAAGCGGACGGAGGCGGTGATCCGTCCGGTGATGGCTGCCGGCTCGCAGGATGGGCTGGCCCTGCTGGAGATACACCCGGCCGGCGACGACCGCGACCGCATCCGACCCGGCGAACCCGTGGTGCTGATCGTGGAGGACGATGCGACCTTCGCCTCCATCCTGCTCGATCTGGCGCGGGAGAAGGGGTTCCGCACCGTGCTGTCTGGAGGCGGGTCAGCGGCGCTGCCGCTGGCGCGAAAATTCCGGCCCGACGCCGTCCTGCTCGACATCGGATTGCCGGACATGGACGGCTGGGCGCTCCTCGACCTGCTGAAGCGCGACCCGCAGACCCGCCACATACCGGTCCATGTCATTTCCGCCAAGGACGAGCGGCGACGCGGCCTCTCGATGGGCGCCTTCGACTATTCGGAAAAGCCGGTGGAGCGTGAGGCCATCTTCGATGCGCTCAACCGGGTAAGGAGCTTCAAGGAGCGCAGCCACCGCCGGCTTCTGGTGGTGGAGAAGGACAATCCGCAGCCGGGGCTGGTCGCCGGCCTGATCGGCAACGGCGACGTGGAGACGCACACCGTCACCTCCGTCGAAGCGGCGATGGCGGCGCTGTCCGCCGACCGTTTCGACTGCATGGTGCTCGACCTGTCGAGCCCGATGTTGTCCGGTCCGACCGCCGCCGATATGGAACTGGTGGAATGGCTGCGCACCCGCGATACGATCGCCTGGATGCCGGTCGTGGTCTATGTCTCCCCCGCCGTGGCGCCCGAGGACGAGGCACGGCTGCGCCGGCTGGCCGAGACGGTGGTGTTGAAGAGTGCCCGGTCGCCCGCCGGCCTGCTGGACGAAACCGCACTGTTCCTTCACCGTGCCGTCGACCGCCTGCCGGAGGACAAGCGCCGCAGCATTCTGGACCTGCGCCAGCACGATCCGTCGCTGGCCGGCAAGCGGGTACTGGTGATCGATGACGACATCCGCAACATCTTCTCGCTCGCCAGCGTGATGGAGGCGCACAGGATCGAGGTCCTGCATGCAGAAAGCGGGCGCGAGGGCATCGAGCAGCTGCGCGCCGATCCGGCGGTCGACGTGGTTCTGGTCGACATCATGATGCCGGAGATGGACGGCTACGAGACCATGCGCACCATCCGCAGCATCGACGAGTTCCGCGCCCTGCCGATGATCGCCGTCACCGCCAAGGCGATGAAGGGCGACCGCGACAAGTGCATCGAGGCCGGGGCGACCGACTACATCGCCAAGCCGGTGGATATCGACCATCTGCTGTCGTTGCTGCGGATTTGGACCGCCAAGGGCGGCCGGTCCCAGCCGCGTGGAGGAATGCCGGCATGACGCGCCGCAAGCTCCGTCCGGCGCGTACCCCGCGCCGCGGCCCCTTCGCCCCGCCATTGGCCTTTCCCCCGGTACGGGCGGCGAGGCGGTCGGGGCTGCTGGGTACGGCCAGCCATCAGGAGGCGATCCGTCAGACGCTTCTGCCCCCGGAAGTGACACCTTCGAATCCAGCCGCCGCCCCGCCTGTGCCATCCGGCGATGCGATTGTGGGATGGAACAGCGGGACCATGACCTCCGATCCGCATCCGCAGCCCGACAGGGCGGACGTCGCGATCCTGATCGTCGACGACGACCCCAGGAACCTGTTCGCCGTCCGCGAGACGCTGGAGGAGCTGGGCGCACAGCTCATCCTCGCCCGGTCGGGTGAGGAGGCGCTGAAGCACCTGCTGCGCCAGGACTTCGCACTGATCCTGCTGGACGTGCACATGCCGGGGATGGACGGCTACGAGACGGCGGAACTGATCCGTCTGCGCGAGAAGTCGCGTCACATTCCCATCATCTTCCTGACCGCTATAAACAAGGACGAAACGCACATCTTCCGCGGCTATGCAACCGGGGCCGTCGACTACATGTTCAAGCCGGTCGACCCTCAGATCCTGAAATGCAAAGTGTCGGTGTTCGTTGACCTCTACCGCAAGACCGAGGAGGTCAAGCGCGAGGTCGAGGCCAAGCAGCGCCTGCTCGACGAGAACGAGCGGGTGCGGCGCGAGATGCGGCTGGCCGAGCAGGCGCTGCGCCGATCTGAGGAGCGGCAGGCACTGATCCTGGAACAACTGCCCATCGTGCTCTACACGGCGGACCTGACTCCGGGCATCCCGTTCCGCTACCTGTCGGAAACGGCGGAGCGAGTCCTTGGCTATCCGGCGGGCCGCTTCGTCAACGATGCCGGATTCTGGGAAAGGGGGCTGCATCCGGACGACCGCGCACGGGTGCTGCGGCAGTTGGAATCGATCCATGAAACCGGTCTGACCACAGTGGAATATCGCTGGCGTTGTCCGGACGGTGGCGAGCGCCATCTGCTGGACCAAGCAGTGGTCGTGTTCGGCGAGGACGGCGGACCGGGTGAATTGTTCGGTACGATCCTGGACGTCACCGAGACCAGGCAGGCGCAGCGCCAGCTCGCCCATGCCCAGAAGATGGAGATGGTCGGGCAGTTGACCGGTGGCATCGCCCACGATTTCAACAACATGCTGATGGTGGTGATCGGCAGTCTGGAACGCCTGCTCCCCGGCCTGTCGGATGATTCCAAGGCGGCGCGCCGGGCGGAGATGGCGCTCCAGGCTGCTTTGCGCTGTTCCGACATGACGCGGCGGCTGCTGACCTTCGCGCGTCGGCAGCAACTCCATCCCGAACCGGTTGATCTCGGCGCCCTGGTCGCCGGCATGGGTGAACTGATGCAGCGGACGCTTGGCGGAGGGGTAGCCATTGCCATCGAAGCGCCGCCTGCCGACTCCCCGCCGCTGTGGACTGCCTCCGTCGACCGGTCGCAGGCGGAATCGGCTCTGTTGAACCTTGTCATCAACGCCCGAGATGCCATGCCAGGCGGTGGCAGCCTGCGCATCCGCACCGAGAACACCCGCTTCGAGGCACCGCGGACAGCAATTGGGATGACCGTGCCGGCCGGCGATTATATCCTGTTGTCGGTGTCGGACAGCGGCGGCGGTATGGCGCCGGAGGTTCTGGAGCGCGCCTTCGAGCCATTCTTCACCACCAAGGAGGCTGGGAAGGGGACCGGCCTCGGCCTTGCCATGATCCACGGCTTTGTCAAACAGTCGGGTGGACTGATCGGCATCGACAGCATCCCGAATGCCGGCACCATCTTTCGCCTCTACCTGCCGCGGGCCACGATGGAAATGTCGCACGGCGCCGCCCCGGCCGAAGATGGTGCCGACGAGGCGTTCGCCGGTCGCGGCGAGACGGTGCTGGTGGTCGATGATGACGCCGATGTGAGGGCGGTCGCAGTCCAGGCAGTGGGGGCACTGGGCTATCGCGTGCTGGAGGCCGACGGAGCCGAGGCCGCACTGACGTTGCTGGACCGGCAGCCGGTGGACCTGTTGTTCACCGACATCGTGATGCCGGGCGGTTTGAATGGACGAGAGTTGGCGCGGGAAGGCCTACGCCGCCACCCCGCATTGAGGATCCTGTTCGCATCGGGCTATGCCAACGGTACCAGTGCGCCGGGATGGGAAAGCGGATCCGTTCCCGATACCCGGGAAGACGATCCCGGCGCTGTGCTGGGGGCGGTGCTGGGCCGGGCCGAGACGCTGGCCAAGCCCTATCGCGATGGTGTTCTTGCCCGTGCTTTGCGCCGCGCGCTGGATTTGCAGGCTCCTATTGCTCCGGCGGAGGTCGTCCGGGGGTGATATGGGGAACGAGGGCGGCATCGTCCCATGCCGGCCGTTTACGCACACCAGGTCAGGTTTTGGTTCATGGCTTTGTCAGACGATGCGCTTACCCTGCTTAGAGGCTCGATCCGCTCGGTCTGGGCTCTGGAGCTTATTCTGTTGTTGCGCCGCCATTCCGATCGCGACTGGTCCAACGCCGATCTGGTCCGCGAACTGCGTGGCAGCGAAGTGGTGGTGCAGGAGGCGCTCGCCGGCTTTCGCGGTGCCGGGCTGCTGGTGGCGCAGGCCGACGGCAGCCACCGTTACCAGCCCGCCGCGCCGATGCTGGATCAGTGGGTTGAGGAGATCGAACAGGCCTATGCCATCCGTCCGTCCGCGATCATCCGGGAGATCTTCGCGGCTCCTGGAAATAAGGTCCAGATTTTCGCCGATTCTTTCCGTTTCCGACTCAATGATTGAGATGCAGTGAAAGAAATGAACTCTGTGGGCGATGCCGGGTGCTCTTGCCGGCCTTCCTCTCCTCATAGGGGGAGGGAGCGCTGAGATGGACGTCGTGAAGTCCGGGGTCTATCTGCTGTGCTTTGCCGCCAGCCTGCTGTGCATGGTTCTGCTGTTGCGCAGCTATCTGCGGTCACGCAGCCGCCTGCTGTTGTGGAGCACGCTCTGCTTCGTGGCGCTGGCGATCAACAACCTGCTGCTGTTCATCGACGTGGTCCTTCTGCCGACACAAGTCGACCTGCTGCCCTATCGCCAGTTCTCTGCCCTGGTCGGGGTGGGGGGGCTGCTGTACGGCTTCATCTGGGATGCCGATTGATGTTGTCCACGACTTCCAGCTTCTTCACGGGCGCACTTGCAGCATTGTATGCCGTTGCCGGACTGTTCTTCCTCAGATTCTGGAAACGAACGCGTGATGCATTGTTCATGTCCTTCGCGATGGCCTTTGCCTTGCTGGCGCTGAACCAGATCCTTTTGGCGTTGGGCGGTTTCGAGCGGGAGGAGCAGAGCTGGATCTATCTTTTGCGTTTGCTTGCATTCCTGCTGATCATTGCCGCGGTCGTCCGCAAGAATCTGGAGGGACGCCAGCGTTGAGGCGGTGTTATTTCCGCCCATCGCCAAAGCGGCGGCAATCCCATTCGTCGCTGCCGGCTTCCGCCCGTCCACCGTTGGAGGTGCGATAGCGGGCGTCGTCGCACTGGCCATTCCCAGCATAACGGCTGTAGCCGCCGCGACCCCGACCGCCCTCGTAGCCGCTTCCCTGATAACCCCTGTCATAACCGCCGCTGTGCTGGGAGCGGTGCCGGCGTTTATGATTGCTGTCGTTGTCGTCATCGTCGGCGGTGGCCGCCAGCACGCCCAGTCCGACCACCGCAGCGCCGATCAGCAGCGCACCAGCCATATCGTCGTTGCCGTTGCCGGCACAGCCCGGCAACGGCAACGAGGCCACAATGAGGACCGCCATGACCGTTCTCTTCCCGGAAAATCCCCGCCGCTCCACCTTGCCGGTTACCGTGCCCATCGTCGCCTTCCAATATCTGGGTTCTTTCATGCATGAACGCACGGGTCATGATTTTCATCCAGAACCATTACAATTTCTTTTTAGAAATATTTGTTCGTATTGACCGTTGCCATGGGGATTGCATGTCCATGTGCAAGGGGGACTTGGCCCGGCTGGCGCAAAGCCCTATGGTCGGCCCGCTGTCGCCAATACGGGAGTGCGTTGATGTTCACCGCCAAGATCCTTCTGCTCGGCTCCGGGGAACTGGGGAAGGAGTTCGTTATCGCGGCCAAGCGGCTCGGCTGTGAGGTCATCGCCTGCGACAGCTATGCCAACGCCCCGGCGATGCAGGTCGCCGATGCAGCGGAGGTGTTCTCCATGCTGGACGCCGATGCGTTGCGCGCCGCCATAGCCAAGCACCATCCGGATTACATCGTGCCGGAGGTGGAGGCGATCCGCACCGAAGTGCTCCACGAGTTCGAAGAGGCCGGCACCACCGTCGTCCCGTCCGCCCGCGCCGCCACCATGACGATGAACCGTGATCGCATCCGCGAGGTTGCGGCGGCCGAGCTCGGCCTGCGCACCTCGCGCTACCGCTATGCCGAAAGCCTGGACGAGGTCCGGGCCGGGGCGGAGCACACCGGTTTCCCCTGCGTCATCAAGCCGGTGATGTCTTCCTCGGGCAAGGGGCAGAGCACGGTTCAGGATGCCGACGGGCTGGAAGCAGCCTGGGACTATGCGGTGGCGAACATGCGCGGAGACCGCCGCAAGGTGATAGTTGAGGAATTCGTTCCCTTTGAATACGAAATCACCCTGCTGACCGTCCGCACCCGTGACGGCATCCTCTATTGCGAACCGATCGGCCATCGGCAGGAGCGCGGCGACTACCAGGAGTCCTGGCAGCCGGTCGCCATGCCCCAGCGGATGCTGGACGACGCCAAGGCGATGGCGGCGCGCGTCGTCGACAACCTCGGCGGCTATGGCATCTTCGGCGTCGAGTTCTTCGTGACAGCCGACGAGGTCGTCTTCTCCGAACTATCGCCGCGGCCGCACGACACCGGCATGGTCACCCTGCTGTCGCAGAACCTATCGGAGTTCGAACTGCATGCCCGCGCCATCCTTGGGCTGCCGATCCCCAGCATCACTTGTCGCGCCTCATCGGCTTCCGCCGTCATCCTGGCCGACCGCGAGGCCGAGACTTTCCGCATCGAGGGGCTTTCCGGTGCCCTGAGCCTGGGCAGTGCGGAGCAGGAGGTCGATGTTCGCCTGTTCGGCAAGCCGACCACCCGCAAGAACCGCCGCATGGGCGTCGCACTTGCAGCCGGCAGCGACACCGACGATGCCCGTGCGCGGGCCAAGCAGGCGGCGGACAAGGTGACGATCCGTTACCTGTAAAGCCTCTGTATCTGCAATTGCCGCCTTTTGGCCGTCCCTCTCCCGTCCAATGCGGGGGAGGGGCATTACCGTCCCAACAACTTATCCACCCGCCGCAGCGCCGGAAACAGCGTCGCCCACAGCCCGGCCAGCACGACCGCACCGACACCGCCCAGTACGACCGCCGGAACGGCGCCGATCAACGCCGCGACGCTTCCCGATTCGAACTCGCCCAGTTGGTTGGATGCACCGATGAACAATGATGTGACGGCGCCCACCCGACCACGCATGTCGTCGGGAGTGGACAACTGAACCAGCGTCTGGCGCACGAACATGCTGACCTGATCGGTTGCGCCGACCGCCAGCAGGGCGATGAAGGACAGCAGCGGATCGGCCGACAGGCCGAAAGCGATGGTGGCGACGCCGAAACCGGCGACAGCGGCCAGCATCCAGCGCCCGGCATGACGCCTGACGCCCCAACGGGTGATGACCATTGCCATGGCGAGCGCTCCTAGCGCCGGGGCGCTGCGCAGCAGCCCCAGTCCCCAGGGGCCGACATGCAGCACGTCGCGGGCGTAGATGGGCAGCAGGGCCGTCGCTCCGCCCAGCAGCACGGCGAACAGGTCGAGCGAGATGGCGCCCAGGATTTCGGGCCGGCTGCGGATGAAGGCCGCTCCGGCGAGCATGCTCGACAGGCTCATGGCACGTTTGGTCATCGTCACCGGCCGCGGGCGGCAGGTGGCTATCAGCAGGACCGACAGGATAAGCATCGCCGTGCTGACGCCATAAACCGCGGCTGGGCCGGCGATGTAGAGCAGCCCACCCAGCGCCGGGCCGGAGATCTGCGCGACCTGTACTCCTGACGACTGCCAGGCGACGGCGTTCGGCAGATCCTCCACCGGCACCGTTGCCGACAAAATCGCTTGGTTGGCGGGTCCCTCGAACGACTTCGCCAGCCCGATCAGCGCGACCACGGCAAAGATCGCCTGCGGCGACAGCCACCCCGCCATGGTGGACAGGAACAGGGCGGCGATTGCGACCGTCTCGATCGACAGTGCGCCGAAAAGGACCGTCTTCCGGTCGTTGTTGTCGACCACATGCCCGGCCACCAGCACCAGCGCCAGGGTTGGCAAAAACTGGAACAGTCCGACCAGCCCGAGGTCGAGCGGATTGTCGGTCATGGCATAGACCTGCCAGCCGACCGCGACTACCTGCATCTGGATCGCCAGCATCGAACAGACCCGCGCGCACCAGAACAGGGCGAAGGCACGGTGACGGAAGGCGGACCGGAAGCTGTCCCCGGCCACGGGGGCGCTGGTCATGAAACAGATTCCAGAAGTGTGGCGAGGCCCAGCCCGCCACCGATGCCGAGCGTGGCGAGGCCCCTGCGGGGGGCGGTGCCCGCGACCGGGAACAGAAGTTCGGAGAACAGCCGGGTTGCCAGGATGCCTCCCGACGCGCCGTAGGGATGGCCGAGGGCGAGGGCGCCGCCGCCGACACAGACACGGGATTCTTCGATCTCCAGTGCGTCGAGGCAGGCCAGCACCTGGGCGGCGAACGCCTCGTTGAACTCGATGAGGTCGATACCGGCGACCGTCAGCCCGGGATTGCGGGTCAGGAGTTTGCGTACCGCAGGAATCGGGCCGGTGCCGAGCAGGTTGGGGGCGACCCCTGCCGCAGCCGAATCCACCACCATCAAGCCGCGGGTCAGGCCCAGCGCCTGGAATTTCCTCTCCGACACCACCGCGACCACGGCGGCACCGTCGTTGACCGGGCAGGCATTGCCCGCAGTCACCGTCCCGTCCGGCCTTACGATGGGGCGCAGCATCGCCAGACGGTCCAGGCTGGTGTCGGCGCGCGGGCATTCGTCGCGGTCGACGATCCGGCCGTCCGGCAGGGTGAGCGGAACGATTTCCCGGTCGAAACGGCCGGTGAGGCGGGAGGCGACCGCCTTGCGGTGGCTGTTCAAGGCATAGCGGTCCTGGCGGGCCCGGTCGATGCCGTACGCGGCTGCGACTGCCTCCGCCGCCTCGATCATCGACGGGTCGCCGACGCTGTCCGGGGCGAAGCGGGCGCGGTCGTAGAAGACCGGGCTGCGGTAGAGGTTGGTCGGCTTGGCGACCCGCCATGGCGCGGTGCTCGTGCTCTCCACCCCGCCGGCCAGGAATACGTCGCCGGCGCCGGCCTGGATCAACCGGGCTGCGAGGTTGATGGCCTCCAGGCCCGACCCGCACTGGCGGTCCACCGTGACGCCGGGCACCGACACCGGCAGCCCGGCCGCCAGCGCCGACAGTCGCGCGACGTTGCCGCCGGGGCCGACCGCGTTGCCGAGCACGACGTCATCCACCTCGCCCGGATCGATCCCGGCGTCGGCGAGCACGGCTTGGATGACGGGCGCGGCGAGGTCCTGGACGGGCAGGTCGCGCAGGGAGCCGCCGATGCGGCCGACCGCAGTGCGGCGTGCCGCGACGATGATCGGGCGGCCGGTCATTCCAGTGTCTCCAGCCTACCCGCAATCGCCCGGTCACGCACATCCGCCCGCGCGATCTTGCCGCTGCCGGTCAGCGGCATGTCCGCCGCTGCGAAGACCCGTCGCGGTGCCTTGTAGCCTTCCAGCCGTTGATGGCACCAACTGCGCAGATCTGCCAGCGATGCACGTTGCGCCCCCCGCCACCACACCACAGCCGACACGGTATCACCCCAATAGGGGTCGGGCAGGGCGAAGACCACCGCCTCGGCCACTGCCGGATGAGCCCGCAGCGACGCTTCGACCTCTGCCGGATAGACGTTCAGGCCGCCGGTGATGACCATGTCGCCGGCCCGGCCGACCAGCCGCAGCCAACCCTTGGCATCGATCCAGCCGTAATCGCCGACCGTGCCCCATCCGTCACTCTCCCGGAAGCCGGCGCTGTCGGCAGTCCCGAGATAACCATCGCTCAGCATGCCGCTGCGAACCCAGACGGTGCCGGGCCGGCCCTGCTCGACCGGGTTGCCGTCATCGTCGCGCAGGCTGAGTTCCACGCCGTGGAAAGGGCGGCCGACGCTGTCCGCAGGGGCGCCTTCGTGCGACGAGCGCAGGCTGACAAAGCTCAATTCCGATGCGCCGTAATATTCCAGAATCGCGGCCTCGGGGCAGAGTACGGTCAGCCGCTCATGCACCGCTGGTGCGAGCTTCGCCCCGGAACAGACCACCCGTTTCAGGAGAGGGAAGCGTCGACCATCACGTTCCGCGGCATCCAGGATGCCGACCAGCATGGTCGGGACCAGCACCAGCGTGGTGATGTCGCTCTCTTCCAGCCGGGCTGCGGCATCGGCGGCATCGAATTTGGGTTGCACCCACACCGTCGCACCGGCCGACAGTCCTTCCACCAAGCCATAGAGACCCAGGCCGTGGACAAGCGGCCCGGGCACCAGCACGGTATCGCTGGGGCCGATGCCGAACTCCACCCGGCTTGCCTCCAGCGTAGCCAGCCATGATCCCTGGTTGCGGATGAAAGCCTTCGGTCGGCCGGTGGTGCCGGAGGTGAAGCCGACCAGGAACGGAGTCTTCGGGTCCACCGTGGGAATGCTCCAGCCCGCCGGTTGCGCCGCAATCCAGGCGGCGGCGGCTTCGGCGGTCAGATGCAGGTCGGGACGGAGCGTTTCAAGCGCTGCAGCGGCCTGCCCGGCACTCCATTTCGGGTCGAGCAACCCGACGACGCCCCCGGCCGCGACGGTGCCAAGGAACAAGACCGGCAACTCTGGCCGATTGCCGAGGCTCAGGGCGACGCGGGGGGGCTTCCCATCGGACCGCAGTGCGGACACTCCGGCGCCCACCCGTCGCACCTGCTCCAGCAACCGGCCATAGCACAGCTTCACACCGTCGACGATCAGTGCCGGATGTCCGGGATCGTCTTCGGCGACCTTCGCAAAGGCGCGCGCGAGGTTGTCCAACCCGGTGAACTCTCCGGTTACGGGTCGATCAGGCATGGATCGGCAGGATGCCGGCACGGCGGACGGCGGCGGCAGCGACCGCTGCGATTCCAGCCTTTATCAGGTCGCCCGGTACGAAGGCCAGCGAGCCATAGACTGCCTTCTCGATCGGCAGGCCGGCAACCAGCCACAGCCAGGGGATGCCGCAGGCATAGACGACCAGTATCCCGCCGAGAACGCTGACCGCGAATAGGCGGACAGGATTGGCGTTGGTGGCGAAGCGCTCCGCCAGCCAGCCGGTGACGAAGGCGGCCAGCGGAAAGGCAAGCACGAAGCCGCCGGTCGGTCCCATCAGTACGCCGATGCCACCACGCCCGCCAGCCAGCAGCGGCAACCCGGCCGCGACCAGCAGCACGAACAGCAACGCGGCCAAACCGCCGCGCTTGGCGCCCAGGATGGTGCCCGCCAGCATCACCCCCAAGGTCTGCGCGGTGATCGGCACCGGGAGGAAGCCCAGGGGTATCGGCGGCGCCATGCCAAGGCCGCCGAGCAGGGCGGCGAACAGCGCACAGAGAACAAGGTCGCGGGTCGACAGCATGATGGACGCTTCCTTCGGAGGGTGACGTTATCGCTGAATATTCTTGGTGCTTTGACAGTCCTGATCGGCCGGGTCATAGCCGCGCGCTTCCAGCGCGGCGGTCAGATCATCGGCCATTGTGAGAATCTTAACCAGCAGCGGAACGAACAAGGCGGCTATGTTGCGTTCGACACCGCGGGCGCGCTGAGCCATCCGCACTTCGCGCACCTGCTCGCCCAACATCGGGATGAAGCGGATGGTCAGCGCAAGCATCAGCGCCATCTTGGCCGGATTGACGCCCAGCGGGCGCATCAGGCTGAACAGCCATTCAAAGAGATCGACCATGTCCATGACGCGGGTGGTCAGCGTGACCAGCGTCGCCAGCAGGATCAGCGCGGCGAAGCGGGCGACGCCGACGGCGGTATCCTCCCAGCCGCCGCCGGCGAGCAGTGCCTGAAAACCGAACAACAGCGTCAGCATGACGACCGGCGCCCGCAACTCGCGCAGCACCCGTCCCGCCGGCAGTCTCGCCGCGATCAGAACCGCGGTGCCGACCAGGCCGGCGGCCATTGCTCCCCAGACGCCCGGCAGCACCAGCACCAGTGCCGTCGTCAGCAGCAGACTACCCAGTTTCGCCCCCGCCGGCAGCCGATGGATCACTGAGTCCCGGTGAAGATAAAGCCCCAGCATCAGCCGAGCCGCTCGACATAGGCCGGCACGGCCAAGGCAGGCGGACCGTCGGCGACGATGCGGCCGTCCTCCAGCACCAGCGCCCGGTCGAAATCCATCACCATGTCGAGGTCGTGGGTGACGACGATGACGGTTTGCGGCAAGCCCCGCAGCAGTTCGACCACTTTGCGGCGGTTGCGCAGGTCGAGCAGGGTAGTGGGTTCGTCGAAGATCACATAGGCCGGCTCCAGCACCAGCACACCGGCGATGGCGAGCAATTGCTTTTCGCCGCCGCTCATCTGGTGCGCCGGTTGATGGCGGTAGCTGTCGAGGCCATAGCGCTCCAGCGCCACCGACACCCGGCGGGCGATTTCGGGCTTTGGCAGCTTGCGAGCCTTCAGGCCGAAGGCAAGGTCTTCTTCCACAGTCGGATAGACGATCTGGGTGTCGGGATTCTGGAAGACGAAGCCGACCCGCTGGCGTACCGCGCGTCCATCGGTCCGGGTATCCAGCCCGTCCACGCTCACGTTGCCGGCGTTCGGCACGATCAGGCCATTCAACAGCCGCGCCAGTGTGCTCTTGCCCGAGCCGTTGCCGCCGAGGATGGCGATGCGTCGCTCCGCCAGCTGCAGGGAAAGGTCGTGCAGCACGGGACGGTCGCCATAGGCGTGGGTGATGGACCGGAGTTCGATCATCGACGGGCGCTGGACTTTCGCGTTGCGATTCTGTTGCGCATGCGAAAGTTACTTAGCCGGTTTGCAGGCGGGGTGCCAGGGGTGAGGTAGCCAATGCCGCAATCAATGCTTTTCCGCCCCCATTTCCTAGGCCGGCGGGCATGGGCCCACCACGATACCGGAAAACCCTCCCGTCCGCGGAGCAGCGAGGGAAATCCTGAAACTATAAAGAAAACCAATTCGTTAGAAGCTGTTCCTCTCATGGTAGGTTTGGAGGAACTGCTTCAACCTCGGTTCTGCGCATTCGTGGAATACGTCGCGCGGCGTGCCAAAGGCGGCGATTCGGCCATGATCGAGGAAGGCCACCTTGTCGGCGACGTTGGCGGCAAATCCCATTTCGTGCGTCACCACCACCATGGTCATGCCGTCGGCCGCCAGATCGCGCATGACCTGCAACACCTCGCCCACCAATTCGGGGTCGAGCGCGGAGGTCGGTTCGTCGAACAGCATCAGATGGGGTTCCATCGCGATGACGCGGGCGATTGCGACGCGCTGCTGCTGGCCGCCGGACAGGCGGGCTGGATAGCTGTCGGCTTTGGCGGACAGACCGACGCGCTCGAGCATCTGGCGGGCACGGGCCGCGGCTGCGGCCTTGTCCATGCCGCGGACCTGTACCAGCGCCTCCGCCACATTCTCCAGCGCGGTCATGTGGGGCCACAGGTTGAACTGCTGGAACACCATGCCGACGTTGCGGCGCAAAGTCCGCAGGTCGCGGTTGGACAGGCGGCGACGCGGGGTGCCTTCGCTGTAACCGACCAGCTTGCCTTCGATGCGAATCTCGCCGCGGTCATACACTTCCAGGAAGTTGATGCAGCGCAGCAACGTGCTTTTGCCCGATCCGCTTGGGCCGATCAGGCAGACGACCTCCGACTTGTTGACGGTCAGGTCGATGTCGCGCAACACCTCGTTGGTGCCGAAGCTCTTGCCGACGCTGCGGATCGAGACCATCGGCACGGTGTCCGTGCCGGAGGAAGCGCGGGGCGGGGTGGTGGTTTCGGAAACGGCGATCATCACGCCCTCGCGGTTGCGGTCTGGGTCGGGGAGCCCTGCGGCGACGCATGGGTAAGGAAACGGGTGACGCGGGCCTCCAGCCGACGGCCCAGGCGCGACACCACCTCCACCAGCAGCCAGTAGAACAGCGCCATGCCCAGGATGGTCTCGAAGGTGGCAAAGGTTTCCGCCGCCATGGTCTGCATCTCGTACATCAATTCCGGCACGGTGATGATCGACAGAACCACCGTTTCCTTGGTCAGGATCGCCATCATGTTGACGATGGCCGGCACGGTCGAGACCAGCATCGCCGGCACGATCACCCGGCGCAGGATTGCGCTGTAGGACATGCCGAGGCTGAGCGCCGCCTCCACCTGTCCCTTCGGAACGGATTGATAGCCGGCGCGGAAGATCTCGGCGAAATAGGCGCTGCCGTAGATGCCCAGCGCAAGGATGCCGGCCGCCGTCGCCTCCAGCCGCAGGCCGATGGACGGACCGCCGCTGTAGAGCAGGAACAGCTGGATCAGGAATGGCGTGCCGCGGATCACCTCGACATAGGCACGGATGATCCAGCGTAGCGGCTTGAACGGCAGTTGTCGCAGCAGCATCAAGGCAAAGCCCAGCACGATGCCGATGGCGCAGCCGGCCCCCCAGCACAGAATGGTGACGCCGAAGCCGCGCAGCAGCGCCGGGCCGTACTGGACCAGCAGGGAAAGATCGAGCATCGCATCAACCCTGTTGCAACCGGCGTTCGACCAGCGTGCCGAACAGGGCCAGCGCGCCGTTGATCGCCAGGTAGATGACGCCCGCCGCAAGATAGATTTCGAGCGGGCGGAAGTTGCTGGCCGAAATGGTCTGGCTCGTCCGCGTCAACTCAGCCACACCGACGACCGAGATCAGCGAGGACGCCTTCAGCAGCAGAATCAACTCGTTGACCAGGGCCGGCACAGAAATCCGGAAGGCCTGCGGCAGCAGGATGCGGATCCAGATCGCTGCGCCGGGGAAGCCGAGTGCCAATGCCGCCTCCGACTGGCCGTGGGGCACCGCATTGAGCGCCCCCCGGTAGATCTCCGACACATAGGCGCCGGAGGCGAGGCCCAGCGCTGCGATGGAGGCCACGAGCGGAGGCACGTCGATGCCGACAAGCGGCAACATGTAGTAGATCAGCAAAAGCTGGATCAGCAGCGGCACACCGCGGAAAAAACTGACATAGACCCCGCCGGCCATGTCCGCCGCCCGTCCGCCGGATTGACGCGCCACGCAGACAAGCACGCCGATGACCTGCCCCAGCAGCACGCCGAGCAGCGAGACCCAGACGGTCGTGACGGCCGCCCCCAGCAGATGGGGAAAGGCGTCGATGATGACGCTGAACTTCATCGAATGGGCCTTTGTCGGCAGGGCCGGGACTCCTTCCCTCTCTCAATGGAAGAGAGGGAAGGATGCGACTTTCTTAGAGCTGCGGTTCCGGAACCGTGGTCGGCAGCTCCTGCGAGACGCCGAACCACTTCTTTTGAATGCTGGCCATCCGGCCGTCCTTCTGGATCTTCACCAAGGCGGCGTTGACCGCTTCGATCAGGCTCTTGTCATCGTCGCTCGGCCGACCGACCCAGGAGAAGTAGGAGGGCTTGCCGAAGGGCGGCAGGACGACGGCGAATGTCTCCTTGCGCTGCGCAGCGGCGAAAGCGAGATTCGGCAGCGAGTTGACCGACGCATCGACGCGGCCGGCGGCGAGGTCGGCGTAGGACTGGTTGCTGTCGACATACTCGCGCACATCCGGCGGGGTCGGCAGGGTCTGGCCGAACTCCTTGACCTGCGCCAGCTGGGAAGTGCCCTTTCCGCCACCGACCTTCTTGCCGGCGATGTCTTCCGGCTTGTTGATGCTCTTGTCGTCGGCGCGCTTCATGATCGCGGCAGTCGCCTCGGAAATCGGAACGGTGAAGGAGTAGCGCTTCATACGCTCCTTGGTGATGGTGACGGGCGCGATGACCAGATCGAACTTCTTGGCCTCCAGGCCCGGCAGGACGCTGGTCCAGGGCAGGTCGATATACTTGGGCTTGACGCCCAGCTCCTTCGCCACCTCGTCGATCAGGTCGCGGTCGACGCCTTTGTATTCGTTGTTTTCAAGGAAATCGAAGGGTGGGAACTGCATTTCGGTGGCGACCGTGATGACTCCTGCCTTCTTGACGTCGGCCAACGTGTCAGCCATCGCCGTGCCGGCGGTTGCACCGGCGACCAGCAGCGTGGCGCCCAGCAGTGCTGCCTTGAACATCGTGCGAACCATGCCCTTGCTCTCCATCGTGAACATACCCCTGTTGCGGCCGGCGGATGAGGCCGGTCCTTTTGTGTTTACAAATTCAACTCGGTCGCACTGTCGGTGATCGACGAGCCGCTCAGGCTGAAGCGGTCGCCGACCGAGAGGAAATGAACCAGCGTGATCGGCCGATTGAGATGCACGGTTTGCCGACGGATGGACAGGCAGGCCGTACCGGCCTCCACACCCAGCAGTGCCGCCATGTCTCCAGTCGCGTTTACAGCGCGCACTGTATGCTCGGCCGATGACCAGGGCACCCTGTCGACCAGCCAACGGCTGGGCGCCGTACTTTCGAACGACTCCTCAGCGACCTCCGGCACCGCATCGAGATTGAGCAGACGGCGCTCGTGCTGGATCGGTGTGCCATCACTGAAATGCAGGCATTCCAGTGCCAGTATCGGCGTACCGTCCGGCAGGTCCGGCCAGCGGATACCCTCGCCGTTGCGAAGGCTCCTGCGTTCCCGGATGCGGAATTCATACACACGCCCTTCGCGCGCGACAACGTCGCCGATGTCCTCGATGGGAAGGGCGAAGCGGTCGCGGCGGCCGGTGGCGACGAAGGTGCCGGCCCGGCGGCGGCGGACCAGGAAGCCTTCGCGCGCCAGCAGCGCGATGGCCTTGTTGACGGTCTGGCGGGAAACGCCGTAGAGCGCCGACAACTCCGCTTCGTTGGGCAGGCGCTCACCGCTTTGCCAGCGCCCGCGCAGGATCTGGCCGGCGACGGCGCGCTTGATCTGGTCGAACAGCGGGCCCTTTCCATCGAGCGCGAGGCCGTCGAGCGCAAGGCTCTCCGGCTTGCGTGCCGGCCCGCCAAATCCATCCTGTCCGGTCAGGCCTTGCCGTGCCAACCCCTGCACCCCGCTCTCCGCGCCGCGCTGCGATATGACGTTTCGAAGATAATGTATGTACATAATCCGACGGTCAATCGTGAATTCCACGCTTGGTCCCTGCCAATGCCTTTCCTTGCTGCATCGCAGCAGATTTTCGCCTATTCCCTTTGCCAGGGCTTGTGTTGCAGCTCAAAAAAGCCAATTGGAGTGCGGGTTTTCCTGATGGAATCGGTTCGAGTGCTTGCATGTCGACAGTGTCGGGCAAGGTTGGGTTGAGTGGAGTGCAGGGAGTGGTCCGTGACGATCTGGTCGCCTGTCCGGATTGCGGACGGCTGCATCAGGTCCGTTCCTTGCCGCCTGGCGGTCGTGCCGGCTGTACCCGATGTAGCGCGTTGTTGTACCGGCATGTGGCGGGCGGTCCGCAGCATGCGTTGCCGATGGCGTTGACGGCGCTGCTGCTGCTGGGGCTGATCGCCGTTAAACCGCTGATGGCCGTGCATATCCAGGGCAACGACAGGGCAGGGCTGGTGACGACCGGAATCGAGGCGCTGGCCGCTCAGGGTATGTGGCCGCTGGCGCTTCTGGTCGGCCTGCTGGTGCTGGGGGCGCCGGTGGCACGCGTCGCGGGGGTCATCGCCGTGATGCTGCGCCTGCACACCGGGCGGTCCGCCGCTTCGCCGAGGGCGACCGCCCGGCTGTTCGCCCTGACCGAGGTCCTGCGCCCATGGGCAATGCTGGATGTTTTCCTCCTCGGGCTACTGGTCGGTTATTCCAAGCTGTATGGATTTGCCAATGCCGAGGTGCTGGCCGGTGGGTTGGCGCTGGGCGGCTACGTGCTGGCGATCACGGTGATGGACCAGTGGCTCGACCGCCGGGCATTATGGTCGGCGATCGACCATGTGCCGTCCGATCCGGCGCCTCCCCCTCATCGCTGGATCGCCTGTTCGGTATGCGGACGCATCCACTCCTGTGATGGCGGTGCCGATCCGCACCGTTGCACCCGCTGCGGCAGCCGTCTGCATGCACGCGAGCCCGACAGCCTGGGACGAACGACCGCGCTCGTGGCAACGAGCGCCATCCTGTATGTGCCGGCCAACCTGTTGCCGGTGATGACCGTCGTCAATTTCGGCCAGGGCGACCCCAGCACGATCCTGGGCGGCGTCGGGGAGTTGGCCGGCTCGGGCATGTGGCCGTTGGCACTGCTGGTCTTCGTTGCCAGCGTCGCCGTTCCGGTCCTGAAGCTGGGCGGTCTGGCATGGTTCGTCGTCACGGCATGGCGCGGATCGGCCGTCAGGCTGCAGGGACGGACCCGTCTCTATCGTTTCATCGATGCCATCGGGCGTTGGTCCAACGTGGACGTATTCATGATCGCCATCCTTACGGCGCTGGTGCAGTTCGGCGCCGTCGCCTCCGTGCGTGCCGATACCGGCGCGATCGCCTTTGCCGCCGTGGTCATCCTGACCATGCTGGCCAGCCATGTCTTCGACCCCCGCGTCATGTGGGACCGGGCGGAGGAGCGGCGGCATGACTGAAGCCGGCCAACAGCCTTTACCGATCCCACCGCCTCATCCGCCCGAGGTGGATGTTTCCACGCGTCGGCGCCTGTCCTTCCTGTGGCTGCTGCCGCTGGTCGCGGCATTGATAGCGGGATGGCTCGGCTGGCGCTGGCTGGAGGAACGCGGGCCGCAGATCGTCATCACTTTCCAGTCCGGCGACGGTTTGGAGGCGGGGCGGACCCGGATCAAGCACAAGAACGTCGAACTGGGCGTCATCGAATCGGTCAGGCTGTCTGACGACCTGTCGCAAGTGGTCGCGACCGCGCGGATGGACCGCACCGCCACCCGCCACCTCAAGGACGGGACCCGCTTCTGGGTGGTGGCGCCGCGTCTCGGGCTTGGCGGAGTGTCGGGGCTGAGCACCGTGGTGTCGGGCACCTATGTCGAAATGGAGCCCGGCGGCGGCGACGACCGGCGGGAATTCGACGCACTCGACGAACCGCCGGTGATCCGCGCCGACGTGCCCGGCCGCAGCTTCAACCTCAAGACGGAACAACTGGGGTCGCTGGCCCAGGGATCCCCGGTCTATTTCCGCGGCGTCCAGGTCGGCGAGGTAATGGGTTACAGCCTGTCACCACAGGACCGGATGGTGTCGGTATCGATCTTCGTCCGCGCGCCGTACGAGGGGCTCGTGCATGAGGGAAGCCGTTTCTGGCGCTCATCGGGCATCCAGATCTCCGCCGGAGCGGACGGCTTCAAGTTCCAGACGGAGTCCCTGAAGACGTTGGCGTTGGGCGGCGTGGTGCTGGAAACTCCGCCCGACCCTCAAGCAGGGGGCCCCGCGAAGGACTGGGCCAGCTTCACGCTTTACGAGGATCAGGCGACCGCGGCGGCGGCCCGCGACCGGCTGCGTGTGCGCTACCGGTTGGAGTTCGCCGGATCGGTCCAGGGGCTGCAGGCTGGAGCGCCGGTGCTGATGCGCGGCCTGACCGTCGGCCATGTCTCGGCGGTTCGGCTGGAATATGACGAGGCCCGGCAGGAACTGCACATTCCGGTGGAGATTGACATCGAACCCGATCTGGTGGCCCGGACCTATGCCGTGATCGACGGCAAGCCGATGGACGAACCGGCGGTGCGCACGCTGATCGCCGTGCAGGTGGAGAAGGGCATGCGGGGCCGGCTCGCGTCGGGCAATCTGCTGACCGGGCAGAAGCTGGTGTCCTTCGACTATGAACCCGGCCATCCGCCGACAGCGCCAGGGACCGAGCGGTCAGAACTGCCGACCGTTGCCTCCAGCGATATCGATTCGATCACCCGGTCGGCCGGCGCCGTGTTGGACAAGGTGGCGGCGCTGCCGCTGGACGGGCTGGTCGCCGATCTGCGCGGTACTTTGCAGTCCGTAACCGGCGTTGCCGGTTCGCCGGACCTCGCGCGTTCGCTGGCGGCGCTCGCCAAGGCGTTGGGCAGTGCCGATGTGCTGATGCGCGATACCGGACGTCAATTGCCGGAGCTGGTCAAGAGCCTGCGCGGCGTGGCCACCGCTGCCCAAGGCACGCTGAACAGCGCCAACGGCCTGCTGGGCGGTGGAGGCGGACAAGCCGACCTGTCCGGCGTGCTGCGGCAGCTGAATGACGCCGCGCGCTCCTTCCGTGTGCTGGCAGATTACCTGGAGCGCCATCCGGAAGCACTGCTTCGGGGCAAGACACCGTGACGACAAGAGGGAACGCAATGAGGTGGATGCGCGGATGGCGAGGGGCGGTGCTGGCGGCACCGCTTCTGTTGCTGGCAGCTTGTCAATCGACGCCGGACAGCCGGCTCTACACATTGGCGATGGTTCCACCGTCCGGATCGGTGCAGGCAACCCGGACGACACCTCAGGTGCTGGCGCTCGGATCGCTGGATTTGCCCATGCTGATCGACCGACCGCAGATCGTGCGCCGCATCGACGGCAACCGGGTCGAAGCTCTGGAATTCGATCGCTGGGCCGAACCGCTGGCCGACGGATTGCGCTCCACCCTCGCCGCCGATCTGGCGGCACGGTTGCCTGGAATGACCGTTCTGCCGGTGGCAGGGGCCTCCGTGGCGGAGGGGACCGCGGTGCTGGCCGTCACCATCCTGCGGTTCGACGCCGACAGGGCCGGCCGTGTTGTGCTGGATGCGCAATGGAGCCTGTCGATTGACATGGCAGGCGGCCGAACGGCTGGTCGCAGGATCGGCCCATCGCGCGAGACCGTGGAGATTCCGGCCGCCGATGCCGAGCCGGATACCCTGGTCCGGGCGATGAGTCAGGCGGTCGCCGCCTTTACCGACCGCATCGCCACCGGGGTGCGGCGGTAGCCGCAAGACCGGCATCGCGGCGGAACCGCGTCAGTGCAGCAGGGTGGCGCCGCGGTCGGCCACCGGCTGCACGCGTTCCATCCGCCTTGCGTTAACCCTGTCAATCGCTCTGTCTGTAAGAGGCGCGTCGGAGGGGTCGGGCATCTGCAGGCCAGCGCGGGTCAATGCCGACGCCAGGACGCAGAGCGGCGCCATCGCCATCCGCACTCCAGCCAGCGGCAGCCAGTCGTTCATCAACAGCCCGGCCTCGCCATGACGGTCTTGTTGGACCAGCCGCAACATGTCGAGCAGCATGGCTTCGTCGGTACCCAGCGCGGGGCAGGGCGGCCGGTGCAGGTCGAGTGGACGGGTGGTGGCAGCCAGCACGATCCGCATCAACGTATCGAACGCAACCGCAGCGTCGTTGGACAGGCCGGCTGCGGTCATTCCATCCTGCCAGTGCGGATGCGGACGGTCGGGCTCCCGCAGGGGCTCCGCCCACAGCCGCAGGACGGAGACGACCAGCGCCTCCGCCGTACGCAGGTCCTGGAACCGCTCGCGGCACGGTGTGGCCCGGCGATGGGACGACATGGTCGTCATGGCGAACTCCACTTGCGATGAACTGAAGCAGCCTATGACCGCCTCGCCCCAATTGCAAGTGATTCGCATTTGCAAATATCGCTGGCTCAGCGATATTCCGTTCTCCGCGCCAGACCGTCCTTCAGATGCCGGATCGCCGCATGGACCTTGGGCGGGGCATGCCGCTTCTGCGGATAGACCGCCCATACCGCGGTGTTGGGGGGGCGGTGGCGGTCGAGCAGGGAGACCAGCCGACCTTCGGCAACCGGTCCCCGCACGTAATAATCCGGCAACTGGCAAAGCCCGAAGCCGCGCAGCGCCGCGTCCAGAACGGAAAAGCCGCTGTTGCAGCGCCAGCGGCCACGTGGGCGGAACAGCCAGTCCTGGCCACTGTCGTCGAACAGCCAATGGTCGGCAGTCCCGATCAGGCATTGATGGGTGCCCAGGTCCGCAAGGTTGCCCGGTGCACCATGCCGCTCCAGATAGGTGGGGGCGGCGCACAGATGCATCACCCGCGGGGCGATGCGGGTCGCGACCAGACTGGACTCGCTGAGACGGCCCAACCGGATCGCCAGATCGTAGCCCTCCTGCACCAGATCGAGGCGGCGGTTGGTCAGTTCCACCTCGATGCTCAGTTGCGGATTGCGCTCCATCAGGCTGTTGATCAGCGGCATGACGAACTGCTCGCCATAGGCGGTGGCGCAGGTCATCCGCAGCAGGCCCTTCACCTCGCTGTCGCCGCCCTGAAGGGCGCCCACGGCCAGGAAGGCATCGTCACGCTGCTCCGCCAGCCGCTGGCAACGGGCGAGAAAGGTACGGCCGCTCTCCGTCAGGCTGACCTTTCGGGTCGTCCGGTAGAACAGCGGGGCCTGCAATCGATCCTCCAGCCGCGCGACGCAGCGGCTGACATGGGAGGACGAAACCCGCAGCCGCTCTGCCGCTCGAGAAAAGCTGCCGGCTTCCGCCACCGCCACGAACTCGTCGATGCCGTCCCATCCGCTCATGGCACCTCCAACCTTCCTTGCCGATTATCCCCATACAGCAAAAATCTATTCTCGAATTTGCCGTTCTGGCAATGACCGGCAGCGGTCTACACTGCGGCAACCAATTGCCAATCCGCTTTCTGGGAAGGATAGCCCACATGGTCCTGTCACGCGCCGCCGTCGCTTGGGAAGCCAACCGTCCGCTCGAGATCGAAGAGGTCGAGGTCGCGGCGCCCAAGGCTGGCGAGGTGATGGTTCGCATCGTCGCCACCGGCGTCTGCCATACCGACGCCTACACCCTGTCCGGCAAGGATTCGGAAGGCGTGTTCCCCTGCATCCTCGGCCATGAAGGTGGCGGCGTGGTGGTCGAGGTCGGTCCCGGCGTCACCTCGGTGGCGGTCGGCGACCATGTGATCCCGCTCTACACGCCGGAATGCGGCAAGTGCAAATTCTGCCTGTCCGGCAAGACCAACCTGTGTCAGGCGATCCGCGCCACCCAGGGCAAGGGCCTGATGCCCGACGGCACCAGCCGCTTCTCCCTGAAGGGCAAGGAGATCGCCCACTATATGGGGACCTCGACCTTCTCCGAATACACGGTGCTGCCCGAGATCGCGCTCGCCAAGATCAACAAGGCCGCCCCGCTGGAGAAGGTCTGCCTGCTGGGCTGCGGAGTCACCACCGGCATGGGCGCGGTGATGAACACCGCGAAGGTCGAGCCCGGTTCGACCGTCGCGATCTTCGGCCTCGGCGGCATCGGCCTGTCGGCCATCATCGGCGCCACCATGGCCAAGGCCAGCCGCATCATCGGCATCGACATCAACCCGTCGAAGTTCGAGATCGCCAAGCAGCTGGGCGCCACCGACGTCGTCAATCCGATGGACTACGACCGTCCGATCCAGGAGGTTCTGGTCGAGATGACCGATGGCGGCGTCGATTACAGCTTCGAGTGCATCGGCAACGTGAAGATCATGCGCGCCGCGCTGGAATGCTGCCACAAGGGCTGGGGCGAGTCGGTGATCATCGGCGTCGCCGGCGCCGGAGAGGAGATCTCCACCCGCCCATTCCAGCTGGTCACCGGCCGCGTCTGGCGCGGGTCCGCCTTCGGCGGCGTCAAGGGCCGCTCGGAGCTGCCGGAGTATGTGGAGCGCTATCTGCGCGGCGAGTTCGAGCTGGATACCTTCATCACCCATACCATGGGCCTGGAGGACATCAACCACGCCTTCGACCTGATGCATGAGGGCAAGAGCATCCGCTCGGTCATCCTGTACAACCAGTGACGGAATCACCCTCTCCGGACCTGGGAGAGGGCCTCTTCCCGGCATTCGTTTTCACAAAGGCGCCTCCATGACCGACTCCCTCACCATCCTGTCGGAAACCCGCGTCTTCGGCGGCTGGCTGAAGCAGGTGCGGCATCAATCCGCGGCGGTGGACTGCGCGATGACCTTCGCGATCTTTCTGCCGCCGCAGGTGGAGGCCGGAGCTTCGGTGCCAGTCCTTTACTGGCTGTCCGGCCTGACCTGCACTGACGAGAATTTCACCCAGAAGGCCGGTGCCTTCCGCGTCACCGCCGAACTGGGGCTGGCCATCGTCGCCCCCGACACCAGCCCGCGCGGCGACGGGGTGCCGGGAGATCCCGACGGGGCATGGGACTTCGGCCAGGGTGCCGGATTCTACGTCGATGCGACCGAAGAGCCCTGGGCGCGCAACTACCGCATGCACGATTACGTGACGCGGGAACTGCCGGCATTGATCGAGGCCAATTTCCCGGTGACCGGCAACCGGTCCATCGCCGGCCATTCGATGGGCGGACATGGCGCGCTGGTCTGCGCACTGAAACATCCGGGCTTCTACAAGGCGGTGTCGGCCTTCTCGCCCATCGTCAACCCGACGGCGGTGCCGTGGGGAGAGAAGGCGTTCGAGCGCTACCTCGGCCTGGATCGCGACCGTTGGCTGGAATGGGATGCCTGCGCCCTCATCGCGGAGGCTGCCGAACGCCTGCCGATCCTGATCGACCAAGGGGATCGCGACGGGTTCCTGGAGACCCAATTGAAGCCGCAGGCACTGGTCGCGGCAGCCGAGGCGGCAGGCCATCCGCTGACGCTGCGGATGCAGCCGGGCTACGACCACAGCTATTTCTTCATCAGCACCTTCATTGAGGACCATCTGCGCCACCATGCGGCGGCGCTGCTGGCCTGAATCGCCGTGCCGGGCAACACCGGGTCAGGCCACCCGCCGCGTAAGGTGGTTATCCCAGCGGAAAGCCGGCGCCCGGCGCTCCGGTCCGGCGGCGGCGGTTTTCGACACCGTCTCGATCACGCCCAACCCGCTGGTCGCCAGATAGCCGTCGCCGTTCGGCGCCAGTCCGCAGCCGTCGGCAAGCGCGGTGGAGCCGAGCCAGGCCCCGCTCCCGGCGTCCCACAGCCCGATCACCCCGCCCATCGGCGAACTGGCGGCGACGGTCATACCGTCCGACGCGACGCTGCCGATATAGCCCTGCATGCGCGACAGCACATCCTCCGGAGTGTCGAACAGGCGGATGGCGCCGCCGGGCCGGTGCGCGCCGGTCAGGGGCTGCAGCATGCCGATCGGCCGTTCGTCCTGCACGCCGAAGGCGATGCCACCGTCCTCCAGCAGGGCGATGTGACGGATGCCGAGATTGGCGTGCTCCTCCGGCAGATGGACCTTGTCGAGCAGCGTGCCGGTCGCCGCCTCCACATAGGTCAGCGACGAATCCATGCTGTCGAGATTCAGCTTGGCCCGCCCGGTGTCGGGATGGGTGATGACCCCGCCGTTGGCGACCGCCAGCGTCGTACCGTCGTGCATCAGGATCAGTTCATGCGGACCAAGCCCGTGGGTCGGGATGGCGCCGATGCGGTGGTAGCCGTCGGTGGCGTCATAGATGCCGATGGCGCCCTCTTCGCGCGGGACGTCGTCCTCGGCAACATAGAGGATGCGGCCGTCGGCGGAATAGTCGCCATGACCGGTGAAGCGGCGGTCGTCGAGCGCACGCACCACCGGCCCGGGGGTGCCGTCGGCCAGCGACAGGGTCTGGAACCAGCGTCCCGGCCGGCGGGCGAAGACAGCGGCCTCGGCGATGCCGGGGCGCGGCACGATGCCGTGGGCGCGGCCGGGGGTTGCGGTCGTGAACAGCAGCTTGCCGGTTCCATCCAGCGCCGCGACGCCGAAGCTGGGCTCGGCACCGGCTGTGGCATAGGCATTCAGGTAGATCGTGCCGGCGGCTCCAGCGTGCGCCTTGCCTGACAGGACGGCGAGCAGTCCGCCGCCCAGCAGGCGTCCACCCGCCAGCAGACGGGCCCCAAGCGCTTTGCCGGCCAGCACGCCGAGGAGGTTCCGACGGCCCATCGCCCCATTCCCCGTCATGGCTCAGTCTCCATCCAGTTCGTTGAAGCCCAGCGTGATGTCGAGCAGAGGGGCGAGCGTCCCCAGCATCTCCACCCGAGCCGCCTTGATCAGGCGCAGCGCTCCGTCGGTCTTCTTGCGGGCGGCGGGATCGGCAATTGCCTTGTTCAGCGGGCCGGGCACCGCCTCGATGGCGCTGATGGCGGCGGCAAAGCTCTCATCGATGGCCTGCTTGGCGGTGGCGCCGTCGTCGTTGGCGGGCAGCAGCGTGACGAACCCCGGACCGCCATGCTCGCCCATCAGCAGAGCCCGCAGCCCCTCCAGGTTCAGCGCAATGTTGCGGAGCGCGCGACCGCTGCGCAACGCCTCCACCACCGTCGGCTTGGCGTCCTCGATGCCAGTACCGAGCGGAGCCATCAGCTTCTGGTCGATGATGACCTGCATCGCGGTGATGGCGGAGGAGAACAGCGTGTTGACCGCTTCGGATGCGGTCGGGCCGAGCATGGTGGGTTGGCCGGCGGCCAGCGGCGCCTCCAACTCCTTCCAGCCATCGCGCGAGTCGGTGGCGATGGCGGCGATATTGTGGGCGGCAGCGGCGGCGAGCTGGGCGCGGAAATGCTTGGCGTCGCTGCCGGTGAAACTGTCCACGGTGACATTCTCATCGAACAGCAGACGCTCCAGCACGGTCAGACCCTGGACCGCCGCGCTCTGGCGGGCGAGCGCGCCCGGCTGCAGCAGCCGCTGGTCCTGGTCGCGCAGGATCTGCGCGATCTGCCGTTGGAC
This sequence comes from Azospirillum thiophilum, assembly GCF_001305595.1. Taxonomy (NCBI): domain Bacteria; kingdom Pseudomonadati; phylum Pseudomonadota; class Alphaproteobacteria; order Rhodospirillales; family Azospirillaceae; genus Azospirillum; species Azospirillum thiophilum. The sequence continues at coordinate 782,283 of NZ_CP012402.1, forward strand.
GACACCCGGCCGCTCCGGCCAGAAGGACATGCGATCGGCGCGCAGGTTCAGCGTCAGCGGCCCCGGCCGGAGATGCTGGGCCCCGGCCCAGGCGTCGGTGACCTTGACATGGGCGGCCCGCGCCTCATCCAACCCTGCCGCTGTCGGACCGGTGGCAAAGCGGTCGAGCGTATCGGCATAGGCGGTGGCGGCACCCGCCAGTGCGTCGAAGCGGGGCAGGGCGTGGCTGCGGACCATGCCGACGAGGAAGGCGCTGTCCTTGTCGGACTGGCGGGCGGCGAAGGCCGGCGTTCGCGGCAGCAGCGCCGCCACGGCGGCGGCGGCCGACATCAGTCCAAGCACTATGCGGCGTCGCATACCATCACATTCCTTCTGTCGTTTTCCGCAAAGGAAAATCCCGCTCTTCCTTTACAAACCCAGCACGTAGCGCACCAGCCGTTTCCGCGCCTCAGCAGGCAGGTTCATGAAGCGGCCCTTGGCCTCCTCGGCCTCGCCACCATGCCAGAGGATCGCCTCGGTCACGCTGCGGGCGCGGCCATCATGAAGCAGGGACAGTTGCCCGTCCTTCGCAGCCAGCCGGTTCAGGCCCCACAGCGGCGTGGTGCGCCAGTCCTGGCCGCGGGCCTCGCCCATTGGCAGGGCGTCGGCCAGCCCCGGCCCGAGGTCGTGCAGAAGCATGTCGCTGTGCGGAAAAATGTCGCGGTCGGACAGGCTCGGATGGGCCGGAGCCACGGCCGTCCGCCAGGACGGGCGGTGACAGGCGGCACAGCCGGTGTCGATGAAAAGCGCGATGCCGGCTTTGTCCTTCGAAGCCTCCAGGCTGCCGTCGGGCGGCAGGTCGCGCAGATAGCCGTCGATCAGGCCGATGACCGTGCTGGGAATCTCCAACCCTTCGAACTGCTTCGAATCGCCGTGCGGCGCCGCGCGGCAGGCGGTTTGTACAGGGGTGCAGTCGCCCCAGGGATCACGGAAGGCCGGTGTCGACATGCCGATGTCGAGGCTGAAGGCTTCCGCATCCTGATGGTCCAATGTCGGATGCATGGCCTTCCAGCCGAAACGGCCGACTTCGGGCTTGCCGGCAACCGTCACGCGGTTCACCCGCCCGGCCACCGGGCCGGCGGCTGCCGCCTGCCGCGCCGCCTCGGCCTCGATCTCGCCGGCCGGGATGCGGTCGAGCAACCCCATGCCATGGACCCGCGGAGGCACGCGGGCGGACATCACCGTCGCTTCCGCCAGCGGACCATAGCCCAGGTCGGTCACCACCGGTGTCGGGCGGCGCAGCCGGACAATGGCGCCGTCGGGAAAGCGGATCTCCTCCTCGCGGTAGGTGACGCGCGGACGACCTTCGATCACCTGCCTCAGAACGGCATTCGACTGGATCTGACGGCCATAGACAGGGTCGTCGTTCAGCTTGATGGCGTAGCCGACGCCCTGATCGCCCTCCACCGCCGGGTCGGGCGGACGGCCACCGGCGCCGCGCGGATGGCAGGTCGCACAGGACCGCGCGTTGTAGAGCGGGCCGAGACCGTCGGCCGCCTGGGTGGCGGTGGGTGCGGCAACCCACATGCGGCGGAACAGCGCCTCGCCGATGCGGTTGTCGAGGCTTTCGGCGGCATGTGCTGCGGGGGCCGCTGGGGCGAGGGACAGCAGCAGGCCGGCGGCAAGGGCGGCACGGCGGAGCTTTGAAAGGCGGGACTCAAGCAACGCGGATGTATCCCATCATGCCGGTGTCCTGATGTTCGATGATGTGGCAGTGGAACATCCAGTCACCAGGATTGTCGGCCTTGATCGCGACGCGCAGGCGCTCCTTGGGTTCCAGCAACACGGTATCGGCGTGGTGCGGCACCACTTTGCGTCCGTCCGACGACAGCACCTTGAAGGTGTATCCGTGGATATGGATCGGGTGCAGGTGCGGCGTCAGGTTGGCCAATTCGAAGACGTAGCTGCGGCCCTTTTCCAAAGTGACCAGCGGCGGCGGCAGGCGCTCGTGTCCGCCTTCCGGCCAGCTCTGCTGGTTGATCGCCCAGAAGGTCTTTTCCGACAGGCACAGCGAATCGGCATAGGGCAGGCCGGCTATCGTCGCAGCGTCGAAGCCCTGGGCCACCGCGGTGGCTGAGAAGGCCATCGGAATGACCGGCGCGTTCTTCAGATCGGGCTCCGGGATGCCGGCGGCCGGCAGGGCGCGCGGCTTGAAGCGCTTGTTGGGCCGGGCCGGGCCGATGGCCCGGAAGGTGGCGAGCGGCTTGGGTTCGGCCGAATAGACGTTGGTCAGGCGCAGGCTCTGTCCAGCCTTGGCAGGGGCGCGGAACAGCACATCGATGCGCATCGCCGGCCCCATCGGCCAGCCGTCCAGCGGCCGCGGCGGCAGAGGGTTGCCGTCGACCGCGACGATCCACGCCTCCGCCCCCTCGATCCGCAGATCGACGACGCGGGTGCTATCGATGTTGTAGAAGCGGGCACGGATGTCGCCGTTGGCTGGCACTTCGATGACCGGATCGATTGCGCCGTTGACGGTGGAAACGCTGCCGAAGGTGCCGGCGCGCGAGGCACCGCGGTCGGTGATGAAGGTACCGAAGCTGCCGCTCTTGTCGATCTGCCAGTCCTTGACCAGGCAGACCACATCGGCGTCGAATTTCGGGGCATCCGGTTCCTCGACGATCAGGATGCCGGCCAGCCCGCGGCCCAGCAGTTCCACCGTATTGCAGTGGGGATGGAAGAAAAAGGAGCCGGCGTCGGGTGGGGTGAATTCATAGACATGGCGTTCGCCGGGCCTGGTCGGCGGTTGGGTCAGGTAGGGCACGCCGTCTTCCAGGTTCGGCAGGCGGATGCCGTGCCAGTGGACGGAGGTATGCTCCTCCAACTCGTTCACCAGGGTGGCGCGCAGCCGCTGGCCCTTGCGCATGCGGACGATCGGACCGGGGAAGCTGTCGGCATAGGTGATCAGCGGCGATGGTGCGGCCGGCTCCGGCAGGATCCGTTGCATGCGCTGGCGGGCGACCAGTTCCACCTCGACCAGATCGCCGCTGGCGGTGACCGGGGCAGGATCGGCAAGGCCGGCTTTCAGCGCACCGGCGGCCGGTGCCGTGAGGCCGGTGCCGCCGAGTGCCGTCGCCGCGAAGGCGACACCCCCGGCGCGCAGGACGGCACGGCGGGACAGCGGGTCGGCGAGGCGGTGCGGCATTACGGCGGTCCAAAAAGCGAAAGGCAAAAGAACGGCTCCGGCCCCGCATTCCCCACGCCGGATCGGTCCGGAAGGGAAGGAAGGGAGCGGTCATGCGCGGGCGCGGGACCGGAGCCGGAAGACGCTGTTTACTTGCCGACCTTCGACGGGTCGTCAAGGCTGTCGGAACCCTCGACGGTGATGGAGACGCCAAGAGCGTTGACGGCGCCTTCCAGCGCCTTCTTCTGGTCGACGAGACGGTCGACGGCGGTGGCGACCAGCTTGTTGCCTTCGTCGTTGTCGGCGGCAATCATCTGGTCGTAGGCCATCTTGCCGCTGTCGGCGGTGTCCTTGATCGCCTGCATCGCCTTCATGGTGTCGGCCATGGCGGCCTTGACCGCGGCGTCAGCATCGGTGGACTTGGCGGCGACCAACTGCGACAGCGAAGCGCCAGAAACGGTCTTGCCGTCGGTGCGCTTGTAGTTGCCGTTGTAGACGTTCACCATGCCGACTTCGTCGTAATAATGCGAGTTGTGCGTGTTGTCGGAGAAGCAGTCGTGCTCCTCTTCCGGATCATGCAGCATCAGGCCGAGCTTCATGCGCTCGCCGGCAAGTTCACCGTAGCTGAGGGAGCCCAGACCGGTCAGCATGCGGGCGACGCCCTCGCTCTCAGGCGTCTTGGCGATGGAGGCGCGTGCCTTGCCCTTCGGCGCCCAGTCGGCGGTCATCTCGGCCAAGTCGTCGATCAGCATCTGGGTGGCGACGGTCAGATACTGGGCGCGGCGGTCGCAGTGGCCGTTGGTGCAGTCCTTGCCCTTGGCATAGTCGGTCGCCTTGCGCTCGCCTGCGCCGGGACCGGTGCCGTGCAGATCCTGGCCCCACAGCAGGAATTCGACCGCATGGTAGCCGGTGGCGACGTTCGCCTCCACCTTGCCGGCCTCGTGCAACTTGCCGGCAAGCAGATCCTTGGTGATCTTGGTGGCGTTGATCGTCTTGCCGCCGGCCGTGATCTTCGGGTTGGCGATGACATTCGCCTTGGCATAGGGGTTGCTTTCGCCGCCGGCATAGCCATCGTCGACATAGTCGATCAGGCCCTCGTCCAGCGGCCATGCGTTGACCTTGCCTTCCCATTCGTCGACGATCGGATTGCCGAAACGGAAGGCTTCCGTCTGCATGTAGGGAACGCGGGCGGTCTTCCAGACGTCGCGCGCCTTCGCCAGGTTTTCCTCGGTCGGGTTGGCGACCAGGGCGTCCACCGCCTTCTTCAGCGCCTTTGCGCCGTTGGTGGCGTCCTCATAGGCGGCATGGGCGATGTCGGCGTAGTTCTTCGCCACGTCCTTGTAAGCCGGCGCCGCCGCATTGGCGGCGAAGGGCAGAAGGGCAACGACGGCTACGGCGGCGAGGCCGGCAGCGCGCTTCGACATGGAGGTCTCCTCGAACGTCGGTGGTCGGTATTGACAAATGTGCGACTGATTCTCAGCGAATAACGTCGCGAATCATTCTCACTGTCAAGCCCTATCCGCGCTGGGGATACTCGGATTCCGCTAACGGCCGGCGAAAAGGTGGTGACCGGGGCGCAGGTCAGCCCCGGCGCAGAGCCTGATCCAGATCCTCGAACAGGTCGTCCGGAGACTCCAATCCAACCGACAGGCGCAACAGATCGCCCGGCACCGGAGAAGATGGACCTTCGATGCTGGAGCGATGCTCGATCAGGCTTTCCACGCCGCCCAGAGACGTAGCGCGGCGCCAGATGCCGACGCGGGCAGCGGTGTCGATGGCCGCCTGGGTGGCTTGGGCACTTCCATTTCCCTTCACCCGGATCGACAGCATGCCGCCGAAGCCGCCGGTCATCTGCCGGGCGGCGATGCCGTGGCCATGGAAGCCAGGCAGGCCGGGATAGAGCACTTCGGCCACCTGCGGATGGATGGACAAACGCTCCGAAAGCGACATGGCGGCGGCACTTTGCCAACGGACGCGCGCGAACAGGGTGCGCAGGCCGCGTTGGAGCAACCATGCCTCGAAACTGCCGAGAATACCACCTTGCTGGGCCTGCACCGCCTTGATCCGGCGCCAGAATTCGTCCATGCGGGCTGCGGTCAGCGTGCCGGCGACGACATCCGAATGGCCGTTGAGGTACTTGGTCGCCGAATGCATGACGATGTCGGCGCCCAGTTCCAGCGGCCGGGTCAGCACCGGGGTCGCCACCGTGCTGTCCACCGCCAGATACGCGCCGGCCTCATGCGCCAGTTCCGCCACCGCTGCGATGTCGGTGATGGTCCACAGCGGATTGGCGGGCGTCTCCACCCACACCAGCCGGGTTTCGCCCGGTCGCAGCGCAGCGCGCACCGCATCGGTGTTGCTGGTGTCAACCCCTTCGACCCGCAAGCCCCAGCGTGTGGCCGGCCCATGCACCCAATTTCGGAAGGCCCAGTACATCACTTCCGGCACCACCACATGGTCGCCCGGGTCCAGCGCCTGGAACACCGCCGTTGCTGCGGCCATGCCGGATGCGAATAATAGCGTGTCGACGCCCTTTTCCAGCTCTGTGATGGTGCGGGCCGGAATGTCGAAGGTTGGATTGTCGGCGCGCGCATAGACGCGGCCCCGGCTGTAGCCGTTGTCGGGATCGCGGACATAGGTGGTCGACGGGTGGATCGGCGGAATGACCGCGCCGCTGGCGGCATCCTCGAATCCCAGGGCGCCGGCGGCGATGGTTTCGGGGCGATGGGGCTGGTCGGTCATTGCCGGGGCACTCCGGAGAAAGAGGAGAGAGAACAGTAGAGCCGTGGGCAGGGCCGGCGCAACGGTGCGGCCGTGGCCGCCGGTCCATTTGGGGGAGGCTCAGGCGTAGCGGGCGATCAGGCGGGCCAGCGGCGGACCGGTCAGCACCACCACGAACAGCCGCAAGGTCTGCAATGCCAGGACCAGCGGCAGGTCGACGCCGGTGCCGAGCGCGATCACCACAACCGAATCGAGTCCGCCCGGGCTGGTGGCTAGGAAGGCGGTCAGCGGGTCGGTCGGAAGCAGGGTGACCAGCATCCAGGCCGAAAGGCCGCACAGCGCAATCATCAACCCGGTCGACAGCAGCATCTGCGGCACCGCGCGCAGGGCGTGGCCGAGTACCTCGCGGGTGAAGCGCAGGCCGATGCTCCAACCGATCACGGTGTAGGTGATGGTCAGCAGCGGCTGCGGAAGCTGCAGTGCCACTCCCGCTCCGGATTGGACGAGGGCGCCCAGCACCATCGGTACCAGCAAAGCGCCCGACGGGATATGGAACCGATGTCCGATCCAGCCTCCGACTGCCGCGACCAACAGAGTGGCGGCCAGCCCTCGGGGATCCAGTGCCTCGACCGGTGCCGCCGGCAGGATGGCTCCCGGCGACCCGGAAGTCAGTGCATGTGTCACAAGTGAAGCGCTCAGCACGACCAGGACAACGCGCAGATATTGCATCACCGCCACCAGCCGGGCGTCGGCACCATAATCCCCGGCTATCGCGACCATGGCGGAGGCGGCGCCCGGCGATACGCCCCAAGCGGCGGTGGTGCCCGGCAGGCTGCCATAGCGGACGAACAGCCAACCGACGACGCCACTGACCAGCACCGTCAGCCCGACCGTACCCAGCATCAACGGCCAGTTATGGGCTATGGAAAGCAGGATCGATGGGGTGACCGCATGCGCGACGAGGCAGCCGATGATGGCTTGGGCCACTGTGAAGCCCGATGTCGGCACTCGGACCGAGGCACCGCCGACCCCCAGCGCGATGGCTGCGATCATCGGGCCGATCAACCAAGCGGCAGCAAGGCCGATCTCATTCAGCGCCAGCGTCGCCATCGCCGACAGGATAAGCAGGCCCGCCCACTGCATCGCGGATTTCAGCTGGTTACGCCCCGCTCCTTTCCAAAAATCCGCCACGGACTCATACCTGCACAAATGATTCGCACCCTTGGCATGCTGCCCGCCGGTAGCCCCTTCCGTCCAGCCATGGAACCGGCGCGGCCGGAGGAGGCAGCCATGCGTCGCGATGCGGGAGGGTGGCCTTGCGGGCTCAGCGGGCGGAGCGGATGCGGGCCAGGAAGTCGCCAACGCCGCGATGCAGTTCGTCAGCCTGCCGATGCAGCAGACCGGCGGCCGACAGCACTTCATGCGCGATGTCGCCTGTTTCCGACGAGGATTGCGTCACCTGTCCGATCGAAGTGGTGACCCGGCGGGCGCCGATCGCGACCTCCTGAACGTTGCGGGTGATTTCCTGGGTGGCGGCGGCCTGCTCCTCCACCGTGGCGGCGACGGTGGTGACGATCTCGTTGATATGGGTGATGGTGCGGCCGACCCCATGGATCGCTTCGGCGGCACTGCCTGCGGCATTCTGCATTCCGGCGATCTGGACGGAAATGTCCTCCGTCGCCTTGGCGGTCTGGTTGGCGAGATGCTTCACTTCGTTGGCAACGACGGCAAACCCCTTGCCCGCCTCGCCGGCGCGCGCCGCCTCGATGGTGGCGTTCAAAGCCAACAGGTTGGTCTGGCTGGCGATGTTGTTGATGAGGCTTACCACCTCGCCGATGCGCTGTGCCGCCGCTTCCAGGCCGCTGACCGTATCCTTGGTCCGTTCGGCCTCCTCAACCGCCGAGGTCGAGATGCGGGAGGATTCGTTGACGTGGCGGCTGATGTCGGCGATGGAGGCCGAAAGCTGCTCCGTGGCGCTGGCGACCGTCTGCATGCTTGCCGAGGCGACTTCCGTCTCCGACGCCACATCGGACGAGCGGCGGCTGGTGGCGCCGGCAATCTCTGACATGCGCTGGGCGTGAGCCTGCATCTGGTTGGAGGCGGCGACCGTGCCCTCGACGATGCTCTGCACGCTGTGCTCGAAGTTCCCGGCAAGTTCGTCCAGCGTGGCGCGCTTGCTGCGTTCCTCCGCTTCTTTGTAGGTCTCCAGCAACAGTTCCATGTCGAACCACGCCACCTTGGTCAGCGCCTCCAATTGTGCGGCCCGGGTGCGGCGGTCGGCGGCACCGAACAGCCCGGCCAGCATGCCATCGTCGCTGCCGCCGGTCAGGCCCAGTTCACGGGCAATGTTGGAACTGACGATGTAATGGCAGATCGAAACCGCATAGGCCGGCACGCCATTCTCGTAGAACAGCGACGCCAGTCGGCGAGCCGAGTCGCCGAACGCAGAGTCGATCCGGCCGGATGCGGCGCGCGTCCAATGATCGACACGGGCGGCATGAACTTCAGGCAAGGTCAAAGCCGACTGGATTTCCGGCCAAGCGGAGAAGTGACGGTGCCATTGCTGCAAAAGACCGGGAAGGTGTCGTTCCGCGAAGTCGCAGTTTTTCTGCAGCAGGCGGAGATCCCCGTCGGTGATCGAGAAGGCAGCCAGGCGATTCGCGTGCCTATTGGACAGATCGACATTCATAATCGGATATCCTTTATTTTCCAAATTCCTGCGTGCGGCCGTCACAGCCGACGGCTTTTTAAACCGACGTTTGATACGATTTCCGCGATCTACGTTGCCGGCATACTGCAGTATGCATTAAAATTATTAAACACGATAGAGCGATGTGAATAAAGTGTAATCTTTTAGATAAATATTTTGTTACGGGTGATCTGAAAGTCTAGAACGTTCGTAATGGAATATTTTACTTACGTTCTTGGCTTATCCATCTGACTTTCGTCAGAGGTAGCTTTAACCAGATAGAAATATTAGAATTGAATCACTGCAAAAATATTATTGATATTATCCTGATTGCTCGCTTCGCGTATAATCAAACGTTCTTTGCAAGCCTTGTCGAGGCAAATCGTTGATTGAGAGAGAGCCTGTGCGGGGATGAGGTCGTGGTCTCCGATGGGGGGACGAGATGGATGTGGCAACCGTTCGAATCGATCCAACTGTTAAGTGATGCTCGACAGTATGAGCCCGCGGATCCGCCGTAATATCAACAAAATCTCTTTTCATTGAACGATCAATCAAAAATAAAGCCCTTTGCCCGCCCGGTCAATCGCGCCTCGGCGTCATCAAAATGCAAACTCCATGAACGCCGCTATCGACCGCGCTCTCGTCCCGGGGCAATCTACGGCCCTATTGTCGCTCTCCGAGCCTTTGCCTTCTGGAAGTCTTGCCATGACCGTGATCCCGCCTCCGCCTGCCGCCTCGTCTTCAACGAGAACGGGAGAGGTGCGTTTGGCTGTTCGCGGCCTGCGGAAAGTGTTCGCCGACGACCCTCGTCCGGCGCTGGAAATGCTTCACCGTGGCGCCACGAAGGCTGAGGTGTTGCAAAGGCTGAACGTCAGTGTCGGGGTGGTCGATGCCGGATTCGAGATCCGGGCCGGCGAAATCTTCGTCATCATGGGATTGTCGGGCTCCGGCAAATCGACCATCCTGCGGTTGCTCAACCGGCTGGTCGAACCGTCGGAGGGGGAGATCAGGCTGGATGGTCGCGACCTGACCAGACTGACGCAGGCCGAACTGGTTTCGGTGCTACGGCGGGACATGAGCATGGTTTTCCAGTCCTTCGCCCTGTTGCCCAACCGTAATGCGCTTGAGAACGCCGCCTTCGGGTTGGAAATTGCCGGGATGCCGCGATTGCAACGGCGTAAAGCGGCACTGGCAGCCCTGGAGCGGGTGGGACTGGGCGCCTATGCCGACCGCTACCCGAACGAACTGTCGGGCGGCATGCAGCAGCGCGTCGGACTGGCCCGCGCGCTCGCCAAGAATCCAACCATCATGCTGATGGACGAGGCCTTCTCGGCACTGGACCCGCTGATCCGTTCCGACATGCAGGACGAGCTTCTCCGGCTGCAGCGCGAGGACGCGCGCACCATCGTCTTCATCTCCCACGACGCGGAGGAGGCAATGCGCCTGGCCGACCGCATCGCGGTGATGGAAGACGGGCGCATCGCCCAGATCGGGACTCCAGCCGAGATCCTGCGTGCGCCGGCCGACGACTATGTTCGCGCCTTCTTCCGTGGCGTCGATGCGTCGCGCCTGCTGCGTGCCCGCGACATAGCCCGCCCACCAAGCGACGCGAGCCGGGGTGATGAGGGAGAACCGGCGCGTTTCCGCTACCGGACCGACGCCGCCGGCCATTTCCGCGGCGTCCTGGCCGGCGGCGGCGCGTCCGCCCTGTTCGGACTTGAGCCGGTGGCTGCGGACGCACCGCTGAACACGCTGCTGGGTCGGGTTGCGGCGGCCCCCTGTCCATTGCCGGTGGTCGAAGCGGACGGCCGCCTGGTCGGCGTGATCTCGCGCACGACTTTGCTGGCGGCGCTCGACCGCTGCGACGGCGTCGGCCTCGGGGTTCGACATGGCTGAGGCGGATTTCCTCGACGTGGAGCGCCTGAGCGAGACCATCGGCGGCGGCATCGCCCGTGGCTCCGAATGGCTGGTAACGGCGATCCTCGACCATGGGCAGCCCGCCCTGGACGCCATCGCCGGCGTGGTGGATGGGGTGGGCGGCGCGCTGGACGGGGTGCTGCTGGGGGCACCACCCTGGATGCTGGCGCTTATCATGGTAGGGATCGCGCTGTGGCGGGTTGGCCGCGGCTTTGCCCTGTTCACCCTGCTGGCTCTGGGGGCGATCTTCGTCATGGGATTGTGGGAACCGACGGTCTCGACGCTCGGCCTCGTGCTCGCCTCCACCGTGCTCAGCCTGGCCGGCGGCGTGCCGCTGGGCATCTGGATGGCGCGCAGCAAAATGGCCGACGGGGTCGGCAAGACGCTGCTCGACCTGATGCAGACGATGCCGGCCTTCGTCTACCTGATCCCCGCCGTGATGTTCTTCGGCCTGGGTCGGGTGCCGGGCATCATAGCCACGGTTGTCTTTGCCATGCCGCCAGCGGTGCGTTTGACCGCACTGGGCATCCGGCAGGTGCCGGCGGAACTGGTGGAGGCCGGCCGTGCCTTCGGCTGCCGCGACCATCAGCTGCTGTACAAGGTGCAGTTGCCCAACGCCCTGCCGTCGATCATGGCCGGCGTCAACCAGACCATGATGATGGCGCTGTCGATGATCGTCGTCGCCTCTATGATCGGTGCCGGCGGCCTCGGCAATGTGGTGCTCCAGGGCATCCAGCGGTTGGACATCGGTCTCGGCGTGCAGAGCGGGTTGAGCGTCGTTCTGCTCGCCGTCATGCTTGACCGCATCACCCAGAGCTTCGGCCGCCCCCCTGCAAGCCAGGCGAAGCGGCACCGGTGGTGGCGGTGATCCTAGGCGTCGAGTTCGGAATCGAGGTAGCCCAGCGCCACGGCGCGCGCGGCGCTGCCATCGATGGCGCCGGTCAGGGCGAAGCGCAGCCACAATCCGTCGATCATCGCCGCCAGCCCGACGGCCACCCGCTCCGCACGGTCCGCCGGCAGCAGCGGGCGCAGCGCGTGCAGCAGGTTGGAATGCAGGCGCCGGGCGTTGATCCGCTGCAACCGCGCCAGCGCCGGATTGTGCGGCGCTTGCGCCCAGAAGCCCAGCCAGGCGGCGACCACCCGAGGCTCGAACTGACCGGGGGCGAAGTTGCAATCGACGATCGCCTCCAGCCGAGCACGCGGAGAGGTGGCAGTCGCCAGCCGTTGTGTCGCGTCGTCGCGCAACTGTTGCAGCATGCTGCGCATGGTTGCGGCCAGCAGTTCGTCCTTGCCGCCGAAATAATGATGGATAATGCCGGGCGACACGCCCGCGCCACGGCTGATCGTCTGGACCGTGGTGTCGGCCAACCCATGCTCGCCCATCGAGGTGATGGTGGCGTCGATCAACTGACGGCGGCGGATCGGTTCCATTCCGACTTTGGGCATGGGGTGTGTGGTCTCCTGTCCTTCTCCGCCGGCTCCGGTCCGAACCGGCGCCTTGGCTTGCGTGGCAACAGATGCGCCATTTTCCCCGTTCCGTCGATTGCGAAAACGACAGAACAGAAGAAACGAAAACAGAAGAAGTGGAGTTGACTACATGACGGAATGGAAGGCTCCGGCCAAGAGGGTAGCGGGTGTTCTGGCAGGGGTTGCGGCAATCCTGTCGCTGGCGACCGGCGGCGCGTCTGCTGCCGATCCGGCCTCCTGCAAGTCCGTGCGTTTCGGCGACGTGGGCTGGACCGACATTGCGGCGACGACTGCGCTTGCCTCCGTCACGCTGGACGCGCTGGGCTACAAGCCGACCACCATCATGTCTTCGGTCCCGCTGGTCTATACGGGCCTCAAGACCAAGTCGCTGGATGTCTTCCTCGGCAATTGGATGCCGACGATGGAGCCCTTTTTGAAGCCGGTGTTGGAAGACGGCTCGGTCGAGGTGGCGCGCGTCAACCTGGAAGGTGCGAAATACACGCTGGCGGTGCCGAAATATGCAGCCGACGCCGGGTTGAAGACCTTCACCGACATCGTGAAGTTCAAGGACAAGCTGGGCGGCAAGATCTATGGGATCGAGGCTGGCAACGACGGCAACCTGATCATAGACAAGATGCTGAAGGCGGATGCCTTCGGTTTGAAGGATTTTAAACTGGTTGAGTCTAGCGAGGCCGGCATGCTGGCCGAGGTCAAGCGGGCGGCGCGCTCCAAGGGGTGGATGGTCTTCCTGGGTTGGGAACCGCACCCGATGAACAAGAGCTTCGAGCTGACCTATCTGGAAGGGGGCGACGACTGGTTCGGTCCCAATCTGGGGGGCGCCACCGTGGCCACCAACGTCCGGAAGGGCTATGCCGCGGAATGCCCGAACGTCGGCACGCTGCTGTCCAACCTGAGCTTCACGCTGGACATGGAAAACGCCGTCATGGACGACATCATGAATGGCAACAAGAAGCCCGATGCCGCTGCCAAGGCCTGGCTGAAGAAGAACCCCGAGACTCTTGAGCGCTGGTTGTCCGGTGTCACCACCCTGGACGGGAAGGACGGCTTGGCCGCCGTCCGGTCGAAGCTCGGGGTTCCGACAAAGTCGTAGAAACTCCAGCAATGGGTTGCCGCCATCCGTCCCATCGATGATGCGGAAGGAGGCGGCAACCGCGGATGCCGCACAAGGGCACTGCCCCTTGTGCATGCTGTTCTTTATCCCTTTGCCCCAGCCCGTTGCTCTGATAAGGCCCAGATGGTCCTGAGTTCGGAGCGCTCGTGGCGGATCGCCCATCATCCTTTTTTCGATCACGGCGCGTTGCATGGGAAGCGTGCACACCTGCGCTTGCGGTGGCGGCGCCATGAGGATTCGCTCGCGCATTGCGGTGGTGGGAGGCGTTCCGGTCGCCGTGGCGGCTGTGATCGCCATCGCCGGCGGGCTGCTTTTGGGCCGCGGCGAGCGGGTGTATGAAGCTGCGGTGCTGGCCGGATCGGTCCACCGCGACGTGTTGGCCGCGACTGCGGCTCGCATCGATTATCTCCAGGTCGCTCCCGCCGAGCGTTCCGGCCGTGCTGCCCGGTTCGTGGCGCTGTCTGACGCAGCCGGTGCCGAACTCCGCCGGCTGGACAAGGTCGGGTCCACCAGCGCTCACCGGCAGGAAGTAGAGCGCGCTACCATGGTTCTGGAGCGCTATGTCGGTCAGATGCATGCCTTCATTGCGGTGACCGAAGCCAATGACGCGGCGGTTGACGACATGGGACGCTACGCCGCCTCGCTGATGGCCCTGACCGACCGTGCCCGCGAACGGCAGCATGCCGCAAATGTCGACCTGTTGGGATCGCTGACCGAGGCCGACCGGCGCCTGCGTGACAGCCGCGACGTGGTGGACGGCGCCCATGACCTGCGCGAGGCGATGCTGTCCCTGCAGCGGATGGAGGCGCAGCATGTCGCCGGCTTGGCCTTCGGCACCGGGCAACCATCAACCCCCGCCGATTTCCGCATCGCAACCGACAAACTGTTCGCCACCACCGCTCGGCTTCGGGACGCCCTGCGACGGACCGATCCGCTTGCCGACCGCTATCCGGCGCAAGAGGCCGCCGTCCGCTATGCCTCCGCAGTCGCCGCGCTGCAAGCTTCGGTCATCGCCCTGCGCGAAGCGCAGACCGGGCGGGACGCGGCGCTGGAGGGCTTTGAGCATGCGGTCGACGTCGTGGCCAATGCCGCGGATGGCGGCACGCTGGCCGAACGCATGCTTGCAGAGCAGGTGATCCGGACCCTGCCTGCGGTGCGGGCGCTGGTCCTGACCGGCACGTTGGACCGCCAGCCCGACGTGACCTACCTGTCCTCGTTGCTGCCGTCGTTGCGTCTGCCGCTCGACCGTCTGCGCGAGGCACAGGAGCGATCCGCCGAGGCGCAGCAGGCGCTGGAGGAGGCCCAGCGTGCCGGTACCGAGGCGGCGGCGGCCATCGAGGCATTGACCGCCCGAATCCTGATGGTGAAGTCCACCGGCTACGCCGCGGTGCAGGACGAGGTGGTACAGCTGATCGCCTATGCCATCCAGGCCAACGATACGGAACAGGAGACCCAGAACGTCGCCGTCGTCGCCTTGCGGCTGGGCCGCCGGGCGGCCGAAGCGGTCGCGGTACGCGACGCGGATGAGGCGGATCGGATCGTCGACGATGCCGGCATCCTGCTGGCGACCGTCCGCAGCCTGCCCATGTCGCCGCTGTTGCAGGATGAGGTGCTGTCGGCGATCCGCAACTGGCGCGACAGCCTGGGACGCACTGCGGCGGGGCTACGCCGACTGAACCAACTGCTGGTTGCCATGGATCGCAACGCTGGTGCCCTGGTGGAGACCGCAAGGCAGTTGGACGAGACCTTCCGCGACGAGGCCGCCGGCATCGGCGAATTGCTGACCCGCATCCTGATCGTGGGCGCGACCATCGGCCTGCTGCTGGGCGGTGGTGCGGCCCTGGTCGTCGCGCGTTCGATCAGCCGGCCGGTGCTGCGCCTGCAAGAACAGATGACCCGGTTGGCAGACGATCCGCTGGCTGGCCGCATCGACGGCACCCGCCGCCGTGACGAGTTCGGGGCGATGGCCCGGGCCGCCGACTTCTTCATCCGCGAGATCGGCCTGCGCGAGCAGGCGGCGCGCCAAGCGAAGGAACGTGCCGATCATGCTCTGGAGGACCTGCGCCGCACCCAGGCCGACCTGATCCAGGCCGAGAAGATGGCCTCGCTTGGAGCGCTCGTTGCCGGTGTGGCGCATGAGATCAACACCCCGCTCGGCAATGCGTTGATGGGCGCGACCCATCTACAGGACAGGCTGGAAGCAGTCGTACGGCTGGCCCGCGACGGGAGCCTGCGCCGCGGCGATTTCATCGATTTCCATAGCACGGCGGAGGAGTTGACCCGGTTGATGGTGCTGAACCTGCGGCAAGCGGGTGAACTGGTGCAGAGTTTCAAGCAGGTCGCAGCTGACCAGACCAGCGGGGAGGCACGATGTTTCATGCTGAAGCCTTATCTGGAGGATCTGGCGACCAGTCTCAGCCCGTCATGGCGGCGGGCCGGTCATACCTTGCGGGTGGAGTGCCCCGAACCTGTGGAGATCGACGGCCATCCCGGTGTGCTGGCGCAAATCCTGACCAATCTGGTGATGAACTCGATCGCCCACGCCTATGACCAGGGTCAGCAGGGCCATCTGTCCATCACCGCGGCGCCGATCATGCCCGACATGGTGGAACTGGTCTATGCCGACGATGGCAAGGGTATCGCACCGATCCATCTGGGGCGGGTGTTCGATCCCTTCTTCACCACCCGGCGCGGGGCAGGGAACACCGGGCTCGGCCTGCACATTGTTTACAACTTAGTGGCGAATGCGCTGGGTGGCCGGGTGTCGGTCGACAGTGCCGTTGGCTACGGTGTCCGTTTCACCATTCGCTTCCCACGTCGTTTTGCTACTGATAACATGAGATCATTGGTTGAGGCACAGTCTTCGCTGGAGCATTGAATGCTGGTGTCCCGGACGTTTCGGATGAATCCCTTTGCAAGAGGTTTGGCCGTTTCCACTCTTCTTTTGGGCTTGACGGCAGCCGGGCCGGCAATGGCGGACAAGTCCCTGGTATTTTGTTCAGAGGCTAATCCGGAAAGCTTCAATCCGCAGGTCACCACCACCGGCACCAGCATGAATGCGGCATTGCCGCTCTACAACAATCTGATTGAGTTCGTGCGCGGCACCACTCGTGTGATGCCCGGTCTGGCGGAATCCTACACGGTGTCGGAAGACGGCCTAACCTACGAGTTCAGGCTGCGCCGCGACGTGCGCTTCCATGCCAACGACCGTTTCACGCCGACCCGGCTGTTCAATGCGGACGACGTGCTGTTCTCCATCGAGCGGCAATGGAAGGACGGCCATCCCTTTCACAAGGTGGGCAGGGCGACCTACGACTATTTCAAGGATATGTCGATGGCTGCGCTGCTGAAGGCAGTGGACAGGATTGACGACCATACCGTCCGCATTACGCTGAATCGGCCGGAGGCCCCGTTCCTGGCCAACCTAGCCATGCCCTTCTCCTCGATCCAGTCGGCGGAATATGCCGCGGCCCTGATGGAAGCCGGCACGCTGGACCTGTTCGACGAGGAGGCGGTCGGCACCGGACCGTTCCAATTGGTTTCCTTCCAGAAGGACGTGGCGATCCGCTACAAGGCTTTCGAAGGATATTGGGGCGGGCGCCAGCCGCTGGACACCCTGATCTTCGCCATCAATCCCAACGCCGCGGTGCGGCTGAACAAATTGCGGTCAGGCGAATGCCACCTGATGGTTTTTCCAAACCCGGCCGAATTGGCGAAGATCGGCAGGGATCCAAATCTGGTTGTTCAACGGCGCGAGGGACTGAACCTCGACTATATGGCTTTCAACACGCGCAAGGCCCCGCTCGACGATGCGCGGGTGCGCCGCGCCATCACGCTGGCGGTCGACAAGCAGATGCTGCTCGACGCGGTCTATCAGGAGGCCGGCCGGCCGGCCAAGAACCCGATTCCGCCGATCATGTGGTCCTACGACGACAGCATCGGGGATTATCCCTTCGACCAGAACGAAGCCCGCAGACTGCTGGCCGAGGCGGGGCATGCGGGCGGCTTCACACTCGATCTGTGGTACCCACCGGTCGCCCGTGCCTACATGCCCAACGGCAAGCGCGCGGCGGAACTGATCCAGGCCAATTTGGAGCGCGTCGGCATCAAGGTTAATCTGGTTACCGACGAGTGGCGGGAATACCGCCGCCGCTTGGCGCTGGGCGAACATGACATGGCGATCTATGGCTGGACCGGTGATAACGGCGATCCGGACAATTTCCTGTTCTTGTTGCTGGGCTGCGACGCCGCCCGCCCTGGCGGCGGCAACTTCGCCAAATGGTGCAACTCCGCCTTCGAAGACCAAGTGGTGAAGGCCAAGCGCACCAGCGTACAGGAGGAACGCATCGCTCATTACCACGCGGCGCAACGCATCTTCCATCAGGAATTGCCCTGGTACCCCATCGCCCACTCCATCGTGTCCGTCGCCCTGCGCAGGGAAGTCCGGAATTACCGGATCGATCCCTTCCTCCAGGTGTTCACGGGCGTCGACATCGAGAGCGAGTGAGCGCCGCCGCCATGTCCAACCGAGACGAGGAACTGTTCGCGGACGAAAGCCTGTTCGCCGCCGCCGACAAAGACCGCAGCATGGCGCCGCAGGCCGAACCCTGGCCGGTGCTGGTGGTCGACGACGATGAGCAGGTCCACGCGATGACCCGCCTGCTGCTGAACGATTTCGAGTTCGAGGGGCGCCGCTTCGCCATCGTCAGTGCATTTTCCGCAGTGGAGGCGAGGGCAATCCTGGCCGAACGGTCGGACCTGCCGGTGGTGGTGCTGGATGTGGTGATGGAAACCCATGATGCCGGCCTCCGGTTGGTCCATCACATCCGCCGCGACCTGGGCAACCGTCATATCCGCATCATCCTTCGCACCGGCCAGCCCGGACAGGCGCCGGAGCGCGAGATCATCGTCACCTATGACATCAACGACTATAAGAGCAAGGCGGAGCTGACCGCCCAGAAGCTGTTCACCAGCGTGATCAGCGCGGTGCGTGGCTGGCGTGACCTTGTCACCATCGAGACGCTGAACCAGTCTCTGGAACGCCGAGTGGCAGAACGTACCGCCGAACTGGAACGCCAGACGGCGCTCGCCGACGAACAGCGCCGTTTCATCGAGAATCTGGTGGAATTGATGCCGAGCCCGGTCTGGTACAAGGACGCTGCCGGCCGCTACGCCCTGTGCAACCGCGCCTTCCGCGAACTGTTCTCCGACAACGCGCAACAGACCGAGCGGGCAATCGGCAAGGCCCGGCGGATGGAGACCGGACAGGTGGAACAGACGACCGAGACCGATGCCTTTTCCTTCGAAGCCAGCGTGGTTGGGCCTGGAGGCGATACTCGCGAGTTGCTGGTGGTGAAACAGCCGCTGACGGCTTCCGATGGCAGCGATGCCGGGTTGATCGGTATCGCCGCCGACATCACCGAACGCCGCCGGATGGAGCGCGAACTGCACCGTCTGGCAACCACTGACCCGCTGAGCGGCGTCCACAATCGCCGCCATATCCTCGATCTGCTGGAACAGTTGCTGACCGGGCAGGAGGTGGGGAATTCCAGGCAGGAGACCGGCTCCGCCTGCCTGATCATGCTCGACATCGACCATTTCAAGCGGATCAACGACGGGTTGGGGCATGCTGCCGGCGACGACGCCATCCGCAAAACGGTCGACGTGATTCGGGGCCATCTGCGTGTCTCCGACCAGCTCGGTCGGATCGGCGGGGAGGAATTCGCCATCCTGCTTCCGGAAACGTCACGCGGTGCCGGCATCGCAATCGCGGAGCGGTTGCGCGGCGGATTGGCAGCTTTGGCCATACCGCTGAGCGATGGCCGGCACTTCCAGCTGACAGCCAGCTTCGGCCTGACCGAAATCCGGCCGCTGGAGGATACGGTGGAAACGGTTCTGGGCCGGGCCGACCAAGCACTGTACCGTGCCAAGGCCGGCGGACGGAACCGGGTGGAGCTGAATTGATGGCAAAGCAACGCTCTGCGGCATTTTGGACGATGACGGCTTGACCGCCGCCGCTGCAACGGGTATGCAGATCCTATGAACATCACCGCCACCATGCGAATGCGAATTACCGGCCCGGCGCTCTGAGAGCGTCGGAAAGTTGCCGCGTTCGTGTTCACTGGTCGTGTGGAGTGTGTGGCGTGTCGCTGCACCTTGTGGCACCCGGAGCCCCCAATCCGGTTCATGACAAGTCCAACTGTCTGACCGCCGTTCTGGCGCCCAATGGTGGCGCCCGTCTTGGCGAGCGAATGTGTGGCTCGGCGCGAATTATCCACCCGGTCCGCTGAGGCGGTCCGGGTCACGCCCGCTCTACCCGAAAATTCGTTTGTCGAGGATCATCGCGATGTTCACCGCGCATGCCGATGCCGCGCGCACCCTGTCCGTCTGTACACCCGGTCACGCTCCCGATTTTGAAGACCGTCTGCCCGCGTGGTTGCCGCTGTTGGCGATGACCGACGCCGCCCGCAGGCTGTCCGGCCAGATCGTTCGCACCCCGCTGCTCCATGCGCCGACGCTGGGTCGTGAGCTGTGGCTGAAGGCCGAGGTGTTCCAGGCTACCGGCGCGTTCAAGGAGCGTGGCGCACTGAACCGCCTTCTGCGCCTGACGGCGCCGGAACGGGCCGCCGGGGTGGTGGCGATGTCCGCGGGGAACCATGCGCAGGGCGTCGCGCTGCACGCCGCCCGACTGGGGGTGAGGGCGACCATCGTGATGCCGGAAACGGCCCCCCGCTGCAAGGTGGAGCGCACCGCCGAACTCGGAGCGGAGGTGGTGCTGCATGGCGCCACGGTGGGCGAGGCGAAGGGCAGGGCGCTGGAGTTGGCGGCGGAGCGGCGGCTGACCTTTCTCCACCCCTATGACGATCCCGACGTCATCGCCGGTCAGGGTACGGTCGGACTGGAAGTGCTGGCTGACAGGCCGGATGTGGAAACCGTAGTGGTTCCGGTCGGCGGCGGCGGACTGCTGGCCGGTGTCGCCGCAGCGGTCAAGGCCCAGCGCCCGTTGGTCCGGGTGATCGGCGTCCGGCTGGCCCGGCGTGGCGGCCCGACGCTCGCCGATGGCATCAATGTCCATGCCCTGGGCAAACTGCCCCAACTCATCGTCGACACCCTGGTCGATCGCATCGTGGAGGTGGAGGAAGCGGAAATCGCCGCGGCGATGCGTGCCTTGCACGGCTCTTTCGGCGTGGTGGTGGAGGGTGCCGGTGCCGCTGGAGTCGCCGCCGTGCTGAGTGGCCGGCTTGGGCGCACCGGCCGGACGGTGGCCGTCCTGTCCGGCCGCAATGTGGACGGGGATACCCTGGCAAGGACCTTGGCGGCATAACGACAGCAACCCCGGCACCAAAGGACCAACGAAGAGGTCCATGGCTGGGCTGAGCGCATAGCTGTTCCTTTGCCCAATCGAAGTATGGATAGGTCAGCAAAAATGACCTATATTGGAGGCTGCATGTAAAAACTCCGGCGACACCGAAGGGTGATTGGCATGACGAACAATTCAACGCAGACCATTTCGTCATCCCCTGCACCGGTAACTTACGATCGCCCTCGTGCTGCGCATAGCTTCTTCGATAATCTGCAGGGTCAATTGTTCGGAATCGTGATGACGTCGTTCGGTATTGCCATCCTGCATGCTGCAGGGTTGGTAACCGGTCAGGCGGCAGGGCTTGCCTTTGTAATTTCTTATGCAACGGGCCTGAATTTTGGACTCTTGTTCTTCCTGGTCAACCTGCCTTTCTACTTTCTTGCGCTTGCCCGGATCGGCGTCGGCTTCACCATCAAGTCGCTGATCGCCGTTACCGGTATTTCCGTGCTGTCCAGCCTGTTGCCTTCGATGATGAGCTTCAACGCCATCAACCCTTATGTCGCGGCGGTGCTCGCGGGATTCTGTGTCGGGATCGGCGTGATCGGACTGTTCCGCCACGGCGCGAGTGGCGGTGGGGTCGGTATCCTCGCTTTCTACCTGCAGGAGAAGACCGGTTTCCGCGCCGGATGGCTGCAGGCACTGTTCGACTTGGCGGTTTTCTCGGCCGCGGCCTTCGTGCTGGAGGGGCCGGCGCTGCTGGCCTCCATCCTGGGTGCGGTGGTGCTCAATGCATTCGTCGCCTTCAATCACCGGACGGACTGGTACGTCGCCCGGTGATATCGGGGTCGCCGGGTCGCGCTACTCGCGGCCCAGCACCCGGTCGACCACGGCGTCGGCCCATTCGCGCGACCGGAAGCTGGCCTTGGCCTCCACCGGATCATAGACGTGCTCGACCCAGTCCCAGAACGGGATAGGGCGCTTCTGGTTGTAGGCGGCGTACAACTCGAAGAAATAGTCGAGAATGCCAGTCTTCGCCTGCTTGAAGTGGCCGTATTTCCAGGACAACTGTTGCATTGCCCGGTCGAGCGATTGACCTTCATGCGCGAACAGGTACAGCGTCGACATGAAGCCGGCGCGATCTGCCCCCGACTTGCAATGCATCAGTGCCGGATAGGTCATTGTCCGGAACAGCTCACGCGCTTTCAGAAGCGTTTCCTTCTTCGGCATGTCACGGGAGTTCACCGGGAAGTCGACCAGTTCCAGCCCGTGGGCGCTGCAGGCCTCCGCCTCCAGGATGTAGGAGGCGCAGTCGCGCGATCCCCGCAGGTTCAGGATCGTCTTCACCCCGTTACGGCCCGCCAAGGCGATGTGCGATGGCGAGGGCTGGCTCGCCCGGTACATGTTGGGCGAGATACGGTAGGTGTTGGAATAGATCAGCCGGAAGCAGGCATGATCGATGAACACACTTTCCAGGTGGCCCAGTGCACGCTGCCAAGGCGTCGCCATGCGGCTGCGGCCGCGCTTGATCGCGTCGGCCAGCGCCGTGGTGGTGACCGCCCGCAAATAGCTCTTCTTCGCCAACTTAGACCTTTCGACTCTGACGGAACGCCAACATAGGCACGGTCGTCGTTCCGTCAAGAACCCGTCATGCCGCGGAGCTGCGAAGCCAGACCCGCAGCCCGGCCCTGAAGCCGGACATACATGCCGTGCTGCGCCGCCAGGGTCAGGACGATTTCCATGTACAGGTTGATCAGGCCGTTGGCGTAGAAGGCCGGACAGCCGGTATAATGCCGCTCGCCTACCATCGCCGTCGGTTCGATCAGGTCGGTGTTCAGGACGATCAGATCCTTGTCGGGATCGTAGAGGAAGGCCGACTGGTCGGGGCGCAGGGGGTGGATGGCCTGATGGTCGTCGGCCTCGATCCTGCCCGCGGCCATGAACTGGCACAGCATGCCGAGACTGCCCATCGCCAGCGGCAGCACCTGCTTCAGGCTTCGGCGGACAAGGTCGTCATAGGCGGCAGCCTCCAGGCCGGGGCGCAGCAGAGGCGCCGCTTCCACCAGATTCCAGCAGACATGGAGCGCGGTATGGCTGCCGGTCTTAGTGATCGACAGCATGTCGTAGCCCGACGGACCGTGAAGCACCGACTTCTGCAATTCGCGGCCCAGGACATAGCCGGCGGCGGCAAGCTCGGTGATGGTGCCCTCTTCCCGGCAGTGCTCCTCTTCCACCATCACCTTGATCGCCCAATCCTTGATGACGGCGTCCAGCAGGTGGCAGACCGAATCGCGCAGGAAACCCACCATGCGATCGGGATCGGCGGCGGCCATGTTCTCAGGGTCGGTGAAGTCCAGACCGTGCGGCGAGTCCGGCGGGGTCGACAGCCGAAGTTGACCGGTTTCGTCCAGCGGCATGCGGGCGATGATGTGATCGCGAAGGTCGACATAGAGGACGCCCAGCAACGTGTTGATCGCGACCTTCTCGAAATCCTCCTTGCGGGTATCGCCATGGGCAGGGCAATGGCCGGCAAGGGCAAGCAACTCGTCGCTGAAGAAGTAATTCGGATCTTCGGCGATGCGGTGCAGGATGGGCGCAAGGTTGATCCGGGTCATCCCGGCCTCTTCATGCGCCGAGGCGTAGGCAAGGGCGAAGTCGTTGGTCCGGGCCATGACGATCAGCCCTCCTGCAAACGGTCGTAGACGGAGTATTCCAGCGCCAGCCCGGCGACGATATCCAGATACAGCTTGATCAGGTTCGTGGTGTAGAAGGCTGGACAGCCGGTGTAATAGCGCTCGCCCGGCTTGGCGAAGGTGACGATGGGAGCGGCGTTCAGCCGGATCAGCCCGTTGCCGTCGAGTATGAAGGCGGTCTGGTCCTTGGGCAGTCGGTGGACCGCCAGCCCGTCGGCCGGCTCGATCCCGCTTTCCTCCATGTAGTGGACCAGCATGCCGAGGCTGGACATCGACAGCGGCACGATCTGCTTCAGGCTGCGGCGGACCAGATCGTCGTAGAACGCGGCGTCGCGGCCCGGCACCAGGATGGGGGCCGCTTCGACCAGAGCCCAGCAGATATGAATGGCGGTATGGCTGCCGGTCTTGGTGATCGACAGCATGTCGTAGCCGGCGCGCTGATAGAGCGGCGAATGTTCCAGCACCGTGCGCAGCACAAACGTCGCTGCAGCATCCAGCGAGATGGCACCCTCGCCCTGCGAACGGAAATGCTCCTCCTCATGCACGAGGTCGATGGCCCATCCGGTGATCAGCCCGTCCAGCAGATGGCAGGTGGCGTCGCGCAGGACCGAACAGAAGGCGTCCACAGGGGCCGCCGCCATGGCGGCGCGGTCGGCCGGGTCCAATCCATGGGGTGAGCGCGGCGGGATCGGCAGCAGCGGCCGGCCCTCGTCGTCGAAGGGCAATTTTTCGGCGATATGGTCGCGCAACCGGTTGAAGAGCAGGGCCAGCAGGCTGTTGACTGCCACCTTGTCGGCATCGTCCTGCGGGATGGGCGGCGCTGCGTCCGCCGCGCCCTCGGCCGCGCCCATATGGAAGGGGCACTGACCGGCACCCTGCCGGAATTCCTCCGCGAACAGGAAATTCGGGTCGGCCTGGATGCGTTGCAGGATATGGGCAATGGACACCCGCGCCAGACCTGCCTCGCCATGGGCGGTGTTGAAGGTCTGGGCGAAGTCGTTGGAGCGGTTGGACTGGGTGTAGGACATGCGGCGGATCCGGCGCGGAGATAGGGCAGACGGACTACCCTAAAGGCAAATGCCGGCTTAGCGCAACGGAGTGTCGCCGCATGGCCCGATAATGTCGCTATGCCTGCGTTATTCTGCCACGATGCGTCCCTCGACGGTGGGCCCGACCGTCTTCTTGGCTTCGACATAATTCATCACGATGGTCGCCAGCAATACAGCGCCCGAGGCGTCGACGACGACTTTGGCCCGCGGAAAAGCGGCATAGCCGTCGCCACCCTTCAGCATGTAATCATTGGTGGCGACGCGATAGGTCGCCTGCGGGTCGATGGGCTTGCGGCCCACCGTCACCGAACTCACCCGGCGTCCGGCCGGTGCCTTGGGGTCGTAAGCCATGGTGAGACCGGAAACCTGAGGGAAGCGGCCGGCCTTCTCC
This sequence comes from Azospirillum thiophilum, assembly GCF_001305595.1. Classification (NCBI taxonomy): domain Bacteria; kingdom Pseudomonadati; phylum Pseudomonadota; class Alphaproteobacteria; order Rhodospirillales; family Azospirillaceae; genus Azospirillum; species Azospirillum thiophilum. The sequence continues at coordinate 806,802 of NZ_CP012402.1, forward strand.
TCCACCTTGCTGACGCCGTGCTCCAGCGTGGACATCAGGTCCAGCCCCGACATCTCCACCAGCACGCCGACATTGCCGAAGGGAAGTTCGGCGAATATGTCGCGGCGGATCAGGGTGGAGCCGGCGGGATGCAGCGCGTCGGCACGGATGCCGCCGCCGTTGGTGATGGCGACATCGGCCTTCAGCGCATCACGCAGCGCGTCGGCGATCAGGTTGCCCATGCTGGCCTCACGGCTGCGCACCACGTCCTTGCGGCTGTCCAGTTCGGTGGTCGTCGTGCCGATCGCGGCGGCGAGGTCGTTGTCGAGTCGCTTCGTATAGCCGTCGACCACCGCCTCCACCTCCGCATCCGGGGCGACGCCAGCGGTGGTGACGAAGCGCCATTCGGTCGGTATCGTGGTGATCACCGGCCCTTTTCCGCCATCCCTGGTTTCGACCTGAAGCTTGACGACGCCGAGATACTGCGCATCGTGCCCGGCCTTCAGAATCAGGGTGGAGCCCTCGTAGAAGCTGATCGGATCGTGGTCGTGGCCGCCCAGGATCAGGTCGATGCCCTTCACCTTGGCGGCCAATTCGCGGTCCTCCTCGATGGTCAGGTGGGTCAGCGCCACGACGACCGCCGCTCCCTTGGCCCGCAGATCCTTCACCGCCGATGCGGCGGTCTCCAGGACGGGGAGGAAGCTCAAGCCCGGTCCGGCGCTGGACAGGCGTGCGGTATCCGGGGTTATCAGCCCAGTGAAGCCGACGGTGATGCCGTCGATGCTCCGAATCACACTCGGGACCGTGGTGCCGAAAGCGGAGCCGTCGGCCGCGTGCACATTGCTGCCGATCCATGGAAACTTCGATTCGGCCATGCGCTGTTTCAGCAGCTCGGGACCGAAGTCGAATTCATGGTTGCCGAAGGTCACGGCATCGACGCCGATGGCGTTGAACAGCGCGATCATCTGTTCGCCCCGCGTCGTCCCCGACAGCAGCGACGGTGACAGGAAATCGCCGCCCACCGTGGTGACGGCATCGGGCGCCACCGCCCGCTCCCGCCTCAGCAGGGTCATCAGGGGCCCGAAGCCGCCCTGTCCCTTCACCGGCACGATCTCGTATACGTCGTTGACATGAAGGAAGGTCAGCGACCCGCTCTGCGCCCAGGCGGGCAGGGACGCGCCAAGGAGGACCGCGGGGAGCAGGGCGATGAGTGAATGGGTGCGGGACAGCATGCGGATGTACCTCCGGCGCGGTCTGGGACGATGGGCTGCACTGTAGAACAGCTCGTCGGCACCGCGCATAGCGGCTTTGCGTGTCGCGGCCTGCGATCTGGTGCGGCTGCAGCTTGAACTCCGCCCGAGACGGTCTCACAACTTGGTGACAAATGTGCCAACGACGCGAGCCGAGCAAAACCATGCGCATCCTGGTCGTTCAGAACAGCCGTACCGCCCCGATCGGTCTGGTGGGCGAGGCGCTGACCGACAACGGCGCCACCCTCGTCACCATTGCCGCCAACGAGGGGGAGGCGATTCCCGACAGGGACGGCCCCGGAAATGACGGCTATGCCGGGCTGGTGGTGCTCGGCGGCCCCCAGGACGCTTGGGACGACGTCAAGGGGCCGCATTTCGGCCGGGTGATGGAGACTATCCGCGACTTCACCGACGCCGACCGTCCGGTGATGGGCATCTGCCTAGGCGCACAGCTCGCCGCCCGTGCCTATGGCGCCAAGGTCTACCGCCACGCCACGCCGGAACTGGGGATCCACCCTGTCAGCCTGACCGACAGCGCGCAGGACGACCCGCTTTTCGGCGGCTTCGGGCCGGCTCTCAATCTGGCGCAATGGCATTACGATACCTTCGAGTTCCCTGACGGCGCCGTGCCGCTGGCCTACAGCGAGGCGTGCGAGCGCCAGGCCTTCCGGCTGGGCCGGGCCACCTATGCCTTCCAGTTCCACCCGGAAGCGACGGGCGACATACTGCGCGGCTGGGCATCGCGAATCCGCGATGAGGCGCGGGAGAGCAATGGCGGAATGCTGAACGGGCTGGAGGAGTCCATCGCCACCCATCTGCCGGCGGCGGAAGAGTTCACCCGGGCCATGACCCGGCGCTGGCTGGATCTGGCTCGCTGACGGTTGCGGTGAAGCGCGCCAGCAGATCGGGCGTGTCGACGTCATAGAGGATGCCGGCATCGTCCACCGGCACTTCGCACAGCCGGTCGGCATGTTGGCCGATCAGCCGCTTGGCGCCGGTGTCCCCGGTAATGGCCGCCATTTCCGCAAAGTAGGCCCGGTCCCAAAGCACCGGATTGCCCTGTTTGCCATGGGTCGTCGGCACGCAGATTGCCCGGCCTTCCAGCGGGGCGTAGGCGGCGATCAGCCGGTCGATCACGGCGGATGCCACCCGCGGCATGTCGCCCAAACACACCACCACGGCGTCCGAAGCGCTCGGCACCGCCGCCAACCCCGCGCGCAACGAACTGCTCAGCCCATCGCCGAAGGCCGGATTGTGGACGAAGGTGACCGGGCGGTCAGCCAGCACCCGAGCGACGCTTTCGCCCTGGTGACCGGTCACGACGATGACGGTGGCGGCCTGGGATGCAAGGGCGGCATCGACCGCGCGGGCGACCAGCGGCGCACCGTTGACCTCCGCCAGCAGCTTGTTGGTGCTGCCCATGCGGCTGGACCGGCCCGCGGCGAGGACCAAGGCGGTGACGCGCGGTGCCCGCAGCTGTGGTTCGGCCTCCCCCCCGGCTCGGGGCGACGGGCGGGTCGGGATCTCGGCGAGCAGCCCTCCGACCCCCATTCGCATCACCTCCGCCCGCCCCGGCGGCTTGCCCGCGGCAATGCGCTGCAACACCCAGTCGAAGCCGTTCAGCTTGGGCGATCGTGCACAGCCGGGCAGTCCAAGCACCGGCTTTCCGCCCAGCTGGCCCAGCAGCAGCAGGTTGCCGGGGTCCACCGGCATGCCGAAATGCTCCACTGTCCCGCCGGCCCGCTCGATGGCGGCGGGCAGCACGTCGCGCCGGTCAGTGATGGCCGAAGCGCCCGCGATCAGCAGCAGGTCGGCCGGAGGCATGGCGGCGATCCGGTCGGTCAGCGCCCCCTCGTCATGGTCGCAACGTGCTTCGTGGACCAGCGTGCCGCCAAAGGCTTCCACCCGCTCCCGCGTTACGACGATGGTCTTGTCGAGCACGCTGTCCTTCACCCCCGGCAGCCGGGTCTGGATCAGCGCGACCGACAGCGGCCGGTAGGGCAGGACGGCAAGCGGCTGCCCGCCATCGGCGGCCAGACTCTCGGCCTGCTCGACCGCGGCCGCCGGGGCGGCGAAGGGGATGATCTTGACTGTCGCCAGCATCTGCCCGGGCTCGACGGGTGCGAAGTCGGGCAAGGTGGCGATGGTGACGCTCTCGTCGATGGCATTGATCGCATCGATTCGCGCCGGGTCCAGCCGCAACAGCCCACGCGCCCCGGCGAACAGGTTGACCCTGCCGGTGAAGGCGGCGGCGACCTGCACCGCTTCGCCTGCCACCGCCGTGGCGATCCGGGAGGCGGCGGTGTCCTCGCCGATGTCGGCGGCGTTCAGCTTGGCGGCAATTACCTCGGCGAGGCCGGCCTCCCGCAGAGCCGCCACATCGGACGCCGACAGCCGCCGGCCCTTCTTGAACGACACAGAGCCCAGACGCAGAGAATGCGCCAATATGGCGCCCTCGGCGTCTGGCAAGGAAAGCGGGCCGAAGAACATAGGGGCTCCGGTGGAGACAAGAGTTGCCCCCGGATATGGCACTCTGACCGGAGCCGGGCAATGGGCAGAAGGTTGAGAAGGACAGGGGACGGTTTCGAATGTCCCCTGCTGCCCCTCAGCAGGGATGGTTCTCCCCCCGCCGCACGCAGGTGATCTGCCCCATGATCGACAGGGCGATCTCAGCCGGGGTAACGGCACCGATGGATAGTCCGACGGGGCCGCGGATGCGCTTGACCTCGGGTTCGCTCAGACCTTCGTCGCGCAGACGATCGAGCCGCAGCGCGTGGGTGCGCTTGCTGCCCAGCGCGCCGACATAGAAGGCCGGCGAACGCAATGCTGAAATCAGCGCCGGATCGTCCAGTTTGGGGTCGTGGGTCAGGGTGACCACGGCGGTTCGGACGTCGGGCTTCAACTCGGCCAGAGCCTCGTCCGGCCACAAGCCGTTCAGCTTCACGCCGGGGAAGCGAGCCTCGGTCGCAAAGGCGCCGCGCGGGTCGACCACCGTCACGTCGTAGCCGGTCAGCGCCGCCAGCGGGGCCAGCGCCTGGGCGATGTGCACCGCGCCGACGATCAGCAGACGCATCGCCGGATTGTGGACATGCACGAACAGACGGAACCCATCCTCGTCCTGCGGATCGGTCAACAGGCCGGACCGATCCTGCCGGATGCGCCGCCGCACCTCGTCAAGCAGGTCGGGTTCGAGCCCGAAGCTGCCATGGACCGTATCTTCACAAACGATGGTCTGGAGACCGCTGTTCAAGTCGGTCACCAGGGCGGCCGGCAGGGCGGCGGCCTTCGCCGCCAGCAGGCGGTCAAGAATCTCGCGTTTCATTCCACGGCCTCGACATAGACCTGTACCTGCCCGCCGCAGGCCAGCCCGACTTCCCAGGCCATTTCGTTGGTGATGCCGAAGGACAGCAGGCGCGGTTCGCCATCCTCCATCGTCTTGCCCGCCTCATGCGCGACGGCGCTCTCGATGCAGCCACCGGACACCGAACCGGCCATGGAGCCGCGGTCGTCGACCGCCATCTGGCTGCCGACCGGCCGCGGTGACGACCCCCAGGTCGACACGACGGTCGCCAGGGCAACCCTGCGGCCGGCGGCGCGCCATGAGGCCGCCTGCTCCACGATGTTATCCGCCATCAGGGTGTCGCTCATTCCGCCGCCTCCTTCAGCCAACGGCGCAAGCCCGGGCTACGACGCGGACCGCCGGCCGACAGGGCTCCGGCCAGATCCGCGAGGCTGTTCAGGCTGTGGGCCGCAAGAAAATCGTCCACATGCGGCAGCAGCGCCCGGATGCCCGAGGATTTCGGCGCGAAGCCTTCCCAGCGCAGCAATGGATTCAGCCAGACGAGCCGCCTACAGCTTTTGTGCAGCCGTTCGGCCTCTGCCGCAAGCCCTTCCCCTGCATCCCTGTCAAGCCCGTCGGTAATGAGAAGGACCAAGGCTCCCTGGCCCAGCACCCGGCGCGCCCAGGTCCGGTTGAAGGCGTGCAGCGCCGTGCCGATCCGCGTGCCGCCGGACCAGTCGGCGACGGCTCCCGACACCGCATCCAGCGCCACGTCGACGTCCTTGTGCCGCAGATGGCGGGTGATGTTGGTCAGCCGGGTGCCGAAGACGAAGCTATGGACCCGGTCGCGGTCGTTGGTCACCGCATGCATGAAATGCAGCAGCATCCGCGAATAGCGGGTCATCGAGCCGGAGATGTCGCACAGCACCACCAGCGGCGGCGGCCGGGTCCGGCGGCGCTTGCGTGCAAGGTCGGACAACTCGCCGCCGCTGCGGAGCATCCGCCGCAGGGTGGCGCGCGGATCGACACGCGGCCCCATCGGGTCGGGCCGGTAGCGCCGCGTGGTGATCTCCGCCAGCGGCAGGGCGAGACGTGAGAGCAGGCGCTTGGCCTGCGCCATCTCCTCGCCCGTCATCTTCTCGAAATCCTTGTCCTGCAGGCGCTCCGCCGCAGACACGGTGAAGGAGGCATCGAGCTCGATCTCGGTCCTTTCCAGCTCCTTGCGTTCCGTGCCGCCGCCATGCAGAGCCTCGGCGAGGCGCTGGGCCATCTCCGGCCGGTCGGGCGGGGCATCGGTGCGCACCTTCGGCAGCATCAGGGACATCATCCGCTTCAGGATGTCCGGATTGCGCCAGAAGACATGAAAGGCTTGGTCGAACAGCTCGCTCTGGTCGCGGCGGTTCACGAAGACCGCGTGAAGCGCCCAATAGAAGTCGGTGCGGTTGGACAGCCCCACCGCCTCGACCGCCTCGATCGCCTGCAGGACCTTGCCCGGCCCGACCGGCAGGCCGGCGCCGCGCAGCGCACGGGCGAAATGCATCAGGTTGAGGGTGAGGCGCCCGTCCGGCGCGGCGTCTTCCATGGCGGCGTCACCGTGCGGTGGTGGCGGCCAACTCGGTCTTGACCTGGGTCAGGATACGCGCCGCCTCGCTGCCCTGGATACGGCCGATGTCGTCCTGGTATTTCAGCAGCGTGCCCAGGGTATCGTTGATGACGGAGGGTTCCAGTTCGAGCTGGTTCAGTTCCACCAGGGCCTGCGCCCAGTCCAGCGTCTCCGCCACGCCCGGCGCCTTGTAGAGGTCCATGCCACGCAGGGTCTGTACGAACCCCACCACCTGGGCCGCCAGCCGCGCATCGGCCTGCGGCGCTTTCACCGACACGATCTCCCGTTCCCGCGCGGCCCCGGGGTAATCGACCCAGTGGTAGAAGCAGCGACGTTTCAGCGCGTCATGGATTTCGCGCGTGCGGTTGGAGGTGAGGATGACGATGGGTGGCTCCGGCGCATGGACGGTGCCGAATTCCGGGATCGAGACCTGATAGTCGGACAGGATCTCAAGCAGATAGGCCTCGAACGGCTCATCGGTGCGGTCCAACTCGTCGATCAGCAGCACCGGCGGGCCGGCAAGGCCCGGCTCCAACGCCTGCAGCAGCGGGCGCTTGACCAGAAAACGTTCGGAGAACAGGTCGGCGGCCAGCGACTCCCGGTCCTGGCCGCCCGACGCCTCGGCCAACCGGATTTCCATCATCTGGCGGGCATAGTTCCACTCATAGACGGCGGACGACGCGTCCAACCCCTCATAGCATTGCAGCCTCAGCAGCTTGCGGCCGAGCATCGACGACAGAACCTTGGCGATCTCCGTCTTGCCGACTCCCGCCTCTCCCTCCAGAAACAGCGGGCGCTTCAGCTTCAGCGCCAGGAACAGCGCGGTTGCCAGCGAGCGGTCGGCGACATAGTTGCCGCGGGTGAGAAGCGCCAGCGTTTCATCGACGGAGGCGGGAAGGGGTGTGGTCATCGAGCGCTCTGGAAGTGGACGACGAATGCCCTCTTCCGCCCCGTCTGAACGGGAGCGGAAGAGGGAACCTGATCATGCCGCCTGCACAGCCCGCTTGGCCATCACAGTGACGAGATGGGCGCGGTAGTCGGCGCTGGCGTGGATGTCGGCGTTCATGCCGTCGGCCTCCACCGACAGGCCATTCAACGCCTCGGCCCGGAAGTCGGCGGCCAGCGCCGCCTCGAAGGCCTCTGCCCGGAAGACGGAACCGGCGGCCCCGGTCACCGCCACCCGGACCTCTGTCCCGAACCGGGCGACGAAGACACCGACGATGGCATAGCGGCTGGCCGGGTTGCGGAACTTGGCATAGGCTGCCTTGTCGGGATGGGAAAAGCGCACGGACTTTACGATCTCGCCCGGCTCCAGCGCGGTTTCAAACATGCCGGTGAAGAAATCGTCGCCGGAAATGCTGCGGCGGTCGGTGGTCACCACCGATTTGAGCGCCACAACCGCCGACGGATAGTCGGCCGACGGGTCGGCATTGGCGATGGAGCCGCCGAGCGTGCCCATGTTGCGGACCTGCCGGTCGCCGATGCCCTCGGCAAGGCTGGCCAGCGCCGGGATCGCCCGCTTGACGAGGTCGGAATGGGCGACCTCGGCATGGCGGGTGAAGGCGCCGATCTCGAGCCCGTCGTCGACCTCACGGATGCCTTTCAGCTCCGCAATGGCGCCGAGGTCGATCAGGTCGGTCGGTCGGGCGAGGCGCTGTTTCAGCGTCGGCAGCAGCGTCTGGCCGCCGCCGAGCAGCTTGGCATCCTCCGCCTGGATCGCGGCCGCCGCGTCGGTCAGCGATGTCGGCCGTTGGTACGTGAACGCGTACATTCTCTAGCCTCCTTCTTCTTCGGCCGTCTATTCCGCCGCCATGGCGGGGGCGGGTGTGGCATCCCGGATCACCCGCCAGACCTTTTCCGGCGTCGCCGGCATGTCCATGTGGGCGATGCCATAATCCGTCAGCGCGTCCACCACCGCGTTCATCACCGCCGCGGCTGCGCCGATGGTCCCGGCCTCGCCGCAGCCCTTCACGCCCAACGGGTTGTGGGTGCAGGGCTGATCCTCGTGATAGCGCACGATGAAGGATGGGACATCGTCCGCCCGCGGCATGCAATAGTCCATGTAGGAGCCGGTGACGAGCTGGCCCGACTCCTCGTCATAGACGCAGTTCTCGTACAGCGCCTGTCCGATGCCCTGGACGAGGCCGCCATGCACCTGCCCCTCGACGATCAGCGGGTTGATGACGTTGCCGAAATCGTCCACCGCCGCGAAGCTGACGATGGTAGTGACACCGGTGTCGGGATCGATCTCCAGCTCACAGACATGGCAGCCGTTGGGATAGGTGAAGTTCTTGGGATCGTAGAAGGCCTGCTCGTCCAGGCCCGGCTCCAGCTCGTCCAGCGGGAAATTGTGCGGGACATAGGCTTGCAGCGCGATATCGCCGATGCCCAGGCTCTTGTCGGTGCCGGCGACCGTGAAACGGCCTTCCTTCACCTCGATGTCGGTCTCCGCCGCCTCCAGCATATGGGCGGCGATCTTCCGCGCCTTGCGCTCCACCTTGTCCATTGCCTTCACCAGGGCCGAGCCGCCGACCGCCAGCGAGCGCGAGCCGTAAGTGCCCATTCCGAAAGGGATCTTGTTGGTGTCACCGTGGACGATCTCGACATTCTCGATCGGAATGCCGAACCGTTCGGCCACGATCTGGGCGAAGGTGGTCTCATGGCCCTGGCCGTGGCTGTGGGAGCCTGTGAAGACCGTCACCGAACCCGTTGGATGGAAACGGACTTCTGCACATTCATAAAGTCCTGCGCGAGCTCCCAGCGCACCCGCTACATTGCTCGGTGCGATGCCGCAGGCCTCGATGTAGGTGGCGAAGCCGATGCCGCGCAGCTTGCCGCGCGCCTTGGATTCGGCGCGGCGCTGCTCGAAGCCGGGGTAATCGACCAACGGCAGGGCAATGTCGAGATTCTTGGCGAAGTCGCCAGTGTCATATTGCAGGGCGACGGGGGTCTGGTAGGGCATCGCCTCCTTCGGCACGAAGTTGCGGCGGCGGATCTCGGTCCGGTCCATGCCCATCACGCCGGCCGCCACATCCACCAGCCGTTCGATCAGGTAGCAGGCCTCCGGCCGGCCGGCGCCGCGATAGGCGTCGACCGGGGCGGTGTTGGTGAAGACCGCCTTCACCTCGGCATAGATCGCCGGGGTCTTGTACTGGCCGGCCAGCAGGGTGGCGTACAGGTAGGTCGGGATTGACGGCGCGAAGGTCGACAGGTAGGCGCCGAGATTGGCCAGGGTGGCGACGCGCAGCGCCAGGAAATTGCCGTCCGCATCCATCGCCAGTTCGGCATGGCTGACATGATCGCGACCATGGGCGTCTGTCAGGAAGCTTTCCGAGCGGTCGGCTGTCCATTTCACCGGACGGCCTACCTTGCGCGCAGCCCAGGTGACGACGGCCTCCTCGCCGTAATGGAAGATCTTCGACCCGAATCCGCCGCCGACGTCGGGGGCCACCACGCGCAGCTTGTGTTCGGGAATGCCCAGCACGAAGGCGCCCATCAGCAGGCGGGTGACGTGTGGGTTCTGGCTCGTGGTGGTCAGGGTGTATTCGCCGTTCGACTGGTCATATTCGCCCAGTGCCGCCCGCGGCTCCATCGCGTTCGGAACCAGCCGCTGGTTGATCAGGTCGATCCTGGCGACATGGGCCGCCTGCGCGAAGGCCGCGTCCACCGCCGCCTTGTCGCCCAGATGCCAGTCGTAGCAGACGTTGCCCGGCGCATCGTCATGCACCAGCGGGGCGCTGCCGTCGATGGCCCGGGTGGAGGAGCCGGCGGCCGGCAGTTCCTCGTATTCGACCACCACCATCTCGGCGGCGTCGCGCGCCTGCTCGCGGGTTTCTGCGATGACGACCGCCACCGCGTCGCCGACATAGCGCACCCGGTCGCGCGCCAGAGGGTAATGCGGCGGCTCCCTCATCGGCGAGCCGTCCTTGGAATGGATCTGCCAGCCGCAGGGCAGGCTGCCGACCTTGTCGGCCTCCATGTCGGCCCCGGTCAGCACGGCGACCACACCCGGCATCGCCAACGCGTCGGTCACGTCGATGCCAAGGATGCGGGCGTGGGCATAGGAGGAGCGCACATGGACCGCATGGGTCATGTTCAGGCGCTTGAAATCGTCGGTGTAGTTGCCTCGGCCGGTCAGAAAGCGCTGGTCTTCGCGCCGGCGCACCGGGGCGCCGATGCCATTGGGGTTCGCCATCTCGTGTTTCCTCCCACAGGAACGCGTAAGATGCGGAATTGCCTACTTTTTCCTGGCGCAAGAGCGCCTTTATTCGGACGCTGCCGCCGTCGGCTGCGTTCCAGCCATCGCCTCGGCCCCGGCCTTCACCGCCTTGACGATGTTGTGGTAGCCGGTGCAACGGCAGATGTTGCCCTCCAGCCCTTCGCGGATCTCGGCCTCGGTCGGATTGGGGGTCTCGCGGACCAGATCGACTGCGCTCATCACCATGCCCGGCGTGCAGAAGCCGCATTGCAGCCCGTGATGCTCGCGGAAGGCAGCCTGCATCGGATGCAGCGTGCCGTCAGCCACCGCCAGCCCCTCGATGGTGGTGATGGTCGCGCCGTCGGCCTGGACGGCCAGCGTGGTGCAGGATTTCACCGAACGCCCGTCGACATGGACGACGCAGGCGCCGCACTGGCTGGTATCGCAGCCGACATGAGTGCCCGTCAGGCCCAGATGCTCGCGCAGGAAGGCGACGAGCAAGGTGCGCTCCTCCACCTCGCGCGAGACCGTCTTGCCGTTGACGGTCATCGAAACGGTACAGGACATCGAATTACCTCCCGCTGGCTGAAGTCTGGCTTGCAGTCGATCGGCTTGCCGTTCCGGCTTTCCTCATTCGCCTGACGCGCCGAAGGTCGGGGGCGGGGTGGTGTCCGCTTCGGTCGGCGGTCTTGCGCCACAAGGATAGGGGGTGTCCGCCCACCAAGGTCAAGAAGGTCCTGCGCCCCTCGGCCAAAAGAAGGGGAAACCGATGGTATCCATATCGGATTGTACGTACTGGCGCGCAATTTTGTGGCGCGTTACAGTCGGTTGGGGCAGCCCACGCAATGTGGGCACACGAAACATGGCGTTGGGCAATGGCCCAGGCGCAGAAACGATAATGGGAAGGGCCACTATGAATCGCCAGATGATGAAACGCCACGCCTTGGCGTTGTGCACGGCCATCGGCCTCGGTCTCGCCACCGTTCCGGCCAAGGCGGAGACCTTCATCACCGTGCTGACGGGCGGGACCAGCGGCGTCTACTACCCGCTGGGCGTGGCGCTTTCCAACGTGTACGGCAAGGCACTGCCGGGAGCCAAGGTGACGGCGCAAGCGACCAAGGCATCGGTGGAGAACTTGAACCTGCTCCAGGCCGGCCGCGGCGAGATCGGCTTCACGCTTGGCGATTCGCTGAGCGACGCCTGGAAGGGCAACGAGGAGGTTGGCTTCAAGCAGAAGCTGGAGAAGCTGCGCACCATTGCCGCCATCTATCCCAACTACATCCAGGTCGTCGCCAGCAAGGACTCGGGCATCAAGACCCTGGCCGACCTGAAGGGCAAGCGCGTGTCGGTCGGCGCGCCCAAGTCGGGAACGGAACTGAACGCGCGGGCCATCTTCGGCGCTGCCGGCCTCGCCTATAAGGATTTCGCCAAGACCGAGTATCTGCCCTTCGGCGAATCGGTGGATTTGATCAAGAACCGGCAGCTCGACGCGACGCTGATCTCCGCCGGGCTGGGCGTGGCGGCGATCAAGGACCTGTCCGCTTCCCAGGAGGTGACTGTCGTCAGCATTCCCGCGGACCTCGTACAGAAGGTCGGCGACGCCGCCTACATCGTCGAGACGATTCCGGCCAACACCTATCCGGGCCAGACGGAGGCGGTGCCGACCGCCGCGGTGCGCAACCTGCTGGTCAGCCATTCCGGCGTGTCCGACGATGCCGCCTATGCCATGACCAAGACCCTGTTCGAGAATCTCGATGCGCTGGCCGCCGCCCATGTCGCCGCCAAGCAGATCAAGCTCGACCAAAGCGCCACCCAGTCGCCGGTCCCGCTGCATGCCGGCGCGATCAAGTACTACAAGGAAAAGGGCTTGATGTAACGAACGGATGCAGGCCACGGGGAACGCAGACGTGAACTCAAATAAAGACGAGGCGGATGCTCAAGTCCGTCAAGCCATCGACCGTGAGAATCCCGCCCATGTCAGCGCCTTCGAGGGCTTCGACGGGCGGGCGGTGTTTGCCATCGCCGTGGCCTTTTCCATTTTCCAGATCTGGACGGCTGCCTTCAACCCGCTGTCCACCGTCGTGGTCCGGTCGGTCCATGTCGGCTTCCTGATGCTGATGACCTTCACCCTGTTTGGCGCGAGGAAGGCTTCCGAACGCCGGCGTGTGCCCTGGTACGACTGGATCCTCGGCCTGACAGGCTTCGCCATCGGCCTGTACCATTACGTGTTCGAGGTCGACCTGATCCAACGGGCCGGCGATCCCAGTATGACCGACATCATGGTCGGCGGCGTCGCCGTGGCACTGGTGTTCGAGGCGGCGCGCCGCATCATGGGGCTGGCCCTGCCGATCCTGTGCGGCATCTTCGTTCCATATGCCCTGTTCGGGCGCGAACTGCCCTTTGGGCTGGCCCATCGCGGTTACGGCTTCGATCAGGTGATCGACACGCTGTTCCTGTCGACCGAAGGCATCTACGGCACGCCGACCTTCGTGTCGGCCACCTACATCTTTCTGTTCATCCTTTTCGGTGCTTTCCTGGAACGGGCCGGCATGATCCGCCTGTTCAACGACGTCTCGCTCGGCCTTGTCGGCCATTCCAAGGGCGGGCCGGCGAAAGTCGCGGTCTTCTCGTCCGGCTTCATGGGGACCATCAACGGGTCGGGCGTCGCCAATGTGCTGACCACCGGCCAATTCACCATCCCGCTGATGATGCGTTTCGGCTACCGGCCTGCCTTCGCCGGTGCGGTGGAGGCGACGGCCAGCATGGGTGGCCAGTTGATGCCTCCGGTGATGGGCGCTGCCGCCTTCATCATGGCGGAAACCATCGGCGTGCCCTATAGCGAGGTGGCGCTGGCCGCTGCCATTCCCGCCATCCTCTATTTCGGCAGCGCCTTCTGGATGGTCCATCTGGAGGCAGGCAAACACAACCTCGTCGGCCTGCCGCGGGAGGAATGTCCCAGCGCCCTTCTTGCCCTGAGAGAAGGCTGGTACCTGATCCTTCCGCTGGCGGCGCTGGTCTACCTGCTGTTCTCCGGTTTCACGCCGCTGTTCGCAGGCGTGATCGGCATCGCCGCAACCGCAGCCCTGATCCTGGGAATCACCGTCGTCACCGCGATCGGCCCGACGATGTTGCGTGCCGGCTTCTGGATCCTGCTGGGCTTGATCGCAGCGGCACTGTGGCGCATGGGGCTGCGGACCGAGCATCTGGCCTTCGCCATGGTCGGGTTGCTCATCGTTCCCTGCCTGCTGTTCAAGGGTGGACGGGAAACGCTGGCCCTGGTGGTGAACAGCACCGCCGACGGCGCCAAGAATGCGGTGGGAGTGGGCGTCGCCTGCGCCCTGGTGGGTGTGCTGATCGGCATGATGACGCTGACGGGCCTCGCCTCCAGCTTGGCGACCACCATCGTCAACCTGTCGGGCGGCAACCTGCTGGCTGCGCTGGTGCTGACGATGGTGACCTGCATCGTATTGGGCACCGGTCTGCCGACCACCGCCAACTACATCATCACCGCGTCGATTGCGGCACCGGCATTGCTGACCATGGGCGTGCCCCTGATCGTCAGCCATATGTTCGTCTTCTATTTCGGCATCATGGCCGATCTGACGCCGCCGGTGGCGCTTGCTGCGCTCGCCGCCTCCTCCATCGCGCGGGTGGGCCACATGAAGATCGGCTTCATCGCCACGCGCATCGCCATGGCTGGCTACGTCGTTCCCTTCATGGCGGTTTACGATCCGGCGCTGGTGTTGCAGACCGAGGATTGGACTGCTGTCACCTACATCGTCTTCAAGGCCTGCATCGCCATCGCCCTGTGGGGGGCAGCGACCATCGGCTTCTTCTGGACCCCGCTGCCGCTGTTCGCCCGGATCTATGCCGCAGCGACCGCCTTCCTGTTCGTCGTGGCGTTGCCGGTCACCGACGAGGCTGGCTTCGTCCTGACCGTCCTGTTCCTGCTGTGGCAGCATCGCCGCCGCCGGAGCCTCACGACCGCCGCCGCGGCGCTGTAAGGTGGGCGGCCTCTGCCTGTTCGCTCTCGGTGGCGCGCTGCTGGCGTCGCTGCCGGGAACGGACTTCACCTTGTCGTGGACCCACTCGATCGAGAAGACCGAGTGGCGCGAGCGTTGGTCCGTCGAGGCCGGTCGGCTGCGTCCGGTGGAGGCCCGCATCCGCGGCACCGGCGCCGGCATGGAGCCCGGACCAGATGCAAAGCTGACGGCAGACGGCTGGCTGGTCTGGACGCCAGCGCTTCCGCCGTCCGGATCGCTTCCCGAGGATGGCATCACCCTGGCTGCCTCCGGCTTCACCGGGGAGCACCGGCTGTGCGCAGGCGCGGATTGTCGCCCGCTGTCGGGCTGGACAGGAGTGCGGGACCAAGCGATGACGATGCGGGCCTGCCGGTGAGAGTTTGCCGCCCGCCTACGAAAGTTCGCTTGGTCAACGTCCCTTCCGGCTTGGCTTACGGTGCGTCAGTCCGCATACTCCCGTTCCTTTCGTCAGCCTACCATCCGGACCGATGATCAATTCCCCCATGCCCAGCCGCCGCACGCCCCTGTTCCCTGCCTTCATCGGCGCGGCGCTTGCCGTCGTCGCCGTCATGCTGGCTTCGCAGGGCGCCCTAGCTGCTGAAGTGGCGGCCGACATCGCACGTGGCGGCGCGCCGCATCTCGATGGACGGTTCATGAGTGCCCTCTGGGTGGTGCCCTTCGTCGGCATCCTGCTGTCGATCGCCCTGTTTCCACTGGCGGCACCGATGGTCTGGCACCATCATTTCGGCAAGATCTCCGCCTTCTGGGCACTGGCTTTCCTGGTACCCTTCGCTGCGGCTTACGGCGCCGATCTGGCGACCTATGAGTTGCTGCACACGGTGCTGCTGGAATACATCCCCTTTATTGTACTGCTGACGGCACTGTTCACAGTGGCGGGGGGCGTGCGGCTGGCCGGGTCGCTGGTGGGGACGCCGTTGGCGAACACGGTGGGGCTGGCACTGGGCACGGTGCTGGCGAGCCTGATGGGCACGACCGGTGCCTCGATGCTGCTGATCCGCCCGCTGCTGCGCGCGAACGAGCATCGTCGGCACAAGGTCCACACCGTCGTCTTCTTCATCTTCCTGGTATCGAATGTCGGCGGATCGCTGACGCCGCTTGGCGACCCGCCGCTGTTCCTGGGCTTTCTGAAGGGGGTGGATTTCTTCTGGCCGACGGTTCATCTGCTGGCGCCGATGGCTTTTTTGTCGGCCTTGCTACTGGTGATCTATTTCGGCCTGGACCTGTTCCTGCACACCCGCGATCCCGGCAAGCATCCGCTGATCGAAGGCGTCCACGAGCGCGAACCGATCCGCATCGAAGGATCGGTCAATCTTCTTCTTCTGCTCGCCATCGTCGGTGCGGTGCTGCTGAGCGGCGTCTGGCATCCGGGGACCGGCGTCACGCTGTACCATGTCACCGTACCGCTGGAAACCATCGTCTCGAACCTGCTGCTGCTCGGCATCACCGGCCTGTCACTGGCACTGACCAGCGCCAGGAGCCGGCGCATGAACGGCTTCAGCTGGGGGCCGATCCTGGAGGTGGCGAAGCTGTTCGCCGCGATCTTCCTGACCATCATCCCGGCCATCGCCATCCTGAAGGCCGGCACCGACGGTGCGCTGGGCGCCATCATCGCCGCAGTGAACGACAACGGAACACCCAACCCGGTTGCATATTTCTGGGCGACCGGCATTCTATCCAGCTTCCTCGACAACGCCCCGACCTATCTGATCTTCTTCAACACCGCTGGCGGCGACGCGCACACCCTGATGAGCGACATGGCGCTGACGCTGACCGCGATTTCTGCCGGTGCGGTGTTCATGGGAGCCAACACCTACATCGGCAATGCGCCCAACTTCATGGTCAAGGCCATCGCGGAAGAGCGCGGCGTCGCCATGCCCAGCTTCTTCGGCTACATGGCCTGGTCCTTCGGCATCCTGGTACCGCTGTTGGGGCTGACCACGCTGGTCTTCTTCATCTGACCACCTGCCATCGGCAGCGCCGGCCGGACGGGATGCTGCCCTCCTTCCCGAAAAAATAGCGCCCGGGGACCGAAATCCGCCGGGCGCAAGGGGACAGTACGGGAGATATCATCAGCAGTGATGATGCAATCGGAAGATCGATTGTGACGGCACAATCGCACGGGGCCCTACCGTCACCCTTGACCACGGTCAAGGGTGACGGTAGGGCCGGCATCAATCCCCCAATGCCGGCTTCGGCAGGGCCTCCGCCATCCCGCCTTCCTCCACCGCCTCCGTTTCCGGACGGGGGACGCGGAACCATGCGGCGTAGAGTGCGGGCAGGAAGAAGATCGTCAGCACCGTCGCACCGGCCAGGCCGCCCATGATGGCAACCGCCATCGGCCCCCAGAAGACGCTCTGCGTCAGCGGGATCATGGCGAGGATGGCGGCGGCGGCGGTCAGGGCGATGGGACGGGCACGGCGCACCGTCGCCTCCACGATGCTGTCCCAACGGGACCGGCCGCCGCGGATGTCCTGCTCGATCTGATCCACCAGGATCACCGAGTTGCGCATGATGATGCCGGCCAGTGCGATGACGCCCAGCATGGCGACGAAGCCGAAGGGCAGGTTGAACAGCAGGAGCGAGGCGGTCACGCCGATCAACCCGAGCGGCGCGGTCAGCAGCACCATGAACACGCGCGAGAAGCTCTGCAACTGTAGCATCAGCGTGGTAACCATGATCAGCAACATCACCGGCATCATGGCATTGATGGAGTCCTGACCCTTGGCGCTTTCCTCGATGGCGCCGCCCATGGTGATGGCATAGCCGACGGGCAGGGTGGCGCGCAGCGTGTCGAGTTGGCCGTTCAGCTGGGTGCTGACCACCGGGGCCTGCAGGCCGCCGGTCACGTCGCCCTTGACCGTCATCGTCGTCTCGCGTGCCCGGCGCCACAGCACCGGTTCCTCCAACTCGTAGCGGACGCTGGCGACCTGGCTCAACGGGACGATGGTGCCGCGGCCGGTGCGGATATTCAACTCGCCCAGGCGCGACAGATCCATCCGCTCGTCGGGCGTCGTGCGCATCAGGACACCGATCAACTCCGTGCCTTCGCGGTACTGGGTGACCGTCATGCCATTCAGCAGCAGTTGCAGGGCATCGGACAGATCCTGCTTGGACACGCCGAGCGCACGGGCCTTGGCTGTGTCGACCTCCAGCCGGACGCGCTTGGACATCTCGTCCCAGTCCAGATGCACGTTGGCGGTGTTGGGGTGGGCGCGCATGGTGTCGCGCACCTGATAGGCGATCTTGCGGATCGCCGCCGGATCCTCGCCGGTGACGCGGAACTGTACCGGATAGCCGACCGGCGGGCCGTTCTCCAGCCGGCTGATGCGGACGCGGGCGGCCGGGAAGTCGGATTCCAGCGTCGGTTCCAGCCGCTGCATGAAATGCTCGCGCTCCTCCAATCCCTTGGTCATCACCATGAACTGGGCGAAGTTGGCGGTCTCAAGTTGCTGGTCGAGCGGCAGGTAGAAGCGAGGCGAGCCACCGCCGGTGTAGGCGACCCAGTAATCGACGTCGGGATCCTTGGCCAGCGTCGCTTCCATCCGCTTCACTTCAACAGCCGTAGCTTCGAAGGAAGAGCCTTCGGCGAGCCGGATGTCGATCAACAGTTCCGGCCTGCTGGCCGACGGAAAGAACTGCTGCTGGACATGACCGAAGCCGACCAGTGCGATGACGAAGGCCGCCGCCGTGACGCCGATGGTGACCCAGCGCGCCCGCACGCAGGCCTCGATCATGCCGCGCAGGATGCGATAGGCCCGGGTGTCGTAGATGTCCAACTCGTGCCCGTCGGGTACCACATGCTTGGGCTTCGGCAACAGCAGCCAGCCAAGATAGGGCGTGAAGATCACCGCGACCACCCAGGACAGCAGCAGTGACAGCGCCACCACCCAGAAGATCGAGTTGGTGTACTCGCCGGCCGCCGAGGCGGCGAAGCCGACCGGCACGAAGCCGGCGGCCGTGACGACGGTGCCGCTTAGCATCGGGAAGGCGGTGGAGGTGTAGGCGAAGGCGCCGGCCTTCAACCGGTCCCAGCCCTGTTCCATCTTCACCACCATCATCTCCACCGCGATGATGGCGTCGTCCACCAGCAGGCCGAGCGCGATGATCAGGGCGCCCAGCGAGATCCGCTGGAGGTCGATGTGCAGGATCTGCATCGCCACCAGCGTCATTGCCAGCACCAGCGGCACGGCCAGAGCCACGACGATGCCGGTGCGCCAGCCCAGGCTGACGAGGCTGACCAGGATGACGATGCCAAGCGCCTCTACCAGCGATTCCATGAATTCGCCGACCGAGTGTTCGACGACCGTCGGCTGATCGGCGATCTGCGCCACCTCCAATCCGACCGGCAATTCCGCCCGGACCTTTTCCATCGCGGCACCGAGTTGCTCGCCGAGCTTCAACACGTTATTGCCCTTGGCCATGACGACGCCAAGCCCGATGGCGTCGCGGCCGTTGTAGCGCAGGGTGTAACGTCGCGGCTCGACATAGCCCCGCTTGACCTCTGCCACGTCGCCGATGGTCAGCAGCCGGCCGCCGCTTTCCACCGGGATCGCACGCACCGCGGCGGCAGTGTCGAGACCGAGGTCGACGCGGACATAGACGCGCTGCGACCCGGTATCGATGTCGCCGGCCGCAGCGACGGCATTCTCGCGTTGCAGCGCCTGGATCACCGAATCCACCGGCAGTCCGAAGCTGGCGAGCCGCTGGCTGGAGATCTCGACATAGACGCGCTCCTCCTGCGGGGCGATCAGGTCGATCTTCTCCACGCCCGGCAATTTCAAAAGCCGCGCGCGCGTCTGTTCGGCCACCTTTTTCAGCTGTGCCGGAGTGAAATCCTCGCCCATGAAGCCATAGATGGCGGAATAGACGTCACCGAATTCATCGTTGAAGAAGGGGCCAACCACCCCGTCGGGCAAGGTGTAGCGGATGTCGCCGATCTTCTTGCGCACTTGATACCACAGATCCGGCACCATCTTCGGCGGGGTGTAGTCCCTCAACTGGACGAAGATCACCGACTCGCCGGGCTTTGAATAGCTGCGGGCTACATCGTAATATGGAATCTCCTCAAGCTTCTTTTCGATTCGGTCGGTGACGAACTGCTCGACCTCACGCGCGGTGGCGCCAGGCCATTGTGTCCGAACCACCATCACCTTGAAGGTGAAGGATGGATCCTCTGCACGCCCCAATGTCCTATAGGCGAGCGCGCCGGCCAGGATGCTGGCGAGCATCATGAACAGGACGAGCGTACGGTGCGCCAGCGCCCAGGCCGACAGGTTCATGCGGGAATGGTTCATCGCGCCGGCTCCGTCCAGACGCGCACCTTCTGGCCGGCGTCGAGCTTGTGGACACCGGCGGTGACGACGCGCTCGCCGTCCTTCAGCC
Source organism: Azospirillum thiophilum (assembly GCF_001305595.1). Taxonomy (NCBI): domain Bacteria; kingdom Pseudomonadati; phylum Pseudomonadota; class Alphaproteobacteria; order Rhodospirillales; family Azospirillaceae; genus Azospirillum; species Azospirillum thiophilum. Next base: position 826,537 of record NZ_CP012402.1, read on the forward strand.
CACCACCGATCAGCGCCAGATCGCCGACATAGGCGGTCACCATGACTGAGCGCAGTTCCAACCGGTTGTCGGGGGCCGACAGCACCCAAACAGCCGGGGCCTGTTCATGTTGGGTCAATGCACCCAAGGGCAGGCGGACAACGGAGGACCCATGACCGGCCGCCGCCGTGACGGTCGCCGTCATTCCCAACTGGACTGTCGGCGGCGGATCGGACAGCGTGATCTTCGCCTGGAAGGTGCGGGTGTCGGCGTCGGCACTGGGCGACAGCTCGCGCAGGGTGCCGGGGATGCTGCGGCCGGGGTCGGACCACAACTCCACCGACAATGTCTGACCGGACAGGGAGGCCACCTGCTGTTCGGGAATGTTGGCCACCGCCTCCATGGCACCCTGCCGGGCGATGCGCAATGCCGTCTGGCCCTGTGCCACCACCTGTCCCGGCTCGATCAGCGTCGCGGTGACGACGCCGGCCTCTTCCGCCAGCAGCGTGGCGTATTGGGCGGAGTTGTTCAGGACGCGCAGTTGCGCCTCCACCTCGCGCACCTTGGAGTCGGCCTTGTCGAGCGTGGTCTTGCGGCGATCATATTCCTGCCGGGTCGTCCATTCGCCCTGGCGCAGGCTGGCATAACGTTGGAAATCGCTGCGCGCGTTGGCCGCGTCGGCCTGGGCGGAGGCCAATTGCGCTTGCGAGGCGCGGATCTGCAATTGAAGGTCGGTAGGATCCAGCCGGGCAAGTGGCATGCCGGGTTCAACACGGCTGCCAACCTCCACCAGCCGTGCGGTCACCTTTCCACCGACACGGAAGCCGACATCGGCCTCCACGCGTGGGCGGATCACCGCCGGATAGCGCACGCTGTCCAGATGCGATTCCAGCGCGACAGTGGCCACGCGAACCGGCCGGACTTCCTGTTGTGGCGCGGAGGCCGCCGACTGCGTCTCGTTGCAGCCGACGAGCAGGCCGGCTGTCGTCAGCATGGCAACCATCGCCGTCATGCGGGACGCAAACCGTCTTTCGCGGAATCGGGCCATACCACGTCTCCTCACTGGACTGAACTGTATCGTACTGGTATCGTCCTACTCTCGCCCAGATCCAACGTCAAGAGTGAACGGTACAGTTCAGTGCAGTCATCCGAACAAAATTCGCCGCAACCGGTCGCGTCGCAGGATACCAAAGCCGAACAGATCATCGCCGCGGCGCGGGAGGTGTTTCTGGAACTCGGCTATGCCGCTACCTCGATGGATCTGGTGGCCCAGCGGGCAAGGGTATCCAAAACCACGCTTTACACCCGCTTTCCGTCGAAGGAGGAGCTTTACACCGCGGTGATCTCCGCCGAATGCGAACGGCGGGGTATCCGCTTCACGCCAGAGATGTTTGACGGGTTACCGCTGCGCGATATCCTGGTCCAGGTCGGCCGCCGTTTCGTTGATCTGCTGTGGTCGGAAGAGGCGATTCGCGTTCACCAGTCGGTTGCGGGCGAGGCTATGCGGATGCCGGTCGCAGCCCAGCTCTATTATCAAGCCGGGCCGGAGCAGGGCATCGCTCATTTCGCTGCGCTGTTCAGCCGGTTGGCCGACCGCGGTGTCATTGCCACCGACGATCCCGTCTTTGCTGCCCGCCAGCTCCTCGCCGCATTGCAGGGCGGCCCATATTGCGCGCTGGTGCTGGGCCTCTGCCCCGCACCTACGGAGGAGGAGCGCCACGCCTTCGTCGACAAGGCCGTGGACCTGTTCCTGCATGGAATCCTGCCCGCCGGCGATTCTCCGGTCAGGCCAGCTTGAAATAGCGGATGACCAGCCGCCGAAGCTCGTCCTGCACCCCATCGTCGCCGAGTTCGACCAGCCGGTCATGCAATCCGGCGGCGATCATGGTGAATCGGGTCAGGACCGCGGGGTCGAAATGATTGCCCGCTCCGGCATGCAGGATGTCCATTGCTGCTACGAAGGACATCGGCTCCTTGTAGGGGCGGCGGGAGGTCAGTGCGTCGAACACGTCGGCGACGGCGAAGATGCGGGCGGCGATCGGGATCGCCTCGCCCTTCAACCCGGCCGGATAGCCCGACCCGTCAAATTTCTCATGATGGCCGCCGACCACATCCGCTCCGTCGGCCAGCCACTCGGATGAACCGACGATATCGAGTCCATGAACGACATGGGTCTTCATCACTGCGAATTCCTCGGCATCGAGTTTTCCGGGCTTCAGCAGAATGCGGTCGGGAATGGCGATTTTGCGGACTTATGTAGCATCCGCCACTATGACCGGCGGGTGAGCACAAATCATGAACTTGATGATTCACAACGGAGTCGTGGCCGGGTAGACTCGGGCAATCACCGTGTCGGAGATCGCCATGCCCCGTCGCACCAAAAGCCAGCACTTCCTTCTCAGCGCCGCGGCGCGCACGCTGTCGCTGGCGACCGTGCTGCGCCTGTCGGACACGGAAGCCGAGACGGTGTTCGCGGCGATCCGCTGGCCGGAGACGAACGGGCGTCCCGTGTGCCCGGCGTGCGATTGTGATGCGGTGTACGACTGCCGCCGGCCGAGCGGTGCGCCTCGCTGGCGCTGCAAGCGGTGCCGCAAAGACTTCTCCCTCACCTCGGGCACGCTGTTCGCCTTCCACAAGCTGGCGCTCCGGATGTACCTCGCCGCCGTGGTGATCTTCGTCAACGAGGTGAAGGGCAAGGGCGCGCTGCCGCTGTCGCGCGACCTGGGCGTCCAGTACAAGACGGCGTTCGTGCTGGGCCACAAGATCCGCGAAGCGATGGCGGCCGAGAGCCGCGGTGTCGTCATCGGCGGCGCGGGCAAGGCGGCGGAGATCGATGGGGCCTACTTCGGCGGCCACGTCCGCCCGGAGAACCGCAAGGCGGAGCGCAAGGACCGCCGGCTGGCCATCAACCAGACCGGCAAGCGCCGGTGTGTCGTCACCATCCGCGAGCGCGACGGCCGCACCCTGACCGGCGTGTTCCCGTCCGAGGACGCCGCCGGCAGCTTCATCCGCTCGCGCGTCGCCAAGGGCACCGAAGTGCATGCGGACGAGTCCAGCGCCTGGAACGACCTGCACGCCCGCTACCCGATGCACCGCATCAACCACCAGGACGCCTACAGCCAGGACGGCGCCTGCACCAACGGGGCGGAATCTTTCTTCTCGCGCATCCGCCGCGGGGAGATCGGGCACCATCATCACATCTCGGGCCTCTACCTGCACCGCTACGCCAATGAGGCCGCGTTCCGAGAGGATCATCGCCGGACCAGCAACGGCGAGCAGTTCCGCGTCGTGGTCGGGCTGGTGACGAAGACCGGCCCGTCGGTCGATTTCTGCGGCTACTGGCAGCGCGCTCACGCGGCGTGATCGGCGGGTTCGGCCGGAAGGCGCCAGCGGGCGCCCAGGCCATTGCCGATCTTCTCCACCGTGCCCTTGCCTTTCAGGGCGGTCAGGGTGTTGAGGACGCGCTGGATGAAGTCGGAGCGGGTCTTGCGGTCTTCCGGATCGAGCCCTTTGTCGCGCAGCGCGGCGACGGCGATCTCCTCAGCGGCAACGACACGTCCCTCTGCCATGCGCAGCGCCTCCAGGCAGCGGCGCGCCAGCTCGCCGCTGGCGAAGTAGTGGGAGCGCCTCGCCGGCGGCTTCTTCGGCGCGATGCTCTCCGGCTCCAGTTCCGGGGCGAACAGGCGCAAGGTGGCGTCCAGGTGCACCAGGTCGGCCCGGTGCTGAGACATCCGCTTCTCAAGCTCAAGGATTGCCCCGGAGATCTCGCCCCGCTTCTCCCGCAAGGCGCTGACAACGTGCGGCTCGCCCATACTCCATGCCCCTTCTGTGCGGCTTCAGGGCGACAGGGTAGCTGGCAGGGCGGCGACGCGGCAGGATCAGGCGGTGGCGGGTGCTACATAAGTCTGCGATTTTGCCGACATCGTGCAGGAAAGCGCCCTTTACCAAGCGCCGGATCGCGGCATCGTCCAACCCCAGCGCCTCGGCCAGACGGATTGCCAGCACCGTCACCCGGTAATTGTGGGCGTTGGTGTCGCTGTCCCGTTTGGCGATTGCACTGCCCAGCGCCGTCAGCATGCCGATATTGGCATCCAGCAATCCGCGTGACAAGCGCATGACGCTCCGATTGAAGGCACCGAAGAAGGGCAACAGGACAAGCGCCGTTCCGAGTACCGAGAGAGAAGAGACGCCGACGACAGTGACCGTATCCCGCAGGATCTCGCGCGACCGACGGGAAGAGAGTTGGAAGACGCTTTCGAAATAGCCGAGCAGTTTCCCGTCAGCATCGAACAGGATTTCCATCGTCTGGATGAAGACATGTCCATCCAGCGTGAACCGGTCGTACAGGAACTCATTGCCGTCGGGAAAGCCATGCCGGGTGTCCGACAACCGTTTTTCCGCCCACTCCGCGCCGGGCGCGACATATTCGGCCGTCTTCTTACGGTCGGGAGAATAGAGTTCGGCGACGATGAACCGGCCGTCACCATGGTTGAGGCGCAATTCGCCGCGGTTGGTCATGAATCGGCGCAACGATGCTTCCAACTCCGGATCGTCCACGCCGGCGGCGAGCGCCGCACGGGTTTCCGCAAGGAAGGCAGCGGATTCTTCCTTCGCGAGTTCCGATACCCGCCTGTCGGCAATTTCTACCTCGACCAGGAAGGCGACGCCACCGACGGCCAGCGCCAGAAACAGCGCGACGGCGGCCAGACGCAACAGGATGGCGCGGGCAGTGGGCAACCGCATCATCGCCGCATCCGCATTGCGGCTCGCCAATCTAGTCAACAGCAGGCTGAAACGGCGGTTCCGCCCCTCTCCCAACATCTTGTCCCCGATCTGCCCGTTCACCGGCGATACTTCCCCGACTCTGCAAGCGGATCTAGACGTTGCCCCCACCTGCCGTCAATCATACCGCCCGCCATCCGAACCATACCCCGGACTCATCCGGAATGGACTTTGGTATAATGTAGAAGGTATCTGTACCGGACCTGAATACAAGCATTCAGATCACGTTGAGCCTTTCGGCGACACTGTGAGTGTCAGTTCGTTTCCGTTGATCGTTAGAGGATTTGTTTCACGATGTCCGTCTGCCCCTGCGGTTCCGACCGCGCGTTCGACCAATGCTGCGGCCCCATCCTGGCGGGGCTGTCCGCACCGACCGCCGAAGCGCTGATGCGCTCCCGCTACACCGCTTTCGTGCGCCGTGACATCGACCATATCGAGCGGACCTGTGCGCCGGAAACCCGCGCCGCCTTCAGTCGCGTCGACGCCGAACGGATGGCGGATGAGTGCGATTGGGGACCTTTGACCATCATGAAGGCGGCGGAGGAGCAGGACAGCGCCACAGTCGAGTTCTTCCTGACCTTTCGGCGCGACGGGGAAGAGCTTCCGTTGCATGAACGGTCCAGCTTCCGCCGGATCGACGGCCGGTGGCTGTATGTCGACAGCGTGCTAAACCCGAAGGATCCGCCACGCCGCGTGGTCAAGGTCGGCCGCAACGATCCCTGTCCCTGCGGCTCGGGGCGCAAGCACAAGACCTGCTGCGGGCGCTGATCCGACGCCCGCGGCGGCCTTGCCGTCAACTCATGCCCAGATAGCGCCCTGGCCTGTGGTTGATCGCCAGCGTTATGTTGACGATGATCGCTCCCACCACCGACAGCAGCAGCCGGTCCGGGGTCAGCACGAAGAACGCTCCGGCAAGGATCGCAAGATCGACCCCGAGCTGGAAATAGCCTGCGCGGATGCCGTGACGTTCCTGGAGATAGATCGCCAGGATGTTGACGCCGCCCAGCCCGGTGCGGTGGCGGAACAGCATCAGCAGCCCCGTGCCGCACAGGCCGCCGCCTACCACCGTGGCATAGACCGGGTCGAGATGGGCGAAGCCCACCCATTGGTCGGTCATGCGCGAGAACAGCGTCACGAGCGCCACGGCGATGAAGGTGCGCGCGGTGAACTTCCAACCCAGCCGCTTCCAGGCCAGCCAGTAGAAGGGCAGGTTGATGAGGAAGAAGATGATGCCGAACTGGAGCTTGGTGATATAGCTCAGCAGCAGTGCCAGCCCGGCGGTGCTTCCGGTCAGCAGCACCGTCTTGGAATAGATCAGCATGCCCAGTGCGATGAACAGCGTGCCCATCAGCATGGCGAGCGCGTCTTCGTACAGCTGGTGGCGCTCCACCGAAGCAGGCGGGTCCGGAACGGGCGGTACCTGGAGGGTCGCGGCCATCGCTCTTGACCTCCGACTCAGCGCAGGGAGGCGAATTTCGCCACCACTTCGTCCACTTCGGCCGTCTTCAGGCCGGCGATGTTGATGCGGCCGGAGGTCGGCATATAGATGGCGTGGTCAGCGCGCAGGCGCAGGACCTCGGCCTCGGTCAGCGGCATCAGGGAAAACATGCCCTCCTGTTCCGCCACCGCGGTCAGCGCCGGGAAGGCATCGGCCAGGCCGGCGGCGAGTTTGCGACGGAGTCCGGTGATGCGGGCACGCATTCCGTCCAGTTCCGCTGTCCAATCGGCGGTCAAGGCAGGGTCGCTCAGGATGGTGCGGACCACGGCGGCACCATGGTCGGGTGGCATGGAATAGCTGGTGCGGGCCAGCGCCATCAGGTTCGACTTCGCGAGGTCGGCGGCGGCCGGCGCCGCGGCGACTGCGAAGATGGCGCCGGTGCGCTCACGGTAGAGGCCGAAGGATTTGGACGACGACACGGCGACCAGCGTTTCCGGGACGGCGCCGATCAGGTGGCGCAGCCCCTCCGCATCCTCGTCCAGGCCGCAGCCGAACCCCTGGTAGGCGAGGTCGACCAGCGGTAGCACGCCGCGCTTCCCGATGATCTCCGCCAGGGTCTTCCATTGGTCGAGCGACAGCGGCGCGCCGGTCGGGTTGTGGCAACTGCCGTGCAGCAGGGCGACATCTCCGGGCCGGGCCGCCTCGAACGCCTCGACCATGCGGTCGAACAGCACGGTCTGGCTCGCGGTGTCGAAGAAGGGATGGCCGACAACCTCCAGCCCGGCGGCGTCGAAGATGCCGACATGGTTGGGCCAGGTCGGCTGACCGACCAGCACGCGCCGGGCCCCGCCGCGCAGCACGAGATCTGCCGCCAGCCGCAATGCGCCCGATCCGCCGGGGGTCTGCACGCCAGCGGCATGGACCCGGGCTCCGGCATTGCCGCCGACCAGCGACCACAGGCGTTCAAGATACAGGGAATCGCCTTCCAACCCCAGATAAGCTTTGCTGTCCTGACCATCGAGCAGAAGGCGTTCGGCCGCCTTGACCGCACGGAAGACCGGGGTGCGCCCCTCCTCGTCACGGTAGACCCCGACGCCGAGATCGACCTTGCCCGGCCGCGGATCCTGCCGGTAAAGCCCGATTAGGGCGAGCAGAGCGTCGTCGGGCTGGCGGGAGAGCGCGTTGAACATGTCGGGTCGTCCGGTCCTTGGAGAAGGGGAAAGCGTGGGTGAAGAGGCATTGGCCGGGGGTGCCGGCGCGTGCGATCCTCCACCTTCGCGGCTTTCCGGACAATCGCGAAGTTCTCAGGGGCGTCGCGCTCCTGAAATTTGCTGCTATCGGACGTCGTTCAGCCAGCCGAGGCCGGGCGATCCATGGCTGACGGGGGTTTGGACAGTCGTCACTGCGTGAAGAACATCGCAGCGAAAATGGCTGCGGTCGCGGCGATCACCATGACCAGACCCTTGGGTTCCAATGCATGCTGGCGGTGCAGGGCCACTGCGACCGTGATGACGGCGACGCTGGTCAGGATCAGGCCCAGCTTGGCATCGGTCATGATGATTGTCGTCCTCGAGGGCTTCAGTGCGGCCCGACCCAGCCCAGAGAGCCGGCGGCGGTGACGAGCAGGAGTGCGCCGCTGAGCAGCGTCAGCCAGCCCGTCATCGCCGATCGCCAGCCCGGACCGGCGTGCTTCAATTCCAGGTAATGCAGGAGGATTTCCCGCCCCTTCGCCACCGCGAGCGCCAGCAGCAGGGCAGCGCCGGCAACGCCGATCCCGCCGCCGGCATCGTCATGGCGGGCGAACAGCAGCGTGACGGCGGTCAGGCCGAGCAAAATCAGCCAGGACAGGGTCAGCCTGTCGATCCTCCCCGTCATACGCCTGACGATTTCCATGGCCGGTCTCCTCATCGGATCAGATAGACGAGCGGGTAGAGGATCACCCAGACCAGATCGACCATGTGCCAGAAGGCGGCGCCGGTCTCCAGGTTCTCCACCAGCGTGTCGGGGCCCGAGCAGCCGACCAGCAGCAGGATCACGATCCCCAGAACCACATGCAGTGCGTGGAAGCCGGTCAGCAGGAAATAGAGGGTGAAGAAGACGTCGCTGTCGATGGTCAGTCCGGCACCCAGCGTCGCCGAATACTCGACCGCCTTGACCGCCAGGAAGACCGATCCCACCGCCGCGGCCATCAGCATTGCCCGGCGTGCCTGCGTCACCTCGCCGCGCCGTCCGGCGGCGACGCCCCGGGCGGCCAGATAGCCGCTGGTCACGAGCACCATGGTGTTCAGCGCTCCCAGCGTACCGCTCAGATGGGCCTGTCCGGCTGCGAATATGGTCGGGTCCATCACCCGTGCGACCGAGAAGCCGAGGAAGGCGACCCCGAACACCGCCAGTTCGCTGAAGATCAGGATCCACATCATGAGGTTGCCGGGCAGCGCGGCAAGGCCGCTCGCCTCCGTGTCGGCCATCTCCGCTCCCCTTGGTTGCCGACCGCCACGGTAGGACGGATGCAGGAGGGGCGGCTTGACCGCGGTCAAGGAATGCCCTCCCGCCACAGTCAATTATTCGTCCGACCCGTGGCGGACGACGCTGCGAGGCCAGGCCTCCGGCTTCCGGCTTCGCGCAACCGACGCCTTTCGAACCGACCCCACTCGACGAGACATCGAGACTTCCAGGGATCCCGAGCGATGACCGAACGCTTCACCAAAGCGGCCGCGCGCAACATCTTCTATGGTGGGTCGCTGTTCTTCTTTGCGACCTTCATCGCGTTGACAGCACTCAGTCACAACTACATCGTCGACACCAGCACGGACAAGAAGACACTGACCGATGCCGTCGTCCGCGGCAAGCATGTGTGGGAGAAGAACGCCTGCATCAACTGCCATACGTTGCTGGGCGAGGGCGCCTATTTCGCCCCCGAGCTGGGCAATGTCTGGCTGCGCTATGGCGGCGACAAGGACCCGGAGGGTGCCGTGCTGGCGCTCAAGACCTGGATGGCGGCACAGCCCTCCGGGATCGAGGGCCGGCGCCAGATGCCGCAGTTCCACCTGACCGACGGCGAGGTCGAGGATCTCGCCGCCTTCCTGGAATGGACCAGCCGGATCAACACCCAGAACTGGCCGCCCAAGCTGTCGGGCTGAGGAGATTTCCGTCATGAAGTATGAATCGCAAAAAGTCGCCATCTATTACTTCGCGGCGGCCATGGGGCTGTTCGGGGTGCAGATCCTGGTTGGTCTTCTGGCTGGCGTCGTCTATGTGCTGCCCAACACGCTGTCGGAACTGTTGCCCTTTAACATCCTCCGGATGATCCATACCAACGCGCTGATCGTCTGGCTGCTGATCGGCTTCTTCGGCGCCGCCTATTACCTGATTCCAGAGGAGGCGGAGACCGAGTTGCACAGCCCGAAGCTGGCGCTGATCCAGCTCGGCCTGTTCGTCTTCGGCGCGCTGGCGGCCGTCGTCGGCTACCTCTTCCGCATCCATGAGGGGCGGGAGTTCCTGGAACAGCCGACCTGGATCAAGGCCGCGATCGTCGTCGTCGCGCTGATGTTCCTCTACAACGTCACGCTGACGGTGCTGAAGGGCCGCCGCACGGTCATCACCAACATCCTGCTGGTGGGCATGTGGGGCATCGCCGTCTTCTTCCTGTTCTCCTTCTACAACCCGTCCAACCTGTCGCTGGACAAGATGTACTGGTGGTACGTCGTCCATCTGTGGGTCGAAGGCGTGTGGGAACTGGTGCTGGCCTCCATCCTCGCCTTCCTGATGATCAAGATGACCGGCGTCGACCGCGAGGTCGTGGAGAAATGGCTGTACGCCATCGTCGGGCTGGCGCTGTTCAGCGGCATCCTCGGCACCGGCCATCATTATTACTGGATCGGCACCCCCGGCTACTGGCAGTGGATCGGCTCGCTGTTCTCCACGCTGGAAGTCGCTCCCTTCTTTACCATGGTCGTCTTCGCCTTCATGATGGTGTGGAAGAGCGGCCGGCGGCACCCGAACAGGGCGGCTATGCTATGGTCGTTGGGCTGCGCGGTCTTCGCCTTCTTCGGCGCCGGTCTGTGGGGTTTCCTGCACACGCTCGCCCCGATCAACTACTACACCCACGGCACCCAGGTGACTGCGGCGCACGGGCATCTCGCCTTCTACGGCGCCTACGCCATGATCAACCTCGCCATCATCACCTACGCCATGCCCTACCTGCGCGGCCGGCAGCCCTACAACCAGATCCTCAACATGTGGAGCTTCTGGCTGATGAGCGGCGGCATGGCCTTCATGACCTTCGCCCTGACGGTCGCCGGCGTGGTGCAGACCCATCTGCAGCGGGTCATGGGCATGGACTACATGGAGGTCCAGGCACAGATCGCGCTGTTCTACTGGATGCGGCTCGGAGCCGGCGTCACCGTGGCGGCGGGGGTGCTGCTCTACCTCTACGCCATCTTCGGCCCGGCGCGCGAGGAACGGCCGGCCTCGATCCCGACCAGCTACCAGCCGGCCGAGTGACGTCCCCTCCGGCCCCTGCTGTCCATCGGATGTCCGGTCGGCACGGGGGCCGTCCTTTTTCGGAGTTTCGCTGCGATGCCCGACAGCGCCGTCCCCATCCTTCCGCCCCTTCCGTTCTACCAGCCGATCGCCGATGAATGCACGTTGTTCGAACATGCCTTCCAGCACCGTCTGCCGTTGCTGCTGAAGGGGCCGACCGGGTGCGGCAAGACCCGCTTCGTCGCGCATATGGCGGCGAAGCTGGGCCGACCGCTCTACACCGTCTCCTGCCATGACGACCTGACCGCCGCCGACCTGACCGGCCGCTATCTGCTGAAGGGCGGCGACACGGTGTGGGCGGACGGGCCGCTGACCCGCGCGGTGCGCGAGGGCGCCATCTGCTATCTGGACGAGGTGGTGGAGGCGCGCAAGGACGTCACCGTGGTGCTGCATCCACTGACCGACGACCGCCGCATCCTGCCGCTCGACCGCACCGGCGAGACACTGGAGGCCCCGCCGGACTTCATGCTGGTCGTGTCCTACAATCCCGGCTACCAGAATGTCCTGAAGGCACTGAAGCCCAGCACCCGCCAGCGCTTCCTGGCCGTCGAGTTCGATTTCCCCGACCCTGAGCGCGAGATCCCCATCGTCGCGACCGAAAGCGGCCTGCCTGCGAACCGCGTCGCACCGCTGGTCCGCCTCGCCAATGCGCTGCGTGCGCTGAAGGGGCAGGATCTGGAGGAGGGCGTATCGACCCGTCTGCTGATTTACTGCGCCACGCTGATCCGCTCCGGCATGAAGCCGGAACGCGCCATCCGCGCCGCGCTGATCGAACCGCTGACCGACGACCCGGACATCCGTGCCGGCCTGCTGCGCGTGGCCGAGGTCACGCTGGGATAATGGAAAGCGCGAGGGCATCGTCATGCTGGAGTTCTTCGAGCCGGAAGAGACCGTCGGCCGCCTGTGGCACCACCTGATCGGCGGGCGGTCGAGCTACCCGCATCATCCCGACGCCGCGGTGACGCTGGAGGCAGTGCGGCCGCGGCTGGCGGTGTTCTTCCGGGCGCTCGGCGGCGACCGCGGGGTCAGGCTGGCGGCGGGAAGCGCGGCAGTGTCCGGACACCGGTTGCCGCTGCTCGACCGTATCGGGCTGGGCGCCGAGCGGGTGGAGCGGGCGGCGTTGGATGGTGACGTGCTCCAGTTGCCGGCGGCGATCGACCTGTTTCCCGACCGGGCGCTGAACGAATGTTTGTACGAATGGCTGGCCGCCTATTTCGCGCATGCCATGGCCGTGTCGCTTCCCGCGGATCCGTTGCAGGCCGATGTTGCCGCTCTGCGCAGTGCCGCCGCCACCACCGCGCGGGTGCTGACCGGTTGGCCCGGCCTCGCCCGTCCGTATGAGGAGTTGGCGCGCGCCGCTGCCGGCCTCCGCCCGTCCCGCCGCCTGCCGCCGGTCGAGGCCGCCGTCGAGCGTGCCGCCATGACCCTGCTGGGATCGGGCGCCGCGCTCGGCGATGCGGTGCGGATGCTGGCCCCGACCGTACCGCTGTCGAGCTTCACGGCACCCCATGGCTACGCAAGGCTGCTGCCGGTGCCACTGTGGGGGCTGGTGACGCTGTCCGCCGGCCGGGAGTCCGCCGCCGCCGACAGCCCCGGCGAGGGCGGGCGGGCGGCAGAAGGCGACCGCCGCCGACGTGCCGCGACCCGGCGGCAGACCGACCAGATCCGGCGCAACGATCCGCTGATCCTGAACCGCTTCGAAAAGATGCTGAGCCTTGCCGAGGCACTGAACATCCCGCGCGCGGTCGATGACGACGATGCGGAGAATGCCCGGAAGGCCGCCGACGATCTGGACGAGATCGCGGTCGGCGCGCACCGCCGCCGGGCCTCCACCACGCTGAAGCTCGACCTCGACCTGGCGCCGCCGTCCGTAGATGCAACGCCGCTGTCAGCCACCCTGACCTATCCGGAGTGGGACCATCGCCAGCAGGCGCACCTTCCCCACCATTGCCGGGTGATCGCCGAAACGGCCCCGGCGGATGGCGACATCTGGCAGCCGGATGCCGCGGCCATGCGGCGCATCCGGCAGGTCCGCCGCCAGTTCGAGGCGCTGCGGCCGCGGCGCATGCTGTTCACCGGTCAGGCCGACGGTGACGAGCTGGATTTGGCGGCGCTGGTGCGCAGCCGGGCCGATTTCCAGGCGGGAAGCGCCGGCAGCGACCGTGTGCACCAGCAGGCGCGCAACGCCGCCCGCGATCTGGCGGTGGCGGTGCTGGTCGACGGGTCGCTGTCGACCGACGGCTGGATCGACGGCAGGCGCGTGCTGGACGTGGAAAAGGAGGCGTTGCTGGCCCTGACCCATGGGTTGACCGCGTGCGGAGACGACCACGCGCTCTATGCCTTCACCTCGCGCCGCCGGGATTGGGTGCGGGTGCAGACGCTGAAGGGGTTCGACGAGCCGCTGGGCGACAGGGTCATCCGCCGCATCGGCGCGCTGAAGCCTGGGTATTACACCCGCATGGGAGCCGCGATCCGCCACACGGCGGCGCAACTCGCCGGCCGGCCGAACCGCCATCGGCTGCTGGTGCTGCTGACCGACGGCAAGCCGAACGACGTCGACCATTACGAGGGTCGTTATGGCATCGAGGACACGAGGCAGGCGATCCGTGAGGCGCGGCGCGGCGGGCTGGCGGTCTTCGCCATCACCGTCGATGCCGAGGCCCGCGATTACGTGCCCTATCTGTTCGGACGCGGCGCCTATGCCATATTCCCGCAGGTGTCCCACCTGACCAAGGCGTTGCCGGCATTGTACCGGCAGGTCGCCTGCGCTGCCTGACCGAAAAGGACCTTCGACCATGATCCAACCCGCCACCGAAACGACCACTCCGGTGCGGATCGGTATCGTCACCGTATCCGACCGCGCCAGCCGCGGCATCTACGAGGACAAGGGCGGTCCGGCGATCCGCGAGGAGTTGACACGCATCGTCGCCTCGCCCTGGGAGGCGGAAGCGCGGGTGATCCCGGACGAACTCGACCTGATCGCTGCCACCCTGACCGAACTGTGCGACGTGGCCGGCTGCGCTCTGGTGGTCACCACCGGCGGTACCGGCCCGGCCCCCCGTGACGTAACGCCGGAAGCGACGGAGCAGGTCTGCGACAAGATGATGCCGGGATTCGGCGAACTGATGCGGTCGGTCAGCCTGCGTGTCGTACCGACGGCGATCCTGTCGCGCCAGACCGCCGGCATCCGCGGCCGCAGCCTCATCGTCAATCTGCCGGGCAAGCCATCAGCCATCCATGACTGCCTGATGGCGGTGTTCCCGGCGATCCCCTATTGCCTCGATCTGATCGGCGCCGGACGGATCGAAACCGATTCAACGGTATGTGCCGCTTTTCGCCCGAAATCCTGACCGAGCCTTCGTTCAACGAGCGGACCGGCGCTTCTGATCGATTCCGGTCTTGAACGCTCCGTCCCGCATGTCCGGCACATCCATCGCGACACAAACAAAGAGGGGCTGCCGTTTCCGGCAGCCCCTCCATTGCCTATCCGTGTGTCGTCGACACCACGGCACAGTCCTCAGCGGACCAGAATCCCTTCCACGAAGAAAGAGACCCCGGCCTTGGCGCTCGACGACGAGTGAGACGGACAATGGGACACGAGATCACCTCCTTTCAGTAGTTGATGCATGACGCTCTATATAGGCGGCATGGCCGGTGCCGCAAGGCGCGGCTCCAACCATGCCGGTGTGACATTTACCGGCGCGGCCTCACATGAGCGCGTTGGGCATGAACAGCACCAGTCCCGGCCAGAACAGCAGCACCAAGACCAGCCCGATCACTGCCAGGACGAAAGGCAGGGATTCGACGATGTACTCCTCGATCGGGCAGTCGAGCAGACTGCACACCGTATACATCGCCACACCGACCGGCGGGGTCATCGACCCCAGCGTGACGATGGTCATCATCAGGATGCCGAAATGCACCGGATCGATGCCCAGCGGGGTGACGATCGGCAGGAAGATCGGCGTCAGCAGCAGCACCAGAACGGTGCTTTCGATGAACAGGCCGGCGATGAACAGGAAGATCAGAATCAGCCCCACGACCAGCACCGGCTCACGCGTAAGGTCGGTCATGGCGGCGGCGATGCTCTGCGGCGCCTGTTCGAACACGATGGCGTAGCCCACCATGCCGGAAAACAGGATGATCAACATGATCAGCCCGGTGTCGGTGATGGCCTCCACCAGCGCCTCGGTCATGTCGCGCAGGGTCAGTTCCTTGTGGACGAAGAAACCGATCACGCCGGCATAGATCACGGCGAAGGCGCCGACCTCCGACGGGGTGAACAGGCCGCCGCGGATGGCCACCAGCAGGGCGACCGGAAACAGCAGCGCCCACTTGGCGTCGACCACCGCTGCCCATACCGCCTTGGCCGTCGGCCGCTGGGTGGAGCCGGCCCGATAGCCGCGGCGGCGCGCGATCCACCAGACGGTGGCCATCAGCACGGCCATCATCAGGAAACCGGGGACGATGCCGGCCAGGAACAGCCTCCCGATCGACACGTTGCCGACGAAGCCATACAGGATCAGCCCGAGGCTGGGCGGGATGGTCGCGGTGATAAGCGAGCCGACTGCGATGACGGCAGACGTGAAGCCCTTGGAATAGCCGCTGCGGATCAGGTCGGGCCCGAGGATGCGCGCCTCCATCGCCGCATCGGCGACGGCAGAGCCGGACACGCCGCCCATCAGCGTGGACAGCACGATGCAGACCTGCGCCAGTCCGCCGGACATCCACGACACCAGCACATTGGAACAGCCGATCAGCCGCTGGGTGATGCCGGTCCGGTTCATCATGTGCCCGGCAAGCACGAAGAAGGGAACGGCCAGCAGTGGAAAGCTCTGGGATGCTGTGGCGACCTGCTGCACCCCGATGGACATCGGGATGATTCCGTTGGTCAGGAAGAAGGTGAAGCCGGCGATGCCGATGGCGAATGCGATCGGGGTGCCGAGCGCCATCAGGACGAAAAAGGTGGCGGCGAGCAGGATCACGGCATCACCTCTTCGGCGGCGGGGGCGGTGAAGATCGGGCGCGGGGTGCTGCGCAGCCTGCTAATGGCGGCCAGGGTCTGCCCAAGCAGGGTGACGGACAGCAGCAGACAACCGACCGGCACCGCCGCCGTAACGAAGGCATAGCTGATGCCGCTGTCGCCGAACTGGCGCTCCAGGTTCAGCATGGTCAGCTGGTAGCCCTTGACCGTCATCGTCAGCAGGAAGGCCAGAACCCCCAGGGCCAGAACAATGTCCAGGATGGCGCGCGGACGGGCCGGCAGCCGCTTGACGAGATAGTCGATGCCGATATGGGCGTGCTTGCGCAGCGCCAGATCGGCGCCTAGGAAGCTTGCCCAGGCGAACAGCAACTGGGCGACGTCCACCGACCAGACCAGGGGGTAGCCGAACCAGCGGGTGATGCCGGCGGCGAAGACCAGCAGGACGATGACGGCGAGCAACGTCGTCGCCAACACCGCCTCCGCCTTGACGTAGAGGGATTTCATCGCAAGGGGGTGCTCCGGTCCGGCCCGCCGGGGACGATGGATGCGGGCGTCGGTTGCGGGAGGGGGCGGGAAGCCTTCGTAGGGCGCCCGCCCCGGTCACGGTGCGTGGCCGGCGGTCACTGCTTCAGAAGCGTTTCGACCTGCTTCTGCAACTCGCCATAGCCTAGCTTCTCATAGACCGATGCCGTCGCGGTGCGGAAGGGAGTCACGTCGATGTCGACGACCTGCATACCCTTGTCCTTCATCTGCTTTTCGAAGTCGGCGAGCGAATCCTCGGTTCCCTTCGACGCTTTGTCGCCAGCCTTCAGAGCCTCTTCGCGCAGCAGTGCCTGCATGTCCTTCGGCAGGCCGTCGAACCAGGCGGCACTGGTGACGATGCCGGTGATCAGGTTGATATGGCCGGTCTTGGTCAGATATTTAGCCACCTCGTACAGGCGCGCCCCGTAGATGGCCGGATCCTGAGCCTCCGCACCGTCGATCACCTGCTGCTGCATGGCGGTGTAGACCTCCGACCAGGGCAGGGGAGTGGGGGTGGCGCCCATGGCGCGGATCGTCTCCATCCAGACCGGCGCACCGGGCGTGCGGACGCGCACGCCGGCGAGATCGGCCGGCGTCGTCACCGGCTTGTTGGTCAGCATGTGCCGTTCGCCCTGCCACCAGTTGAAGGACAGCACCTGATGGCCCGACGCCTTGCGCAGCTTCTGCGCCCATTCCTCGAACATCGGCGAGGTCACGACCTTGCGGATGCCTTGGTAGCCCTGGGCGATGTAGGGCGCCCCAAGCACGCCGAACTCCTTCACGAACACGGCCAGCCGGCCACCATCCACCACCACCGCGACGGGCGCGCCGGCGCGGGCCTGTTCCAGCAGATCCTCGTCCTTGCCCAACTGCGAGGCGGGAAACAAGCGGACGCTCATCTTGCCAGCCGACCGCTTCTCCACATTGGCCTTGAACTCCTCAAGCCCCTTATAGAGCGGATCCTGCTGTGTCAGCGCCGTATTGACGCTCAACGTGTAGTCGGCTGCGGACGCGCCGACCGAAACCAGGGACACCAATGCACCGAACAGTGCCGCACGCACGGCGTTCGCCATGACAAACATGCCTTTTCCTCCCAGCGATATGGACTGCCGGCAAACGCCAGCCGGCATTTTTACTGGTGTATGTTCGGCCTACCGCCAGACCGGCACAGCCCCGGAATGGAGAGTGCCGGTCTGGCAGGCGAATGGCCGAAAACCAGATTGTTCAAACACTGGTATGGTAGTATGCATGATTGCTGTTGGCAATAGCGTTTCTTACGGAATGTCCGCATGCCGTCGCCAGGATTCGGCTGAGGCGGTCTCACGCCTTTCCGCAGCGCGCGACTGGAAGGCCAGGTTTCTCATCGCATAGCCGAGCCCGCCGGCCAGGAGCACTCCTGCAACCATGGCGATAGCTCTGGCACTTCCGCCCGGCACGGTCAGGCGCAGGCTGTTGTGCGGCATGCCGAAGCGGCCGCGCGCGCGGTGCAACCCATCGACGGGATGGTAAAGGTTGTCAGGGCGTCCGGGTTTCTCGCACTCGTCCGTCAATTGTCCATCAATCGCGGTGGCGGAGAGATGACGGTCGATGAGGCCCGGCGCCAGGAAGTTGCCCAGAATCGCCAGCATTGCCGGCCCTCCCAGCCAATATTCGCGGCGCGGGTTTTCGGCGGCATGGAGGATGGCGCGGGCGACGTCCTCCGGTTGGAAGATCATGCCCATCGGCCTGGCACGATACCGCATGTGGCTGCGTGCCCATTCGAACTGCGGTGTGTTGACCGCCGGAAGATGCACTGCGGTCAGCCGGATGCGGCTGCCCTCATGGTGGAGTTCCGACCGCAGGCTGTCGATGAAGCCTTGAACCGCATGCTTCGCCCCGCAATAGGCGGACTGCAGTGGAATCGACCGATAGGCCAACGCCGAGCCTACCTGCAGGATCGTACCGCGGTCGCGTTTCCGCATCCGACGCAAAGCCGTCTGGATGGCGTAAGCGGAGCCCAGGTAGGTCACTTCGGTCACGCGCTTCAGTTCCTCCGGCGTCACCGACCGCACCGGGCCGAAAACGGTGACCATCGCCGCATTGATCCAGACGTCGACGGGGCCGAACATTTCCTCCACCCGGTCGGCTGCATCTTCCAGCGCGCCGGCATCGGCGACGTCGAGCGGTAGGACCAGCGCCCGCCCGCCCAGCCGCTCCACCTCGCGTTTCACTTCCTCCAGCGCATCGGCGGAACGGGCGATCAGGCCGATGGAAGCCTGACGATAGGCGGCAAAGGCCAGCGCGGTGGCGCGGCCGACCCCGGCCGAGGCGCCCGTGATGCAGACGACGGGAAATGAGGGAAAGTCGCGGGACAGTGACATGACGGGATCCTGTTTGGTATGGCTGGCGGGAAAGCGGCGGACGCTTCCTCTGCTCCAACGACCTCCGTCACCCGCGGTTCCGCCGCGTTCTAAGGTGGATCGGGCAGAAAAACGGGGCGGCACCCGGTCGAGCGCCGCCCCATCTCGAAAGACCGTATGATTATGGGCTTCTATCGGGTCAGCCCTGGCGGGGCCGCAACGGCGGTCCGTCGCGGAAGGGCTTGTCGACTCCCCCCTTGTCGTTGGTCTGGTTCTCGATGTCGCCCTCGAAGGTGCTTTCGCCCTGGGCCAGTTCCAGGTCGTCCGGCGTCATTCCGGCGGCACGAGCCCCCTTGGACCCGCCGATCTGAGGGTTGTTCTTCAGGTCGGCATCGGTCGGCTTGTCGGTCTTCCCATGTTTGCTTGCGCTCATGGCGGCATCTCCGTTCCGGTTCCGTGAATGCCCTTCCTTCAACCGACGCCGTGCAGGATCGTTGCGAAACCCCTTCTCCCCTTTCGGAATAGGGATAGGATGAGGACGGTTCGGTTCAGCCGAAGATCGCCCAGGAAGGCCAATGGTTGACAGTAAAGTTCGGTTGCAAATTCGCGTGCGCGGACGAGTGCAGGGTGTGGGATTCCGTCCGCATATCTATGCTCTCGCCCGGCGTTTCAGGCTGACTGGCTGGGTGTTGAACGACCCGCAGGGCGTGCTGATCGAAGTGCAGGGTGTCGCAATCGACGCCTTCCGTGCTGCCCTGGCCGGGGACGCGCCGCCGCTTGCTCGCATCGATGCCGTCGAATGCGCTTCCGCCAGCCCGATCCAGGACGAATCCGATTTTGTTATTCGCCACAGCGAATCCGCCGGGACCATCGCCACCGGCATCGGGCCGGACGCTACAGTGTGCCCGGCCTGCCTCGCCGAACTGTTCGATCCGGCCAACCGCCGTTATCGCTATGCCTTCCTGAATTGTACCCATTGCGGCCCGCGTTACACCATCACGCACCAATTGCCATACGACCGACCGCAAACGGCGCTGGCCGGATTCCCGCTTTGCCCGGATTGTCTGAAGGAATACCGTGATCCTGCCGACCGCCGCTTCCACGCTCAGCCGACGGCCTGCCCAAGCTGCGGCCCGCACTTGTCTCATCAGCCGGAAGCCATACTGGCGGCGCTTTGGGGGGGCAGGATTGTCGCCATCAAGGGGCTCGGCGGCTTCCATCTGGCCTGCGACGCGACGCGGGCCGATGCGGTTGAACGATTGCGCCGGGTCAAGCAGCGCAACGGCAAACCCTTCGCTCTGATGGTCGCCAATGCAAACTCCGCGACACGGCATGTCCGTATGGATGCCGACGAGACGTCATTGCTGGAAAGCGTCGCGCGGCCCATCGTCCTGCTGCGGCGGCGGGAGGAGTCTTCGGGCCCTCCCGCCGAGATCGCCTCCGACATCGCTCCCGGCCTCGCCTGGCTCGGTGTCATGCTGCCCTATACGCCCCTGCATTACCTGCTGTTCCACGAAGCGGCCGGACGGCCGGACGGCTCCGACTGGCTTTGCAAGCCGCAGGATCTGACGCTGGTCATGACCTCCGCCAATCCCGGCGGCGAACCGCTGGCCATCGCCAACGAAGAGGCCCATGAACGGCTGTCCGGCATCGCCGACCTGATCGTCGACCATGATCGCGACATCGTCATCCGCGCCGACGACAGCGTTGTCCGCAAACTGGCCGGCGCCCCTGCCTTCCTGCGACGAGGGCGTGGCCATGTGCCGGAGCCGATCCGGCTCGCCCGGCCGATGCCGCCCGTCCTGGCGCTCGGCGGCCATCTGAAGGCGACGGTCTGCATCACCCGCGGTGACGAGGCCTTCCTGTCGCAGCACATCGGCGACCTCGACAATGCGGCGACGTTGGGTTTCCTAGAGGAGACGGTCGCACATCTGCTGCATATACTGGGGGTCGAGCCGGTCGCCGTCGCCCATGACAAGCACCCCAATTTCCAGACCACCCGTTTCGCCGAGCGGAGCGGCCTCCCGACCATCGCGGTCCAGCACCACCATGCCCATGTCGCCGCGGTCATGGCCGAACATCGACTCGACGGGCCGGTACTCGGCCTTGCGCTCGACGGCTTCGGATTGGGGGAGAGGGGCCAGTCCTGGGGTGGGGAGATGCTGGTGGTCGACGGGTTTGCGGCCGAGCGCATCGGCCATCTCGGCCATCTCGCCCAGCCCGGCGGCGACGTCGCAGCGCGCCAGCCCTGGCGGATGGCCGCCGCGGCGTTGGCCCGCATGGGCCGCGCCGACGAGATCGTTCCGCGCTTTGCCGGCTACGGTCCAGCCGACGGGGTCCGGCGCATGATCGAACGCAGCGTCAATGCACCGCCAACCAGTTCCTGCGGACGCTGGTTCGATGCCGCCTGTGGACTGCTAGGCGTCCGCGCCGTTGCCGGCTTCGAGGGCGAAGCGCCGATGGTGTTGGAATCGCTCGTTCGCCAGCCACGGGTGGCAGAGGGCGCATGGCGGATTGAAGATGGAGTACTCGACTTGACGCCTCTGCTGGAACGGTTGTTGTCCGTTAACGATGCGGTGGATGGGGCCGAGTTGTTCCACGGCACCTTGGCCGCCGCGCTGGTCGATTGGACACTGCCTGCATTGCGGGCACGCGACCTCTCGCAGATGGTGCTGTCCGGCGGTTGCCTGATGAATGCAGTGTTGGCGGAGGAACTGGTCGCCGGCTTCCGCGCAGCAGGGGTAAAGGCGCTGCTGCCGAGGCTGGCACCCGCCAATGATGGCGGACTCAGCCTCGGCCAAGCCTGGGTGGCTTCCATTACGTTGTAGGAGCAAGCTTTTCTTAAGAGAGCGGATTGAACTTAAGCCCAGCAGCCCGCAACATCGCCGCCGCTGCCGCCGCATCCCGCCGCGTCGCCCACCGATTGAGCGAGTTCATCCCTTCGGCGGCACGGAATCGGCTAGTCTCCTCGACCAGCAGTTTACCTTCGTCGACGGTGTGGAAACGGTAGCCGAGGGGGCGCAGGATCGCATCCACCCTTTCTGCCGCTTCGTCGTCCAGGCATTCGATTAGCAGGTCCGGACCGCAGCGATTCAGAATCCCGGCCATCCCGGCGAGCACCTGCGTCTCCGCCCCCTCGACGTCGATCTTCACGAGATCCACCACCGTCTCGCCGGCAAGCTCCAGCAGGTCGTTGCCGGTGACTCCCGGAACGGCCTCCTCGACGGTGCCGTCGCCCTGTTGATGACGGACGATCGAGGCACCGGAGGTCAGGAATTCCGAATGCGTCGTCCGGCGTACCGTCACCACCCCCGGCTTGTCCAGGACCGCGGCATGCAAGGCCATGGCCCGACTGCAGCCATTGGCCTCAAGGTTCTTCTCCAGCCGCGCCAGATTGGCGGAAACAGGCTCTGCCGCAATGATCCGTGCCAGGGGAGCCGCCCGCGCTGCCATCAGGGCGTAGATCCCGGTATAGGCACCGATATCCAACACAACACGCGCCCGCACGGCCAGGGTTTGCCAAAGCCGCAGCGATGCCGGCTCATAGCTGCCGCGCCAGCCCAAGCTCATGCAGACGAGGTCGTCATTGTCGTCGAACAGCATGATCGGTTCGCCGATGGTCGGCTCAATCTCCAGGAAACCATGGTAGGGGAACTGGCGGCTAATGGAAACGAGGCTGCCCGCATCGGTCGCGCCAAAACCCCGCTGCCAAATCCGTGTGTCCAAAGTGGCGGCGTTGCGAGCCTCGATCACCGCTTCTGAATCGAGAGCAAGGTTATGCGAACGCCGCGCCTTTTCTACTACCTGCTCAACCGACATCCGCCACGAGCCGCCATTGCCGGATCGCGGCCCGGAGGAATGCAGGCCCCTGCGGTTCAGGAACAGGGGCGTCGAAATCTTGACGCAGCGCGCATTGTCCCAAACCCTCAGATAATAATCGAAGTCCTCCCCCAAATCCAAATTCTCGTCGAATGGATTCGCCAATGCAACGGAGGTGCGGACAAAGTGCCCCATTTGCAGCGTAACGTAGGGATCGTGCAGAAGCAGGTCGTTCAGCGTCTCGATGCGCGGAAGTTGAGGAAGGCGGATGCGGCCGCTCACCGAATCCTGACCGGGCTCCGCGTCCAGGCTTTCCAGGATGAGGCCCCACACGGCGTCCACCCGGTCCATGTGCGCTGCCATCTGCTGGAAGGCCTGCGGCATCATCAGATCGTCGGCGTCCAGGAAGAAGAGCCAATCGGCCCCTCGGGCGGCAGCCTCGCGCACGCCTTCGTTGCGGGCCGCCGATCGCCCCTTGATCCCGGCGGTGTCGTCGATCACCACGCAGTCGAACTCGGTGAAGGAGCCGGGATCGGTCTGCGCCGCGGCCATCACCGAATTCACAGCCTGCCTTGAATGCGCCTCGTGCCCGGGACCGACCGGGATCACCACCGCGCATTTCACCTTCGGTCCAGGCTCGGGTGCCCGGCGGAACAGAGTGGTGCCAATGTGGAAGAACCCTGCCGCGCTAAACTCCTGTTGCAGCCGCTGCTCGGTATACTTGTTGCAATGCATGCCGCGGGTCTCAGGGAAGAGATCGCTGGCCGACGGCATAATGTATTCGAAATTCTGAGCGATATAATCTTCGTCAATCGGGTAGAACGGGGTGTTGACGATCAGGTAACCTCCAGGCCGCAATGCAGCGTAGAGGTGGGGAAGAAGAGCCCGCACCTCGGACTTGGGAATGTGCTCGATCACGTCAAGCATCAGGATCGCATCGAACGTACCTACGAAGCCTTGTGTGGCGATGAACTGGAGAGCGTCGTCACAATGAACCTCCCAGCGCTCAGCGGGAAAGACCTTCAGGGTCTCGCGCGCCAAGGCCTGGGCGGCGTCCGAAAAATCTACGCCGACATAATGAGTCGCCTTGCCGGTCGACAGCAGGTAACGCGCTGATTCGGCACGCCCATAGCCGATTTCCAGCACTTGGGCGTTGGTCAGAGGAAATTGGTCGATCAGCTTGCGGTGGATGGCAGAAATGCCGCCGACCTCCCACTCCTCCGCTCCCACCGCACCGTAGTGAAGCCTGTTTCCCGTCGCATCGCGCCCGGTGAAGTACTCGCGGGTATAGAGTTCTTTTGCGAAACCCATGTTCGATCCCCGGCGGCGGTATTGATCGACCATCGATACGCGCTGTCGGGGTATTGAGGCAAGCGTCCTCCGGCATTCCTCCAAGGTCCGGTCAACCGGAAAGGACTGGATCGGGAGAATGATGGACGCAAACATGCCAGACAGCCGGCACCGGGCACCGCCCGATGCCTACCATCCTTTGCATCACCCCCTATGCGCCGCCCGCTTCGCCGGCTTTTCATGCTCCTCGTCGGCTGGTGCCTCGGCGTCCTTGAAGGTGCGGACGCCGCTGATCATGGTTGAGATGATCGACTGGCGCGACATGATGTCCTCGCGCACCGCGGCATAGACATGGACGATCACGAACAGCAGGATCGCCCACATGCCGAGATGATGCCAAGTGTGGACGTCCATGCTCTGGCCGAACAGCGGGATAACCCAGCCGAACAGCCGGTCCTGCCAACCGCCTTGTCCCGCACCCTCGCTGTAAAGTGCGAAGCCGGTGACGATCATGAAGACGCTGCCGACCGCGATGGCCCAGAACATCGCGAACTGAGCCAGCGGGTTATGACCGACATAGAGCTTGGGCTTGCGTTCCAGGAACAGGTACCAGCGCGCTTCCGTGAACAGTTCCTTCCACCAATGGCCGTTCCAGAATGGAAAGCGGAACAGCTGTTTGGCATGGTGGTTTCCGGCGAAGGCCCAGTAGAACCGGCCGATGAAGCCGATGGCGAAGATATAGGCCGCTGCGAAGTGGACGAAACGGATGTAGCCCATCAGGAAATTGGCGCTCGCCTCGCCGGGCATGCTGGGCAGCGGGTTGGCGATCAGATAGCCGGTGATCGACAGCACGATGATGGCAAGCGCGTTGACCCAGTGCCAGACCCGCACCGGCACCTCGTACACATAGATCGCCTTCAGGAAGCGGCCGGCTGCCGGCGCAGCCGCCCCTTCCTCGTCCGGTGCCGCCACCGGCTTCGCATTGTCGAGAGGAGCCATGACGTAATCCTCCGCGTTTGCCGGTCAGCGCACGGTGACGCGGGCCAGTTCGGCGCCGTCGGGCGCCATGACATGGGTGGAGCAGGCCAGACACGGGTCGAAGCTGTGCAGGGTGCGCAGGATCTCCACCGGCTCTTCCGGGCGCTCCATCGGCGTGTTCAGCAGCGAAGCCTCGAACGCCCCGATGTTCCCCTTGGGATCGCGCGGGCTGCCGTTCCAGGTCGTCGGGACGACGCACTGGTAATTGTCGATCTTGCCGTCCTTGATCTTGATCCAATGGCCAAGGCCGCCGCGCGGGGCGGCGACGGTGCCGACGCCCTTGGCCTCCTTCGGCCAGGTCTTCGGATCCCACTTCTCGACATTCGCGGTGGCGCTGTCGCCGGCCTTGATGTTGGCGATCAGGGCGTTCCAGTCGTCCAGCATCATGGTGCAGCAATATTGGCATTCCAGCGCGCGGGCCAGCGTGCGGCCGATTGTGGTCGGCAGCGCCTGCTGCGGCGTGAGGCTGGTGCCGGCCAGCTTGTTGAAGGCGCCCAGCGATTCGGTGATCTGGTCCTTCACGTAACCGACGCCCTGGGCATAGGCTAGGATGTAGCGGGGCAGGGGACCGACCTCCACTGCGTGGCCGCGCCAGCGCGGTGCCTTGATCCAGGAATATTTGGCGGCCTCGTCCAGCTCCTTGATGTCGGTGCGGGTGCCCTTGGCATTGGGACCGAGCTCGAACTTGGCCTGGGTCACGCCGTCCCACGGGTGCAGGCCCTTGCTCTCGTCGTCGTAATGATACCAGCTGTGGGCGACGAACTCCTGCACCTGCGCCGGGTCGCGCGGGTCGATGGGATGGACCTCGTTCCAGTTGCCGTTCAGGATCACGCCACCCGGCAACTGACAGGTCGAATGGTCGTACGGCACCTTCTCATAGTCGCCGTAGTCCATGACGTTGGTCGCCGCCAGCCCGCCGCCATGGAGCCAGTCCTTGTAGAAGCTGGCGATGGCGAGCACGTCGGGCAGATAGACGTTGTCGACGAAGGCCGTGGCCTCCTGGATGCGGGCGCGGATGAAGTTCAGCCGCTCCATGTTCAGCGGTGCGCCCGACGATCCGGTGCCGTCCATGTTGATGGCGCAGGGGACGCCGCCGACCATGTAATTTGGGTGCGGGTTCTTGCCGCCGAGGATGGTGTGGATCTTGACGATGTCCTTCTGAAGGTCCAGCGCCTCCAGATAATGGGTCACCGCCATCAGGTCGGCTTCCGGCGACAGCTTGTAGGCCGGGTTGTCCCAATAGCCGTTCTTGAAGATGCCGAGCTGGCCGCTCTCCACGAACTTCTTCAGACGGGTCTGGACGTCGCGGAAATAGCCTGGACTGGACTTGGCATGGCGTGGCGACACCGCCTGTTGCAGCGCCGAGGTCGCTTGCGGGTCGGCCTTCAGGGCATTGACCGGATTGACCCAGTCGAGAGCGTGCAAATGGTAGAAATGGACGATGTGGTCATGGACCTGCAGCGTCTTCGCCATGATCTCGCGGATCAGGTGGGCGTTCTTGGGGATGCGGATCTGAAGCGCATCCTCCACCGCGCGGACCGAGGTCAGCGCATGGCACCCGGTGCAGACGCCGCAGATGCGCTCGACGAAGGCCCAGGCGTCGCGCGGGTCGCGGCCCTTCAGGATGACCTCGAGGCCGCGCCACATGGTGCCGGTGGACACCGCGTTGCGAATGACGTTGTTGGCGTCGACATTCACCTCGCAACGCATGTGCCCTTCGATGCGGGTCACCGGATCGACGACGATGCGCTTGCCGCCGTTGTCGAGCGAGAAACCGTTCGGGGTCTGGACGATGCCCATGGTCAGACGTCTCCCTTGTGCTGTGCGCGCTTCAGGGCGCTGACCGCCGCGTGGGCGGCGATAATGCTGCCGACACCGATGGCGGCGGTGGTGCCGATCTCGTCGGCGTTGGCCTCGATCCCGAACTGGAGGATGTCGGACTGGCGGGCATACCAGGACCCCTTGTCCCAGAATCCGTCCTCGGAACAGCCGATGCAGCCGTGTCCGGACTGGATGGGAAAGCTCGTTCCCTCGTTCCAGCGGACGGTGGAGCAGGCGTTGTAGGTGGTCGGGCCCTTGCAGCCGACCTTGTAGAGGCAATAGCCCTTGCGTGCGCCCTCGTCGTCGAAGGACTCGACGAACTGGCCGGCGTCGAAATGCGGCCGGCGATAGCATTTGTCATGGATGCGCTGGCTGTAGAACATCTTCGGCCGGCCCTGACGGTCCAACTCGGGGATGCGGTCGAAGGTCAGCATGTAGGTGATGACGCCGGTCATCACCTCGGCGATCGGCGGGCAGCCGGGAACCTTGATGATCGGCTTGTCGGTGATGACCTCATGCACCGGGGTTGCCCGGGTCGGATTCGGGCGCGCCGCCTGGACGCAGCCGAAGGATGCGCAGGAGCCCCATGAGATGATCGCCTTGGCATCGCGGGATACCTTGCGGAGTTGGTCGACGAAGGGCTTGCCGCCGACGATGCAGGCCATGCCGTCGTCGTTCAGCGGGGGATTGCCTTCCACCGCAAGGATGTAGTTGCCCTTGTACTTCTCCATCACCTCGTCGAGGATCGCCTCGGCGTGGTGGCCGGCCGAAGCCATCAGCGTGTCGTCGTAATCCAGCGAGATCATCGACAGCACCACATCCTTGACCAGCGGATGCGCCGAACGGATGAAGGACTCCGAACAGCAGGTGCATTCCAGCCCGTGCAGCCACAGGACCGGCGTGCGCGGCTTGGTTTCCATCGCATGGACGATCTGCGGCACCAGTTCCGGCCCCAGGCCGAGCGCCGCAGCGGTGAGCGAACAGTATTTCAGGAACGAACGGCGCGTGATCCCTTGCCGCCGCATCACCTCGTAGAAGGTTTCCAGCGTTGCCATCGGTTTGTTTTCTCCCGTCGGGCAGCACCGGCGTGCGAGCGGCCGGTGCGCTTCTCCGACGGTCATAGGCAACAATCGTGCCGTAGTACGAACATTCGGCAATCCAACGGTCACAGAGCAGGCAGCCTTCCTGCCGCTGGCAAGTCCCCGGCCGAAACGGCCGGCCGGGGTGGAAAGACGGTTGCCGCTTACTGCACCGCTTCTTCCGGCCGACCGATCAGCTTACGGATCGCCAGCCCCAGCGCGATGCCGGCCGCGTGCAGCCCGGCAGTGCTGACGAGGAAGCCAGCCGCGTAGCCGAGCGCGGCGGCGTCCGCCGGCATTTCCGCCCCATGGGCGAAGCCGTGGAACAGGCCGAAGCCGGCGGCGAAGGCCATACCGACCGAACCATTGCGGCTCATCGGCATGATGCAGAGCAGTGCCAGCACGACGATCGAGGCGTAGATCGTCGGCTCCACGAGCGGCAACCCGCCGCCCAGAATCGCGAACAGCCCGCCGGCCAGCATGGCGGCCATGAACGCGCCCGGTACGGCGAGAGCGGACCGGCCGCCGATGGTCGCGCCATAGACGCCGACGGTGACTATGACAATCAGGTGGTCGAGCCCGCCCAGCGGATGCGCGGCGCCATCGAGGAAACCGGCCCCGGCGAGATGGCCGGGATGGGCGAGCGCCGGAGCGGCGGCAAGGGCGATGGCCGCGGACAAGGCGGCAAGTAGAGTGATCTTCGACATATCGAACGGCTCCTCGAAGATTCTTGTGGATCGGGTGATTTCTCCCTCTCCCCCCTGGGGTTAGGGTGAGGGGGAGAGGGCGCTTAAAGTGCTCAATGCCGCTGGGCTGGGCCGCGTTCTATTCCGTATCGTTCCAGCTTGGCGCGCAGCCCCATGCGGGACAGACCCAGTTCATCGGCGGCCTTGCTCTTGTTCCAGCGGCAGCGGACCAGCGTTTCCATCAGGATGCCGGCCTCGATCCGCTCGATGCGGGACTTCAGCGGGCCGCCCTGGCCGATCAGGGCGAGCGGCGGCAACGGGCCGTCGTCGGGCGAGGCCGGACGAGCGTTCAAAGCCGCGCCACACAGGACATGATCGGACAGAAGCTCCGCTTCCAGCGTCTCTCCTTCGGACAGCACCAGCATGCGCATGATCTCGTTCTGCAATTCGCGCACGTTGCCGGGCCAGCCATAGGCCTCCAGGCAGGCCAGCGTATCGGCGGCGAAGCCCGACATCCTCTTGCCATGGGCGGCGGACAGCCGTTCCAGGATGTGGCGTGCCAGCACCGGTATGTCGGCCGGACGGTCGCGCAGCGGCGGCATGGTCAGCGTCATCGTGCTGAGCCGGTAATAGAGATCCTCGCGGAAGCGCCCGGCCTTCACCTCGGCGGTGAGGTCGCGGTGGGTGGCGGCGACGACGCGCACATCGACCCGCCGCGTCTCGTTGGAGCCGACCGGCCGAATCTCGCCTTCCTGGAGGAAGCGCAGCAGCCGCACCTGGAAGGCCGGGCTGATGTCACCGATCTCATCCAGGAAGATGGTGCCGCCGTCCGCCTGCTCCAGCAGCCCGAGCCGGTTGCTGTGCGCGCCGGTGAAGGCTCCCTTCTTGTGGCCGAACAGCTCGCTTTCCAACAGCTCGTCGGGGATGGCGCCGCAATTCTCGCAATAGAAGGGTTGATCGCCCCGCGGGCTGCCGTAATGGATGGCGCGGGCCAGCAGTTCCTTGCCGGTACCGGTCTCGCCCAGCACCAGCACCGGCACGTTGAAGCCGGCCACCCGCTCCGCCTGACGGCAGATCTCGTCCACCGAGCTGCCGGGGGCGCGGATCAGACCATCGAAGCGGTAGGTCTGGCGCACCCGCTCTCGCCTCGTCGCCACCCGGCTTTCGGCGACCGGAGGCAGCAGTTTCAGCTCGTTGGACAGCCGGTCATGCTCGCGCTGCAACTGGTAAAGCCTGGCCGCGTTGCGGGCGGTCAGCAGCAGATGATCGGGGTGCCAGGGCTTGGTGATGAACTGGTGGATGCCCGCCGTGTTGATGGCGCCGATGATGTCCTCGGGATCGATGTAGCCGGTGATGACGATTCGCACCACCTCCGGCCAGCGCTCGCGCACCTGGGTCAGAAACCTCACCCCGCTAACCTCCGGCATCCGCTGGTCGGAAAAGACGACCTGGATCCATTCGGCTTCCAGCAGGCGCAGGCCGTCTTCCGCCGACAGAGCGGTAAAGACCTCGAACTCCTCGTCCAGCAGGCGGGCGATGACCTCGACGGAGCGCGGCTCGTCATCCACCACCAGGATGCCGGGGCGGGCGGGGTCGGTCATCGCACGTCGTCCTTCCTCATTCGATCCGCCTCATTCGACTTCGAGATCCTTGATCGTCAACTCGGTCCCGCCGTTGGGATGCAGCCGGTTGCCGCCGCAGGACGGGCAGGGGGCGAGCCGGTCGGCCAGTGCCACCGTGTCGTTGCAGTCGAAGCACCAGCCGCGGCCCGGCACCTCCAGCACCTCCAGTTCGGCCCCATCGGCCAGCGAGCCGCGCGTCACCACATCGAAGCCGAAACGCAGGGCCTCGATCTCCACACCGGCGAAGCCGCCGATCTCGAGCCGCACCTTGCGCACGCGCCGGAAATCATTGGCACGCCCGGCCTCCTCCATCGCCTGGAGCAGGCTTTCGCACAGTGCCATCTCATGCATCGCCGGCGTCTCCGCCCCTGTTTCCAATTCCCGGTTCCGTCATACCCAGCACCATCCGGCGGCTGGGACGATCCCGCCCGGACGCAGCCCGCTCCGCTTCGGGTGGGGCCTCCGGCGGTGGGGCCAGTTCCGCCTCGCGACGGCGGCGGATCTCGGCGGTCTGCGGCCCATCCTCGCGGATCGCCGGGTCGAACAGGGAAACCAGCGCCGCCGCCGCCGTTTCCGTCGCCTGCAACATGGACGCGAACTCGAACATCGGCGAGAAGAGCGAGCATGCCTTGTATCCCCCAACCCCCTTGCGGTTGGCGTGGACATACTCGTAGCGGCCGGAAGGGAACTCGATCAGCTCCTTGTCGCCAGGAACAAGGCCCGACCAGTCGTCGACCTCGCCGGGCAACAGAACCAGATTCAGGAACCAGGGCGTCACCAGCGCGCCCAGCCAGCGATCGCCATGGCGGCGGAAGCCGACCGCCTTGACCGCCAGCGCATCGTTGACGATCGGCATGCCGCGCATCTGAGCGGTGTGGATTTCCCGGAAGGCCGCTTCCAGCCGGGCGATGGCTTCGGTCGGCGGTGCAGGGGCCGGCGGTGCAGGGGCCGGCGCGAGGGCCGGCGCCGGGACCATGTCACCACCTTCCAACCTTTCCGTTGCCGGCGGTGCGACGTCGAGCGCCATGAACTGGTCGCGGGCACCGTCGCAGACAGGGCAGCGCCAATGATCCGGCAACGCCGCAAAGGGCGTGCCGGCCGGTACCTGCCAGTGCTCGCACCCCTCGGCCGGGTCGTAGGCATGCCAGCAGATCTTGCATTCCATCCGCGTCGTGGCGCCGATGCGCCTGGCGTCGCCGAGATAGGAGCCTTCGAAGCGGGCGGGCAGGGCGCTCACTGGATTTCCTCCCGCTCGATCTTCAGCGCATCCAGGATTTCCGCCAGCCGCTCGGCACTGTCGGCGATGTCCTCCGCTGCGGCGCAGACCACCGCCGGCACATCGACGATCTCGACGGTGTCGAGGATCAGCGTGTCGACCGAGTTATAGTAACGCACCCACCAGACATTCGGCGTCGCGCTGGCGGTGACGCGGCAATTGCCGTAACCGCGCGACAGGATGGTGGTTGCGCCTTGGCCAAGCCGCCCCTCGACGAAGGCCAGATCCTCCGGCGTGTGAGGCAGCAGGCTGAAATTCACCGCATGCGGGGCTTCGCCACGCCGCCAGCCGGCGCTGCGGTCCAGCAGTTCCGTCAGGATCGGCAAGCCGTTCATCAACCCGTCCGGCGGTGCTCCGGCCTCGATCGGATTCATGGGGATGAAGGCCCGGTTCAACGCCACGCGGGGGAAGGCACCGACCAGCAAGCTTTCGCGGGGCTCGCCGTCGCCAAAGGCACGAACGCGCCAGACGCCCGCCAGTGCCGCCTCCTGGATTTCCAGACGGCCTCCGGCCCGATCCACCTTCACCGCCACTTCGCCCTCGCCCAGCGCCTCTCCCACCAGGGCAAACGTCCGGGCATAGAGCCCTTCGACGGCGATGCGGAGTTCCTCGCCCGGCCGCCAACGGACCAGCGCCCGATGGATTTGGCTCAGCACACCGCCTGCGACGGCGGCGCGGTCAGGGTCGGGGATCTCCGGCAGGTGCGGTTCGTAGACGCGCATGCCCGACGGCATCGGCAGGTAATCAAGCCCGTCGTCGCCCTCTTCCGCCTGGCTGCCGGGACCGAAGCCGACCGGCGGGCGGGTCATGCCGATCAAGGAACTCATGCCTCACCCCCATCCAGGATCGCGGCGATCCGCTGCACATAATCGTCCCAGTCGCGCACGCGCGGAATGCTGCCCAGCAGCGCATCGCCGCGCAGAAAAACCAGGGCCGGCAGGCTCATCATCCCGGTACGGGCCAGCAGCGCGCGTTCCGCCGCCTCGCCGGCCACCGCAGGAGACAGGCGGGGGTGCAGGGCGCGAACCAACTCCGGCAGGATCACGGCGACATCGGCGGTCTCCGCATTTCCCTTGCCGTGGCCGGGCAGGAAGACCACCCAGTCGTTGGAGTCGTCGTTCCGCCAGGGTTGGTCGTCGGCGTTGTCCAGCCTTGCATAGCCATGCACCTCTGTCAGCAGATCGACCAGCGGTGGCAGCGGCAGGCGCGGCTTGGCCCGGGGCAGCGCCTCGGAAACGGCAAGATTGGTCACAGCGTCAGGCCTCCGTCAGGCCGGCCGCACGGGCCGCCTCCAGGTGGGGGGGAAGGGTGGGTTCACGGCCGGCCAGATCGGCAAAGGCCGTATCGAGACGCTCTCCATCCAGCGCCGCCACCATCGCCGCCAGGGCGTCGCGGATCTGCGCCGCCTCCTCCGGTTCCAGCTGTCGGCGGGCGGCGCCCAGGAAACCCAGCACCCAATCGCCGGGCCGGGCATCGGACACCAGCGACAGGTCGATGGCCGATCCATCTTCCGTCCGTCCGACGGAGCCGTCGACAGCGGTCAGGCGCAAGGGAATTCCTATGCACATGGAGCGGCGTCCTCAGGCCTGGTCGGCGGAAAGCGCCGCCAATATACGGGGATCGCCGATACGGCAGGCCGCTTCGGCGCTTGGGCGACCGGCCTCGTAGGCATCGCGGGCGATGGCAGGAGCCGCGGTGTCGGCGGTACCGGCGCGGGCGGTGCCCTCCACACCGAATTCGTCGTGCAACAGGCCGAGGATGACGTCGATGGTTGGAGCGACCTGTGCCGCGACCGTATCCGTCAGTCCGCCGCCGTAATCCTCCAGGCATTCCGGCTGGACGCCGACCAGGATAAGTCGTTGCGGGCAGCGGCCGAGGAGCATGGCACTGGCAAGCACCTCCTGAAAGCCGGTCTGGTGCAGGCTCATCTTCTTGGCACCGAGAAAAGCCGGCACATCGTCTCCGCGGAAAATCCGGCGGGTGCCCGGAGCCAGCCCGTAATCGATGGCATCGACCACGATCAACGCGTCCGCCGTCTCCAGATGCGGCAACAGGTACAAGCCCTGGGTACCGCCATCCATCAGCGTGACAGTGTCGGGAAACCGCCAATCCGCCGCCAGACGCTCCACCATACGGACACCGAATCCCTCATCGGCCCACAGGATATTGCCGATGCCCAACACCAGGATGCGGATGTCGTCTGACATTTCTCGTTTTGTCCCCGCAGGTAACACCGATGCGGCACGCCGCCGCCTGTCCGTTCGTGTTACAAGTTTCGTGCCAGTTTGCTTGCCATTGTAAACCCCTGTCATCCCGCCATCTGCGTCCCTCCAGCTGTTCGGTGCAGCAGCGATTGTGGACATGAACATTACAAAGCCAACCCAAACTGGCAAGTAGGTTGCCAGCGTGGATCATTCCTTGCCGCCCCTGCTTCGTATCCACCAACACGAACGGAGCACGGCCCATGATTGTTCGCTGACGACGAACGGTGAAACCAGGATCTGTGCGTTTATTCCAATCCGACAGGGATCTAGATCTCTCTCATCAGGACGGATGGATCCCGTCCGATGGAGGTTTGAATGGCACGGATAGTTTCTCTCCTGATGTTTGTCGGCGTCATGTCCTGCGCGGCGTTCATCGTTTCCTGATCTCCCGGTCCGTCCGATCGGAGCAGTCCATGGCCTCAAGAGGAAGTATCCAGTGGGGCCTTCGGCAGCGCGGAAGCAGGAAATTCTCAAGGCACTTCAATGCACCGTGCAGACCATGCATGGGTCGAAGGATCGCACAATGTGCTGCACCGACAACGGTGTACGCTCATCGTCCAGCACCGGCGCACCAACCAGGGCCTGTTCCAGCGGGCCCGGAATACCAGCCAGATCGCGGGGTGAGAAGTTCCAGGTGGTGGGGGCGATGATCTGGTAGCCGGCGATGCGGCCCTGCTCCACCCGAACCCAGTGGCCGAGCGCGCCGCGCGCCGCTTCGGTCAGGCCGGCGGCCTGGGCATTGTCGGGCATTTCCGCCGCCACGCACCAGGGCCCGGCGATATCGATGGCGCGCAACCAGCCTTCCATGGTGCAGGTCGTGCGGGCCAGTTCCAGCAGGCGGGCGATGACACGGCTGCGCACCGATCCACCATCCTGCGCCACCAGCGCGCGAACCAGCGGATGGCCGTCCACCAGTTGCCGGGCGATGGCGCCGGTCTCGTAGGGCAAGCCAGCCAGCCGCGGCGCCTTGCACCAGCTGTAGCCGTCCTCGTCCATTCCATCGGGCACGGTAGAACCGGCGAAGGGCGGATGAGCACGGTCCTGCCCGGCCATGCGGCTGAACCGATGATGCTCCGCCACTTGCGCCGCATCGAAAGGAGCGGCGGTCCCGTCGGCAATGGTGCCGCGGCGGTAGAGGTGCCCGCCCTCTGCGTCCGGATAGGCGCCATGGCTGAGAAAGCGGCCATAGGCGCGGCCGAGATCGGCTAGGCCGAGATCCTCTGCAATTTCCAGGAACAGGCGGAAATCGCCGTCAGGGCCGGATAGGCGCCAGCGCTCCAAATCTTCCGGTGCGGTAAGAGCCAGCACGCGGTCCAGCGGCGCACCGAACAGGCTGCTCTCCAGGAAGCGGCGGAAAGAGCAGACGGTGGCGAGCAGCCGCACCCGGTCTCGGGCATCCACCCCACGGGTGACGCCACCGGGTTGGATGGTCAGCGTGTGCGGCCACTTGCCGCCAAGGATCCCCAGCACATGGAACAGCTCAGCTCGCGCTGCCCCGGCACCGCGCACCGCAGTTCCCTGCACTGCCTTGAAACGCGCCTCTGCCCTGCCGAACCAGGGACGGCGGGCATAGGCCGGGCGGGCGAAATCGGGCATGAAGAACAGGTGGAAATGGGTCAGATGATCGGCGACATTCTCGGTTGCCGTCATCAGATTGGTCGCCAGCACCCCGTTGCGCGGGGCTTCCACCCCCATCGCCCCCGCTAGAGCCAACGCCGCGGCGTGGCTCTGCGAGACCGAACAGATACCGCAGATGCGTGGCGCCACCACCAGCGCATCCAACGGGTCACGCCCCTCCAGAATCCGCTCGAAGCCGCGGAATAGCGGCGCGTTGACGTAGGCTGCCGAAACGGCTCCGCCGCTCACCTCGAGCCGGACTTCGAGATCGCCCTCCACGCGGTTGAAGGGGCCGACGATCAGGCGGCGCTGCCCTCGGCTTTCCTGCTTGTCCACGCTCACTGCTTCAGCCTTTCCGGGTGGGACGGACGGAGGGCGGCACGACGATCCGGTCGGCGGCGGCATTGCGACGCACCCGCTCCGGCGTCGCCGCCTTGGCAAGCGAAGCCAAGGCGACGAACCACGCCTTGGGCATGTCGGTCGGCAGGCCGATGGGGATGCCGGCGAATTTCGGCGTCTGCTGGAATGGATGCCCAGGCTCTTCGAAGCCAGGCGCGGTACAGTTGATGCAGGCATAGCCACCACGGGTACAGGACCCCTCGCCATTCCACAGGCGGGTGTTGCAGTCGGCATGCGCCTGGGTGCCGAGGCAGCCCATATGCTCCATCAGGCAGCCGAGGTCCGATGGCTTTTCCGCACTCGCCTTGTATTCATAATATTCGTTGCGCGGGCAGCCATGATGGACCAGATGGTCGGCATAGAAGCGCGGGCGCCGGAGGGTGTCCAACCCATCCTCCGCCAGCGCGTCCTCGGCCAGCAGCATCAATGTCTCGGTTACCCAGTTCGGATGGGTGGGGCAGCCGGCGACATTGACCACCGGCAGGCCGCCGCGGCTGCGGAAATCGCCGTCCAGGGCGCCACCGCTCTGCGTTCCCTCATATTGCAGGCCACAGGCATCGGCAATGTTCTCGCCCGCCGCCGTGATGCCGCCATAGGCCGCGCAAGTGCCGACCGCCACCACCGTGCCGGCGACGGCGGCCAGGTCGCGCACCCAGTCGATGGTCGGGCGTCCGGTGCCGGCCAGCAGATGGAAGCGACCGGTGCCGTCAGGGCCGCGCAGCAGCGATCCTTCGACGCACAGCACGTCGAGCGGCTCGTCCCCCGACAGGACGCGTTCGAACAGCTCCACCACCTCCGCGCCGGTTTCCTCCGACAGGCTCGGATGCCACAGCAGCCGGATGCCGGCCGTCTCGAACAATGTCGCCAGATCGGGCGATTCGGCGCAGAGCAGCGACATGGTGCAGCCGCCGCAGCCACCCGATTGCAGCCAGAGCACCGACAATGGGCGCTCTCTTCCCGCAACATTCATTGCACGGCTCCCTGTCTGCAGCCGGCGGCCGGCAGGATCAGCGTGAACAAAGCGCCGCCGCCGGGATGGTTGACCGCGGTAAGGGCGCCACCATGATCATGGACCAGCTGATAGCTGATCGAAAGACCGAGCCCGGTCCCCTTGCCGACCGGCTTGGTCGTGAAGAACGGGTCGAAGATTCGGCCCAGGATCGCATCGGGAATACCATGTCCGCTGTCGCGGATGGTGACGACGATCCGTCCATCCTCCTCCCGGCCATGCAATTCCAGCCTTTTGCTTGGCGCACCGGCCATTGCGTCGATGGCATTCTGGACGAGGTTCATCGCGACCTGATGCAGATGCCCGGGATGGCCGGCAATCTCCAGCGCCTCAGGCAGATCGAAGACCACGGTCAGATCCGGCATCTGCGCCCTCGCGACCCAGGTCACGGCAGAACGCAGAAGCGCCGTCATGTCGAAGCGTTCCGAGGCGTGTTTTTGTTCCGATGAAAAGCGGCGTAGTTCCGCCACGATATCGCGCACCCGCTCGGTTCCCTCCAGCATGCCGTCCAGCGTCGCCGTCACGTCGGTCCGGGCGCGGTCGATGCGCAGCTCCTTGCGGGTAGCCGCCAGATCTGCCGCGCCGGCCCCATCATGGACCCGGTCGAGATAGGCGGTCATCCGGTCGACGTACCGGCGCATGGCGTGGGCGTTACCGTAAACGAAGGAGATCGGGTTGTTCAACTCATGCGCCACCCCGGCGACCAGCCGGCCGAGCGAAGCCATCTTCTCCGAATGGACCAGCTGCTGCTGGGTCTGCTTCAGCCCTTCATGCGCGGCCGCGAGATCGCGGTAGGCACGCCGCAATTCGCCGATCGGCCGACCGACCAGCACCAGCCCGATGGCATGGCCGCGCTGGTCGTAGCGTACCGTGCTGTTCACCGCGACGGGGAAGGGACCGGTAGGCCCACGCAGCGACAACTCCACGTCGCTCCCGCCCTCGCGGCGAAGGGCGGCGCTGCACAGCCGGGCGAAGGCGGCGTGCGAGGCCTGATCGAGAAAATCACGCAGCGGCCGGCCGGTAAGATCCCGCCCCGTGCAGGCGAGCGCGCGTTCGGCCGCCGGGTTGGTCTGCTCGATCCTGCCATCGCGGTCGCAGGCGATCAACACGTCGGTCATCGACCCCAACACGCTGGCAATGAAGGCCTGCGCCTCCTCGAGCTCCGCGTTCTTGCGCTCAAGCTCGACCTGCTGCGCCACGAGATTGGCGTAGGTCTCGTCCATCTTCCGGATCACCTCGATCCAGGCGCTCTCGGCGTCGGCATCGGTCAGCATGCCGGGGATGGAAAAGGGCTGCGACAGGGGGGCGGTCATGGTGCGGAGCCTAGCATGCCGGGCCACAGTCCAGGTGGAGGATTTCTGGCCGTGGCCATAAGCGGCCCGCCACGATGCCCCTTTGGATCAGCTCATCTGCGACCAGAGCGCGGCAAGTCCGCTCAACACCAGGACATAGAGCGCGAAGTCGAACAGCGGCGGGTGCCAGATCAAGCCATAGGCTCCAGTTGCCCGCAAGCCCCGCCGCAACAGCGCCGACAGCGCCCAGGCCAGCACGGCCATGATCAATAGCGGCGGAAGGAACAGGCCATAGATGTCGATGTCACCCATCATGCACGCACTCTTTGAAGTGAAACCATTTTGTCCGGAGGCCGCAGTTCTCCGAGGAGGGCATCCGGGAACAGGCTGCGCCGCAGCGATGCCAGCGCCACCGCCGCGCGGTCGCGCTCAGGGCAGGGTAGGGCGGCGCCGATGGCCGAAAGCAGATCGTCCATGCTCTCCAGAAGCTCCGCGGGTGCAGGATCGGGCCGCTTGGCCGACAAGGCGCGGAAATGTCCGGCGACGCCCCGCAGTGTCCGCTCCAGCGCCGGCCCGGCCTCCTGGCCAAGGGTCGGGCGGACCCGTTGCAGTTCCACCACGTTCAGCCCAACACGCAGGTCCCGCACCGCGTCGATGGCGTCGACATCCACCGACCCGGTCGCCTGCGCCAACCGGACGGACAGCAGGCCGACACGATCCAGCATCCGGCTTTCGAAGCCATCGGCCGACGGCACACTGCGATCCTTTGCACTCACCGCCGCAAGATCGGCGATCTCGCCCCACCCCGCATGCAGCAGGCGCCGGGCACTCCAGACCGCGCCGACCGACCGGCACATCCGGGTGACCAGCATCGCGGTGACGATGCCGACGATCTGCCCGGTGCTGCTGTTCAAGAAGGAGGCGAAATCGCCATTGCCGGTGTCGAGCAGGCTGAGCGAGCCGCCAACCCCAAAGATCAGCGCCATCGCCTTGCCCATAACCACCGGGCGGGCCACAAACACGCCCAGCGTCAACAGTGTCGGCGCCAAACACAGCACCAGCATCGGAAAGCTGTCAAAAGAGGGCAGCACCACCAGCAGATAGAAGGCCGACAGCGGCAGGGAGGCCAACGTATAGACCAGGAACAGCCGTATGCCCGGGACTGGATCGTCAAAGGAGGCAAAGAAGCAGGTGAAGACCGCCACCATCATCGCCGCTGCCGAGCCGGACGACCAGCCGGTCAGGATCCAAAAACCGCCGACAATCGTGATCCCCAGCACCGCCGCCGCCGCCGACCACAATGCCATGCCGCGATCGACATGGAACACGCCGCGGGATCGCTTGCGCGCCAGCGGATCGAGATGGTCGGGCAGGGAACGGTTTCCCGATGCGACATGCGCCCGAAGCTCCCGGCAGTCGCGATGAATTTCAACCAGTGCACGCAGGCGATGGATCAGGCTGAAGCGGGTCGCAACCCTCCAACCGTCGGCCAAGTCCGGCCCCTCGTCCGCCGCCAACCGGTCGAGCCGGTCGATCAGCCGCCCAGCCTCGGCGGACTTGGCTGCGGCTCCGACGGCGATCCAGTTCCGCACCTCATCCAACGCCGTCGCCAGGCCGTCGGGCACGGGTCCGTCGGAGCCAGGGTCGGACGATATCGTACCGTCGGGCCGGCGCAGCGCGTTCAACCGGTCCTGCACCGCGGTCAGCACCGGCAGGAGATAGACCATGCGATCCTGTAAGGCCCGCATCGGTCGCGTCATCCAGCGCAGATCGGAAGTGTCGTAGGGCAGGTGGGTGGTCATCACCCGCAATTCGGTCAGGTCCGTCGCCATCTTGTGGCGGTCGCGCAAACGGGCATCGGCGCCTGCCCCGTCCAGCGCGTCCAGGGTCCAGCGCTCCGCATCGCGCAGCGCCGTATCCAGGCGGGCGAGCAGAACCGGCCCCAGCCCACGCGGCAGTACGACGCTGTGCACCACCGTGGCGCAGACGATGCCCAGGATGATTTCCTCCACCCGCGCCAGTCCGGTGTCGAAGATCGCCTCCGGATTTGCAACACCGGGGAAGACGATGAGGCTAGCGGTGTAGCCGGCGAGCATGAAGGTGTAGCTGCGCGGTGTTCGGTCCAGCAGCGAGACGAACAGGCAGCCTCCAACCCAAAGAGCCACCGCCAAAGTCAGAAGTTCGGGCGCGTTGATCAGTTCGACCGTCAATACAAGGGAGACGATGCAGCCGATCACCGTGCCTACGACGCGGAAGACCGCTTTCGACCGCACCGTCCCCGACAGCGGGCTCGACACGACATAGGCCGTCAGCATAGCCCAGAAAGGCCGCGGCAATCCCATGCCGAACGCAATGTAGAGCGCCAGCATGGAGGCTGCGAAGGACTTCAGCGAGAAGAGCAGTTCATCGAATGTGGGAGCTTTCGGCATTTGAAAACACACTCACCGCGCGTCCGGCCGGCCCGGCAGCGCGGCCACCTTGGGCGACCGGTCGGGTGCACCCACCACAGTGACGGTGGCCGTGCGGCCGGCGACGAGTTGGAACGGGTCCGGCACGTCGTCCAGCGCGATGCGGACAGGAATGCGCTGGGCGAGGCGCACCCAGTTGAAGGTGGGATTGACGTTGGCGACCAGCCCGGTTCCCTCCGCCCGGTCGCGGTCGACGATGGCGCGGGTGATGCTGTCGACATGGCCGCGCAGTTCGGCAGCCGAGCCCATGATCCGCACCGAGACGGGAGCGCCGACGTGGATGCGCGGCAGCTTCGTCTCCTCGAAATAGCCCATGACATAGAAGGAATGACGGTCGATCAGCGCCACCACCGCCTGACCGGCGGCGACATAGTTGCCGGCCTTCAGTTGCAGGTTGGTGACATAGCCGTCGACGGTCGCCTTCACCTCCGTCCGCTCCAGATTGAAACGGGCGAGGTCAAGAGCCGCTTCGGCCTGTCGGGTGGCGGCCATCGCCTTGGCCAGCGCCGACATCACCTCCTGCCGCTGGGCGGTGGAAACGACGTTGTTGCCGAGTTGTTCGTACCGATGCGCCTCGGCGTCGCGATAGGACTGCTCGGCCTTGGTGCTGTCCAGATTGGCCTCGGCCTGCTTCACCGCCAGCCGGTAGCGCCCGGGATCGACGACGAACAGCAGGTCGCCTTTCCGGACCGATTGGTTGTCGGCGATGCGGACATCGGTCACCAGCCCGGAAACGTCGGGCGATACTTGGACGATATCGGCCCGCACCCGGCCGTCGCGGGTCCAAGGCTCATTCATGTAATAGTCCCACAGCCACAGGCCGCCGCCTACCGCCACCGCGGTTATCAGCAGAGTCATGGCGACCCGGGCGACCGCCCGGAAGGAAGGCAGGAGTGTCACAGTCTTGGTTCCTCAGTCACCGCATCGGTCCGAACGGTGGCGCCGCACGTCCACGCTCAGCGTTATCCGGGCCGTATCGCGGTTAGGTCTGTTCGCGCTTGGCATTCGCCTCAATCATCGCGAGGACGCGATAGCAGGCTTCCACGTCGGATTCCGTCGCATCAGCGATCAGCCGCTGCCGAATATCGTTCAGCGCTTCATTCACCTGCACCAATAGGTTGCGGCCGGCGTCGGTCATGTGCAGAGTCTTCGCCCGACGGTCGCTA
The DNA here is from genome assembly GCF_001305595.1 of Azospirillum thiophilum. Lineage (NCBI taxonomy): Bacteria > Pseudomonadati > Pseudomonadota > Alphaproteobacteria > Rhodospirillales > Azospirillaceae > Azospirillum > Azospirillum thiophilum. Next base: position 867,969 of record NZ_CP012402.1, read on the forward strand.
GAATCTTCTCGTCGTTCCAGCAGGCCTGCGACTTCCAAACCGTCGAGCAACCGCACGAGTGAGGGCCCTTCGACCGCCATCTCGTCCGCGAGTTCCCGCTGTCGCATCCCGTCGCCGAGTTCGGCCAACAGCATCAGCGGCGCTATAGCCGAAGTGGAAAATCCGCTATCTGCCAATACCTTGTTCGCTGCTCGCCGCCAGAGATGGGAGGCGCGGAACAAGTGAAGGCCGAAGTTGGGAGGACTGTGAAGAGACTTATCCTTTAGCATTCCTATTTAATAGGCTTCCTATCGAAATTCGGCAAGAGGCTAAAGACGCAATGGAGGCACAGGTTATCGCATAACTGAATTGAATCAGTGTTATATGGAAAAAACTTATAATTTCCATAATTATAGTTATGCGTTTTATATTTGTAAGCGCAAAGTTAGAATGTCAGTCCCTCGCAACATAGAAGTGTCAGTCTTCCGTCAGGTTTTCGACGGCTGGGAGGCTGGCGATGGGCTGGATCACGATGAGCGAACAGGACTTGCAACGGGTCGAGGTTCTCGGCGAGGTGCTGAGCGGTCGCCGTGGGATCGGATCGGCGGCGTCGGTTCTGGCTTTGAGCGAGCGTCAGGTGTGGCGACTTCTGGCGCGCTACAAGGCTGGTGGCGGCGGCGCTTTGGTTCACCGGGGGCGCGGCCGTCCGTCGAACCGGCGGCTTGGCGATGAGGTGCGGGAGCAGGCGTTGGAGCTGGTTCGCAGCCGGTACGGCGATTTCGGCCCGACCCTTGCGGCGGAGATGCTGCGGGACACGCATGGGCTGACGGTGTCGCGCGAGACGTTGCGCCAGTGGATGGCGGACGCTGGCCTTTGGCTGTCGCGCCGGCAGCGCCGGCAGTTCCACCCTCCCCGGCTGCGCCGCGAGCGGTTCGGCGAGTTGATCCAGATCGACGGCAGCGAGCACCGCTGGTTCGAGGATCGCGGCGATCCCTGCACGCTTCTGGTGTTCATCGACGATGCGACGGGCCGGCTGATGCAGCTTCGCTTCGCCGTCTCGGAGAGCGCCTTTTCCTACTTCGAGGCGTTGGAGGGCTATCTGAATGCCCATGGCCGGCCGCTGTCCTTCTACTCGGACAAATACTCGGTGTTCCGGGTTTCGCAGCGCGAGGCGAAGGGCGGCCAGGGCATGACGCAGTTCGGCCGGGCCTTGGCGGAATTGAACATCGAGATCCTGTGCGCCAACTCCAGTCAGGCCAAAGGGCGGGTCGAACGGGTGAACCGGACGTTGCAGGACCGGCTAGTGAAGGAATTGCGGCTGGCCGGCATCACCGGCATCGAAGCGGGCAATGCTTTCCTGCCCGGCTTCATCGAGCGCTTCAACGCCCGCTTTGCCCTGCCCCCTGCCCGGCCGGACGATCTGCACCGGCCGTTGAACATCGCGCCGGATCGGTTGCGCCAGGTGCTGTGCTGGCGCGAACAGCGCCATGTCGGGCAGCAGTTGACGCTGTCCTACGAACGCAAGCTTATCATGCTGGAGGAGACGGAGCTGACGCGGGGACTGGTTGGCCAGTATGTCGACACCTACGCCTTCGCCGACGGCCGTCTGGAGGTGCGATGGAAAGGGGTGGCGCTGCCTTATCGGGCCTTCGACAAGGACCAGCGGGTCACCCAGGGCGACGTCGTGGAGAACAAGCGGCTGAGTGCGGTGCTGGCCCAGGTGAAAGAGATGCAGGAGAGCCGGCCGCCACCGCGGGTGAAGACCAACAGCGAGAAGAACGGCTACCGCAAAACAGGCCGGCGCAAGCGGGACAGCGGGCTTCCCGATGGCGCCTGCGCGGCTGATTGACCGCAGGCACTTGCCTCCTATCCGCAAAGCCCCGGTGCGGCCGGCATGTCTGGCAGCAGGATGATGGCTCGGCGATCGGCGTTGCCGTCAAGCCCTGCGCCTGCGGCGCACCGCAAAGCGGCTCCGGGGCTTGACCGCGCCGCCGAGCCGAACCCCAACGCATCCATGCCAGATATGCCGAAGAAGCCCGACAGCCAAACTACACGGCCAAGCCGAAGCTACCTCTCTGACATTCCTATTTTGCGCAATCCACTGACACTTCTACCCGGTTGCAACAATATTCCTGCATAGCGCGCTTCCTAACTCAGCACCAAACCACTGATACTTCTATCCGGTGGAAACACTGGTCAATGGATCGATAAGTAATGCGGTCATCATACACGCGCAATGTGCTAAGGCTGGGACTCATAACCAGTAGGATACAGTAGCGGCGATTTGGACGGCTGCCATGAAGTTGGTGGCGGACCGGTCATATCGGGTGGCGATGCGCCGGAAGTCCTTGAGGCGTCCGAACATACGCTCGATGACATTACGGTTCCGGTAGAGATACGGAGAGAAGCAGTTTTTCCAGCGCTTGTAGGCACGTGGCGGAATGTTGGGCGCGACCCCGGCCTCTTCGATCTTCCGGCGGACAGCGGCACTGTCGTAGCCCTTGTCGCCGTGCAGGAGATCGGTGGCCGGCATCCGGTCGAGCAGACGGTCGGCGGCGGTGCAGTCGGCCACCTGACTGCCGGTCAGCAGGAAGGCGAGCGGCCGACCGCGTGGATCGCTCAGGGCGTGGATTTTGGTGGTTCGTCCGCCACGGGACCGTCCGATAGCCTGGGCGCGCTCCCCCCTTTGCCGCCACTCGCCGAACGATGGGCGCGCACGGCCGTGGAGTCGATCATCACCTGGGCCGGTGGGCCACCTGCCGCTGCCAACGCATGAAAGATGTCCTCCCACACGCCCTTGGCCGCCCAGCGGACGAAGCGGTTGTAGAGCGTCTTGCGGGGGCCGTAGACCGGTGGAGCATCCGCCCAGCGCCCGCCCGACTCAGCACATGGACGATTCCGCTGATCACATGGCGATCGTCCACGCGCGGCTTGCCTCGGGTGTCGGGCGGAAGGTGCGGCTCAAGCCGCCCAAACTGCTCCACCGTCAACCAGAACTGACCGTCGCTCATCGCAAAGCCCCTTTCCAGGGCGTTGAATCACAACGGCTCCCTGACGGAAAGGCTCTTTATGGGTCCGGACCCTAGAAGGACGCGGCCTTCGGATGGATGTCTGGCGGTCGGGACCACCGCGGAAGACTGCTGGAACCTGATAATCAAGCACATGCTGAACTATTATGATAAAGATCTCCGGCAATGACAACCGGATGCGCCTGCGATGATCCCGACCGGATTTGACCTATGCCTACCATTTCGATCTCCGGCAATGCGTCACCAATCGAGGGGCATGCAGTCATGACCAACTCCACCACACTTGAAGCGGTACTCATCGGCAAGGCTGTGCCTTTCAGGCTTCCGGACACGGCCAGCGCCATAGACAAGCAGCCGGTGGGACGCCCGGTATCGGTCGGACCAGCCGGCCTGACGGGTGACGAGCAGGGCGACCGGCGCAATCACGGAGGGCCGGACAAGGCGGTTCACCACTATCCCTTCGACCATTACGCGGCATGGCGCAGCGACCTGCCCTTCCCAACTGCATCGACCGAACTTCTGGATGCACCGGGAGCCTTCGGCGAGAATCTGGCGACGCTGGGACTGACCGAGGAGTCGGTCTGCGTCGGCGACGTCTTCCGGATCGGGACGGCGACGCTTCAGGTCAGCCAGGCCCGGCAGCCTTGTTGGAAGCTGAACCACCGATTCGGCATGAAGGACATGGCTAGGCGGGTCCAGGCCACCGGCCGAACCGGCTGGTATTACCGGGTGCTCGAACCGGGCATGGTGGCCATGGGCGACAACATCACGCTTCTCGACCGTCCCCTGCCCGACTGGACGCTGGCCCGCATCCTGCGCGCCTTCTATCAGGATACACACGATATCCGCACGCTGATCGGGATATCGGTGCTGGAACCGCTGGCCATGGGCTGGCGGGAGTTGGCCAGGCGACGTGTCGAAAGCGGCAGGGTGGAGGATTGGACGGCCCGGCTGGGCGAGTAGCCGACGGCGCGGATAGACGTCATACGTCTGTCATGGAGCTGCTGTAGCGTTGCGCGCGGGCGCGGGGTCGTGCCGACGCTGCAACAAGGGAAGTTCCCGTGTACGACATGTCCGTATCGAACGCCAACCCGCCCTCGGTCCCGGCCAGTGATGTCCTCCCCTTCTCGCCCTGCAGATCGTCGGTGCGCATCCGCTCCTCGGTGGAGGAAGACGTGCCGGCGATGCTGGACATCTACAGCCACCATATCCAACGGGGACTTGGCCCATTCGACATCGAGCCTCCCCATCCAGAAGAGTTGAAACGCCGCCGCAAGGCGATGCTGAAGCGGCGATTGCCGCATCTGGTCGCCGATCTCGGGGGGCAGGTGGTCGGCTACGCCTTTGCCGGCCCCTTCCGCAAGAGGCCGGCATATCGCTACACCGCCGAACATTCGATCTACGTCCACAAAGACCATCTCGGCCACGGTATCGGCCGACTTCTGCTGCCGGCGCTGATCGATGCCTGCACCACCGCCGGCTGCCGCCAAATGATCGCGGTGGTCGACAGCGCCAACGGGCCATCGCTTCGCCTGCATGAATCCTTCGGCTTCGTGCAAGCCGGAGTGCTGCGCAGTGTCGGGTTCAAGTTCGGCCGTTGGACCGACAGCGTCTTCCTCCAGCGTGCCCTGGGGGCGGCCGACCGCGAGCCGCCGCACGACCACCGCGCCGCCCAGCCGCTGGCAGAATAGTCACCCTTGCCCACCGCCGGGCTTCCATCTTTCCCTTTGAACCTCTTTCCGCCTCTACCGGAGACCCATCGCATGGATTTTTTCCGCCGCTTCAACTTCCTGGTCTGCGCCCCCGCCTTCGAGGTGGACGAACTGGAGGGTATGCGGCTTCAGCAGATCCTTTCTGAAGTCGAGCGGATGGGCTTCGAAGTCGTGCGTGCTCGCCGGGTCGAGGATGCCGAACTGGCGATCCGCACCGACGCCGCCATCGGCTGCATGATCGTCGATTGGGGCAAGCGCGGTGCCGACGGCAAGCAGGCCTCGCTGATCGCCTTCGCCCGCCAGCGCGGGCTGGAGATGCCGATCATCCTGCTGGTCCGCCGCCAGCGGCTGGAGAACATCCCGGTGGATGTTCTCAACCAGGTCGACGGTTACATCTTCCTGGCGGAGGAGACGCCGGAGTTCATCGCCAAGAACCTGGTCAGCCGGTTGAAGCAATATGCCGATACGTTGAAGACCCCCTTCTTCGGCGCGCTGGTCGATTATGCCGAGGAAGGCAACCAGCTTTGGACCTGTCCCGGCCACAATGGCGGCATCTTCTACAGCCGCAGCCCGATCGGCCGCATCTTCGTCGAGCATCTGGGCGAGGCCGTGTTCCGCGACGACATCGACAATTCGGTCTTGGAGATGGGCGACCTGTTGGTCCATGAGGGACCGGCGCTGCAGGCGCAGAAGGAGGCGGCCCGCATCTTCGGAGCGGAGCGCACCTATTTCGTACTGAACGGCACGTCCGCATCCAACAAGATCGTGCTGTCGGCGCTGGTGGCGGAGGACGACCTCGTCCTGTTCGACCGCAACAACCACAAGGCGGCCCACCATGGCAGCCTGTTCCTTGGCGGCGGCATCCCGATCTTCCTGGAGACGGAGCGCAACGCCCACGGGCTGATCGGCCCCATCGACCCGCAGGCGCTGGACGAGGAGGTGATCCGCGAGCGCATCCGCCGCAACCCGCTGGTCAAGGATCCTGATGCCTGGAAGCGCGAACGCCCCTTCCGCGCGGCGGTGATCCAGCAATGCAGCTATGACGGCACCATCTACAACGCACAGATGATGCTGGAGCGGATCGGCAAGCTCTGCGATTATATCCTGTTCGACGAGGCCTGGGCCGGCTTCCTGAAGTTCCATCCGCTGTTCAAGGGCCATTTCGCCATGGGGCTGGAGGGGCTGCACGACGGCCATCCCGGCATCATCGCCACCCAGTCGACCCACAAGCAGCTGGCCAGCTTCTCCCAGGCTTCGCAGATTCATGTGAAGGACAACCACATCAAGGGCCAGCGCCGCCGGGTCGAGCATCGCCGCTTCAACGAGACCTTCCTGCTGCATGCCTCGACCTCGCCCTTCTATCCGCTGTTCGCCTCGCTGGACGTCGGCGCGCAGATGATGAAGGGGCGGTCGGGCGAGGTGCTGTGGGATGACACCATCCGGCTCGGCATCGAGCTGCGCAAGAAGATCCGGGCCATCCGCCGCGAGTTCGAAGAACGCGAAACCGACCCGGCCAAGCGCTGGTTCTTCGACCCCTTCGTCCCCGACCGCGTCATCCGCAACGGTGCGGAGACCGCATGGGAGGAGGTGCCGACCGACGAGTTGGCGACCGATGTCCGCCATTGGGAATTCGCCCCTGGCGCCGACTGGCACGGCTTCCAGCATGTGGAGCCGGGCTATGCCATGACCGATCCCAACAAGCTGACGCTGCTGACCCCGGGATTCGACCGTCACAGCGGCGCCTATGGCAGCCACGGCATCCCGGCTCCGGTGGTGGCGCAGTATCTGCGCGAAAACCGGATCGTCCCGGAAAAGAACGACCTGAATTCACTGCTGTTCCTGCTGACGCCGGGCGTGGAATCGAGCAAGGCCGGCACCTTGCTGAGCGGCCTGGTCGCCTTCAAGCGGCTGCACGACGACAACGCCGCGCTGGAGGAGGTCATTCCCGAATTCGTCGCCAAGCGGCGCGGCCATTACCTGGGCCGGCGCCTGCGCGATCTGTGCGCGGAGATGCATGCCTTCTACCGCGAGAAGAATACCAGTGCCTTGCAGCGCGCCATCTTCCGGCCGGACCATCTGCCGACCATGGCTATGCCTCCGCGCGAGGCGACGCGTCATCTGGTGCGCAACAACGTCGATTACATCCCGATCGACGAGATTTCTGGCCGGATCGCCACCACGCTGTGGGTGGTCTACCCGCCGGGCATCGCCACCATCGTCCCCGGCGAAAGGCTGGACGCGCGGGCCAAGCCGATGATCGATTATCTGAAAGTATTCCAGGACAGCGCCAACCGCTTCCCCGGCTTCGACAATGAGATCCAGGGACTGTACCGCGAGACCGACGCCAACGGGGTGATCCGTTACTTTACCTATGTGGTGCGGGAATAAAAAACATCCGATCCATGTCCGCAATACATCCGGGGATGTTGGCCCTCAGATTCATTGCGGACATGCTCATGGCATGGAAATTTCTCCGTTCGGCAGCGACTGTCACCGGACTGAAGGACAGAATCGCGGGCGATCTCTATCTGTTCGGCGGAGCCGGGATTGCCAACAGCGTCATCGCGCTCGATCTGGTTGACGAATACCGGCTGATGGTGCCGCCTGGACTGCTCGGTATCGGCAAGCGGCTGTTCGATGGCGGGCTTCCTCGCCTCGATCTGTCGCTGGTCGAGGTGAGGCCGCTCGATACCGGTGCGGTCATCCTGACCTATCGCCACCGCTGACATCTGGCAAAGAGAGGAAACGAACATGTCCTATGTTGATGGGTTCATCCTGGCAGTCCCGAAGCAGAAACTCGACGCTTACAAGGAGATGGCGCGCGAGGCGGGAGCGATCTGGATGGAGCATGGCGCGCTCGCCTTCGTCGAGTGCGTCGGCGACGATGTGCCCTATGGGGAGTTGACTTCCTTCCCACGTGCGGTGCAGGCCACGGAGGAGGAGACCGTCGTGTTTTCCTGGATCCTCTACAGGTCGCGCGAAGACCGCGACGCGATCAACGCGAAGGTCATGGCCGATCCTCGCATGCCAAAAGACATGACGCAGATGCCGTTCGACGGCAAGCGCATGATCTATGGCGGCTTCCGCCCATTCCTGGAGCTCTGATCCCCGCGGGAGTCCATCCGGATTTCCGAACGCTCCACTGGGAATGCGTTCGGAAATCCGAACGCCCGCGGCTCTGACCAACGATAAAACGTAATCGGATCAGCTATTTGATTGTCGGCGCAATGCCGACCGAAGCTGGCATGGCCGTTGCTCTCCATTGGACGCGTCCCGCGCAGACGGGGCAGACTCAAAAGGGGAGCGAAACGTCCAATGCGTGCAGCAACGCGCACCGAACACGACCTGCTGGGCGACCGCGAGGTTCCGGCCACCGCCTATTACGGGGTCCACACCCTGCGCGCTGTCGAGAATTTCCCGATCACCGGCACGCCGATCTCCCATTACCCCGATCTGGTTCGGGCGCTGGCCGAAATCAAGATGGCCGCGGCGCGCGCCAACCATGAGCTCGGCCTTCTGGGTGCCGGGCACGCCGACGCCATCGTGGCCGCCTGCCGCGAGATCCGCGCCGGCAACCTGCACGACCAGTTCGTCGTCGACGTGATCCAGGGCGGGGCCGGCACCTCGACCAACATGAATGCGAACGAGGTGATCGCCAACCGGGCGCTCGAGATCCTGGGACATGGGCGCGGCGCCTATGCGCACCTGCATCCGAACGAACATGTCAACATGAGCCAGTCGACCAACGACGTCTATCCGACGGCGCTGAAGCTGGCGACCTACACCGGCATCTTCCGGCTGGTGCAGGCGATGGGCCATCTGCGCGCCGCCTTCCAGCGCAAGGCCGACGAGTTCGGCGGCATCCTGAAGATGGGCCGCACCCAGTTGCAGGATGCCGTGCCGATGACGCTGGGCCAGGAATTCTCCACCTACGCCGTCATGCTGGCGGAGGATGAGGAGCGGCTGAAGGAGGCCGCCCTGCTGATCCGCGAGATCAATCTGGGCGCAACCGCCATCGGCACCGGCATCAACGCCCATCCCGACTATGCCTCGCTGGTCTGCCGCCGTCTGGCCGAGGTCAGCGGCGTGCCGGTCGTCACCGCCCCCAACCTCGTGGAGGCGACGCAGGATTGCGGCAGCTTCGTCCAGTTGTCGGGCGTGCTGAAGCGGGTGGCGGTGAAGCTGTCCAAGACCTGCAACGATCTGCGCCTGCTGTCCAGCGGCCCGCGCACCGGCTTCGGCGAGATCAACCTGCCGGCGCGCCAGGCCGGCTCGTCGATCATGCCGGGCAAGGTCAACCCGGTGATCCCGGAGGTGGTCAACCAGATCGCCTTCGAGGTGATCGGCAACGACATGACCGTCACCTTCGCCGCCGAGGCCGGGCAGCTCCAGTTGAACGCCTTCGAACCGGTGATCGCGCACAGCCTGTTCAAGAGCATCACCCACCTGCGCCAGGGCTGCGTCGTGCTGGCCGACCTCTGCGTCGACGGCATCACCGCCAACCGGGAGCATCTGGAAGCCGGCGTGCGCAACTCCATCGGCATCGTCACCGCGCTCAATCCCTTCATCGGCTATGCCAACGCCAGCGAGGTGGCCGCCGAGGCCCATCGCACCGGCAAGGGCGTGGCCGAACTGGTGGAGGCGCGCGGCCTGATGACCGCCGCCGCCCTGGCCGAGGTGCTGCGGCCGGAGGTGCTGACCCGCCCGCGGCTGCCGACCCTTGCCGGCTGACCGTTCCGCCGCCCGGCCCCGGTCATGGCCCGCAAGGGCCGGAACGGAGCCGGTTCTCCATCGACCGCAACCCGGCCGGCGCATGAGGCGGGCGGGACAGGTGAAGGTAGTAGAACCATGAACAAACAGACGACGCTGATCATCGTCGCCATGCTGCTGGGCATCGTCACCGGCTATGCCTGCAACAGCCTGTTCGATCCGGCCGCCGCCAAGGACATCGCCGGCTATTTCGCGATGGTGACGGACATCTTCCTGCGCCTGATCAAGATGATCATCGCGCCTTTGATCTTCTCGACCCTGGTCGCCGGCATGGCCGGCATGGGCGACGCCCGCACCGTCGGCCGCATCGGCGGCAAGGCGGTCGGCTGGTTCCTGATGGCCTCCTTCGCGTCGCTGTTCATCGGGCTGATCTTCGCCAACCTGCTGCAGCCGGGCGCCAATGTCGGCGTGCCGCTGCCCGACGCGGGTGCCAGCGCCGGGCTGAAGACCTCGGCCCTGAACCTGAAGGATTTCCTGACCCACGTCTTCCCGCGCAACTTCTTCGAGGCGATGGCGAACAACGAGATCCTGCAGATCCTGATCTTCTCGATCTTCGTCGGTTTGGCGATCGGCCAGCTGCGCGACACCAAGGCCGGCCTGCTCGCCCGCTCGATCGAGGAGGTCGTGCCGGTGATGTTGAAGGTCACCGACTATGTGATGCGCTTCGCCCCAATCGGCGTCTTCGCCGCCGTCGCCAACGTGGTGACCACCCAGGGGCTGGGCGTGCTGCTGGTCTACGGCAAGTTCATGGGCAGCTTCTACGTGGCGCTGGCGGTGCTGTGGGCGGTGCTGGTCTTCGCCGGCTTCGTCGTGCTGAAGGGCGACGTGTTCCGCGTGGTCAAGGCGATGCGCCAGCCGATGCTGCTTGGCTTCTCCACCGCGTCCAGTGAATCCGCCTATCCGCGGGTGATGGAGGAGTTGAAGACCCTGGGCGTGCGCGAGCGGGTGATCGGCTTCGTGCTGCCGCTCGGCTATTCCTTCAACCTCGACGGCTCGATGATCTACACGGCCTTCGCGTCGCTGTTCATCGCCCAGGCCTATGGCATCCCGCTGACGCTGGAACAGCAGATCGTCATGCTGCTGGTGCTGATGGTGTCGAGCAAGGGCATCGCCGGCGTTCCGCGCTCCTCGCTGGTGGTGGTTGCCGCCGTGCTGCCGATGTTCCATCTGCCGGAGGCCGGCGTGCTGCTGATCATGGGCATCGACCATTTCCTCGACATGGGCCGCACCGCCACCAACGTTCTGGGCAACGGCATCGCCACCACGGTGGTCGCCAAGTGGGAGAACGCCATCGGCACGGAAGAGGACGAGGAGGAGGCCGGCGCCGCCCTGCCCGCTCCCGCCGCGGCGGAGTAGCGGACGGGCGGCCCGACGGACCGGCCGCGACGACGGGCGGGCAATCGGAGGAGGGATCCTGCTATGATCCGGCAATCCTCCTCCCTGCCCGCCTTTTTCATGCCGATCGCCCGCCGCCTCCGCACCATCGGTCTTCTGCTGCCGGCCCTGGCCGGGCTGGCACTGCTCGCCGGGCTGGCCGGTTTCCGGATCAGCGAGGGGATGGGGCTGACCGCCTTGCAGGAAACCGGGCGCCATCGGCTCGACCTCTACGCCGGGAGCCTGGAACGCGAGATCGACAAATACGCCTATTTCCCGGCCACGCTCGGGCTGGAGCGCGACGTGCTGGATCTCGTGGCCGGACGGGCGCCGCTGGCCTGGGGGCTGAATCGCTATCTTGAGCGGCTGAACGAGCGGGCCGGCACCCTGACGATCTATGTGCTGACGCGGCAAGGCCGGGTGGTGGCATCCAGCAACTGGAACCGTCCCGACAGCTTCATCGGCGAGGATCTGTCCTACCGTCCCTATTTCGTCGATGCCGCCGAAGGCCGGCAGGGGCGCTTCTTCGGCGTCGGCACCACGCGCGGGGAGGCCGGCTATTACCTGTCCTCGCCACTGGCTGAGGACGGCGTCATCGTCGGCGTCGCGGTGGTGAAGGTCAGCCTGGAGCAGCTGGAGCAATCCTGGTCGACGGTGGAAGCGCCGGTCCTGGTGAGCGACGAGAATGGCGTGGTCATCCTCGCCTCGGTCCCGTCCTGGAAATTCACCACGCTGCGACCGATGGACGAGCCGGCGCGCCGGCATTTCGAGCGGACCCTGCAATACAACGCCCGTCCGCTGCCGCCGCTGGGCTTGGCGCCACTCTACCGGATCGCTGCCAATGCGGAGCTGGTCCGGCTTGCCCGCCCGGCGGACGGGGAGGCGGAAGCGGCGGTCTTCCCGGTATCCGGCAGTTTCCTGGCGCAGACCGCACCGCTGCATGGCACCGGATGGACGATGACGGTGCTGTCGCCGGCTGCCCAGATCACCGGCATGGCCTGGACCCAGGCGGCGCTCGCCGCGGTCGGCAGCGCCTTCCTCGGCATCCTGCTTCTGCTGTGGGTGCAGCGCCGCGGTCATCTGCGCGATCTGGAACGCAAGGTCGAGGAGCGCACACGCACCCTGCGCGCCGCCCAGGACGAGCTGATCCATGCCGGCAAGCTGGCGGTGATCGGCCAGCTCTCCGCCGGGTTGGCGCATGAGCTGAACCAGCCGCTGGCGGCGCTGCGCACCCTGTCCGGCAACACGATCAAGTTCCTCCAGCGCGGCAAGCTGGAGGCGGCGCAAGGCAATCTGGAGCGTATCGCCCAGCTGGTGGACGGCATGGGGGCGCTGACCAGCCAGCTGAAGTCGTTCGCCCGCAAATCTTCGGGAGCCCCCCGCCCGGTCGCGGTGCGCCGGCCGGTCGACACCGCGCTGTTCCTGCTGGACCAGCGGCTGCGGCGGTCCGGCGTGGCCGTGCAGGTCGATGTGCCGGATGATGTCGCGGTCCTGTGCGATCCCAACCGGCTGGAACAGGTGCTGGTCAATCTGATCGCCAACGGGCTGGATGCGCTGGAGGGGCAGAGGGGCGGCAGGCTGGCCGTGACGGCGCGGCGGGAGGAGGACCGGGTGCGCATCCGGGTGGCCGACAACGGCCCCGGGCTGCCCGACGATGTGCTGCCCCGCCTGTTCGAGCCCTTCTTCACCACCAAGGAGGGAGCCAGGGAGGGAAACGGCGGGCTCGGCTTGGGGCTTGCCATTTCCGCCGGGATCGTGCGTGACTTCGGCGGCACCCTGACCGGGGCGAACGGAGTGGATGGCGGAGCGGTCTTCACCATCGATCTTCCTGCCGCCAACCTTCCTGCCGACCCGTCCGCCGTCCAGGCCGGAGACTTCTCATGTCCGACACTGCCGACACCGCCCTGAAGGTCCTGATCGTCGAGGACGATCCCAATGTGCGCCTCGGCTGCCAGCAGGCGCTGGAGCTGGAGGACATCCCCACGGAGGCGGTGGACAGTGCCGAGACTGCGCGTCGGCTGGTGGCGGACGGGTTTCCCGGCATCGTCGTCACCGATATCCGCCTGCCCGGCATGGACGGGATGGAGCTGCTGTCCGCCTTGCTCGCCGCCGATGCGGATTTGCCGGTGGTGCTGATGACCGGCCATGGCGACGTGTCGATGGCGGTGCAGGCGATGAAGCTGGGTGCCCATGATTTCATCGAGAAACCCTTCTCCCCCGACTATCTGGTCGAGGTGGTGCGCCGCGCGCTGGAGAAGCGGCGGCTGACGCTGGAGGTCCGCGACCTGCGCGCCCGGCTGCAGAACCGCGACAGCATCGAAGCAAAGCTGGTCGGCGGCTCGCCACAGATGGAGCGGGTGCGCCGGCTGATCGCCGGGCTTGCCAACTCCGCCGCCGACGTGCTGATCCATGGCGAGACCGGCTCCGGCAAGGAGCTGGCCGCGCGCTGCCTGCATGACGCCAGCCCGCGCCGAACCGGCAACTTCGTCGCCATCAACTGCGGCGGCCTGCCGGACAGCCTGATCGACAGCGAGATCTTCGGGCATGAGGCCGGCGCCTTCACCGGGGCCGGCAAGCGGCGGATCGGCAAGGTGGAGCATGCCAACGGCGGCACCCTGTTCCTCGACGAGATCGAGAGCATGCCGATGCCGGTGCAGATCAAGTTCCTGCGCGTGCTGCAGGAACGCACGCTGGAACGGCTGGGCTCCAACACGCCGGTCCATGTCGATTGCCGGGTGATCGCCGCGACCAAGGTCGATCTGCGCGCCCTGGCCGACCGCGGGCAGTTCCGCGCCGATCTCTATTACCGGCTCAACGTCGCCGACCTGCCCTTGCCGCCCCTGCGCGAGCGGCGCGAGGACATCCCCCTGCTGTTCGAGCAGTTCATCCTGCAGGCCGCCGCCCGCCACGGCCGCCCGGTGCCGCCGCCCGATACCGGGCGGATGCGCCGGCTGATGGCCCATGACTGGCCGGGCAACGTGCGGGAGCTGCACAATGTCGCCGACCGCTGCGTGCTGGGGATCGAGCAGGGCTTTCCGCCCTTCGGCACCGCCCAGACCGGAACCGCCCGGCCGCTGGCCGACGCGGTCGAGGCCTTCGAGCGCGCGTTGATCGCCGACACCCTCCGCCGCACCGGCCACAGCCTCGCCCGCGCCGCCGGAGAGCTGCAGATCGCCAAGACGACCCTGCACGACAAGATCCGGAAATATGGGCTGTCCTGAGCAGTGTTGACGGTCCACTACGCCAAGGCCGCCTCCATCCCGGCGGCGATGCCGAGCAGGCTGCGGTCGCTGCCGCGGCGGCCCATCGCCATCAGACCGACCGGCAGCCCGGCCGCCGGGACCGGCAGCGAAATGGCCGGCAGGTCGAACAGGTTGGCGACACGGGTGTTGCGCAGCAGAGCCATATTGATCCGGTGGAAGGCGGCATCCTCCGCCGTGTCGGCGATGGCGGGGGCGGTCAGCGGAACCGTCGGCAGCAGCAGGACCGGCTGGCGGCTCAGCCGCTCGTCCATCAGGCTGATCAGGCCGGCGCGGCGGCGCTGCATGCGGACATAGTCGGCGGCAGGGGTCTTGCCGCCGGCCTCGATGCGGGCGCGCGTCTTGGGGTCGATGCCGTCGAGCGACGCGATGCCGAGGTCGGCCAGGGTGGCCGCCAGTTCGATGGCGGTGAAGACGCCGATGCGGTCGAGGTCGGCCAGAGCGTCCAGTTCCGCCTCGATAGAGCCATCGGCGATGTGGGCACCGGCAGCGCGCAGCCGGTCCAGCGCGTTTTCAAAGGCGTCGGAGACGGCCGGTTCGACACCGTCGAACAGCCGGCCGCGCGGCACCAGGAAGCTCTGCCCGGCCAGAGGCGTTGGCGTCAGACTCTCCTCGCCCGACACCGTGTCGGCCAGCACCGCATCGAGCAGGGCGGCATCGGCGACGGTGGCGGCAATCGGGCCGATGACGTCCAGGGTGGATGACAGCGGGAAGGCACCCTCGGCCGGCAGGCGGCCCGACGACGGCTTGAAGCCGACCGCGCCGGACAGCGCCGCCGGGATCCGCAGCGAGCCGCCGGTGTCGCTGCCGACCGCGATCTCCGCCATGCCGTCGACCACCGAGATCACGGCACCGGATGACGAGCCGCCGGGCACCCGCGAGCGGTTGCGCGGGTTGCCGGGATTGCCGAGATGTGGATTGAGGCCGACGGCGGAGAAGGCGAACTCCGTCATGTGGGTGCGGCCGACGATGACGGCACCGGCGGCGCGCAGCCGGGCGACGGCGCGGGCATCGCACCGGGCGGCGGGGCGGTCACGCAGGATGGCGGAGCCGGCCGCGGTGGTGTCGCCCGCGACGTCGAACAGCGCCTTGACCGAGACGATCCGGCCGTCGAGCGGTCCCAGCGGGCGCCCGGCGGCGGCCCGGCGGTCGCTGGCGGCGGCGGCGGCACGCGCGTCCTCCGCATAGATCTCGGTGAAGACCAGCGAGCCTTGGCGGTCCGGGTCGGCGATCCGGCCGAGCGCCGCTTCCAGCCGGGCGGACGAGGTCGGGTGTGTGGACGGAACGGACATGGCAGGCTCCTGACGGATCGTTCAAGCGGCGGGGTGCGGTGCGGCGAGGCCGGCATTTCTGACGGCAAATGGAACATTTGAAACCGGATGAAACATAAATCCCGACCTGTTCCACTGTTCAGTTCGCCGCGCAGCCGCCCGAGGATCCGGAAAAGAGGCGTCCATCTTCAGCGTGGAACAGGTCGGAACGGCGGGCTGGCGCACCATGCTGGGGGCTCTGTGGTCAAGGAAACGGCTTCCCTTCCTATCACGGAGAGGCTTGGCCGGTAAGCGCGTGCTGAAAATCCAATCCACCTCCGCCCCGAACGGAGGCAACCGGCGCCCTTTTTATACCATTTATTTTTTGTTCTTTATCGGAGATTGATTTATACCTGTGTGGAACTGTTTTTATCTCTACTTTCGTAAGGGTATTTGCCATTCGGCCGATGGCGCGTGTTGGCGCCCTGTGATATTCAGAACACAACGAAGCAGACCGAGCAGACACACGGCCGACGCGAATTCCCGGACCTCCCTCCAAGACGAGGCTGCCTTCGGGAGCCCCCCGGAGCCGGGGGAACGAGCGCCAACGGCCGGCCTTTTCCGGAATGACAGACGGAAGGACGGACACCGATGCCTGCAACGCCTCACGTCCCGCCGCCCAGCGACACGCCGCCGGGTTCCTTCGCACCGGAACGCCAGATCGCCATCGTCGGCGCCGGCTTCACCGGCAGCCTGCTGGCAGCCCACCTGCTGCGCAATGCACCGGCGCCGCTGGTCGTCCACCTGATCGAATACGGGCACCGGCCGGGCACCGGCGTCGCCTATTCCACCCCCAACGGCGCGCATGTGCTGAACGTCCGCGCCTACAACATGAGCGCCTATCCCGACGACCCGCGCCATTTCCTGCGCTGGCTGTGGAGCCGGGCCGAGGGGCCGACGGCAGAACAGCCGGTGCCACCGAGCGGCCATGCCTTCGTGTCGCGGGCGCTGTACGGCACCTATATCGAGGACGTGCTGGCGGAAGCGCAGGCCGAGGCGCCGGCCCACGCCCGGCTCAACCTGATCCGCGGCGAGGCGGTGGACGTCCGCACCGACAGCGGCGCCGGCGGACGACGAGTCGTGCATGTGCGGCTGGGCGACGGGCGCATCGTCAGCGCCGACGCCGCGGCGCTGTGCATCGGCAATTTCCCGCCCTCTCCGCCCTGCCTGGCCTCGCCGACCGCCGGCGAGGCCTTCGCGTCCGACCGCTTCATCGGCGACCCCTGGGATGCCGACGCCATCGGCCGCGTCGACCGTGACGCCGCGGTGGCGATCCTCGGCACCGGCCTGACCATGGTGGACACGGTGCTGTCGCTGCTCGACCAGGGGCATCGCGGCCCGGTCATCGCGGTCTCGCGCCGCGGGCTGCTGCCGCTGCGCCATGAAGAGACCCGGCCCTACACCTCCTTCCTGCACCCGGACGTGATGCCGCGCACCGTTCTGGACGTGCTGATCGCGCTGAAGGCGGACGCACGGCGGGCAGCGGCGGCAGGGTACGATTGGCGCTCGGCTTTCGATGCGCTGCGGCCGCACCATCACCGCATCTGGGCCCATCTGCCGATGGAGGAGCGGCGGCGTTTCCTGCGCCATGCCCGCCCCTTCTGGGAGGTGCATCGCCACCGGATGGCGCCGCAGGTGGCCGACCGCATCGCCACCGCCCGATCCGGCGGCCAACTGGACATCCTGACGGGGCGCCTGACCGATGCGGCGTTGACCGGCGGCGGGCTGGAACTGCGCATCGCCGAACGCGGCGGCGGAGCGACGAGGGTGCTGACCGCAGGCGCACTGATCAACGCGACCGGCACCAACTGCGACTATACCCGCATCCGCCACCCGCTGGTGCGGTCGCTGCTGGACCGCGGGCTCGCCCGGCCGGATCCGCTGCGCCTGGGGCTGGACGTGACGGAGAGCGGGGCGGTGATCGCCGCCGACGGCACGCCGGCTCCGCATCTGCTTGCCTTCGGCCCGGTCGCAAAGGCGCCCTTCTGGGAGATGACCGCGGTGCCTGAGCTCCGCAGCCGATGCGCCGACGCCGCCCGGCGGATCCTGTCCGACCTGACGGGAGGGACGCTGCCCGCACATGGCGTCCCCCCGGCGGTGCCGACGCTGGAGTTCCCGGAACCGCCGCGCGCATAGGAACGCGGCGGGAGGGAACGCGGCAGGAGGTCAGCGCGCCTTGGGCAGCGGCGCGGCGTATCCGCCGGCCTTGCTGGTCCGCAGGCCGAGAGCCGCCAGCCCCTCCGCCAGCTTCACCGCGGCGGTGACGCCGTCCACCACCGGCAGACCCATCTCTTCGCCGAGCGAGCGGGCGAGGTCGGCCATGCCGGCGCAGCCGAGCACGATGCTCTCCGCCCCGTCCTGCTCCATGGCGCGGCGGATCTCGGCGCGCACGCGGTCGACGGCGCCGGATGCCGGATCCTCCAGCGCCAGCACCGGGACGCCCGCCGCCCGGATGGTGCTGCGGCCGGCCATGCCGTAGCGCTGGGCCAACCGTTCCAGCGCCGGGACCGAGCGGGCGAGCGTGGTGACCACGCTGAAACGGCCACCCAGCAGGCTGGCGGTCTGCATCGCCGCCTCGCAGATGCCGATGACGGGGGCGGTGGCGAGGCTGCGGGCGGCGTCCAGCCCGACATCGTCGAAGCAGGCGATGACCGTTCCGGCGATCGTGCCCTCATGCCGTTCGATCTCCGCCAGCAGACCGGGGACGGCCAGCGCCTCGTCGTAATAGCCCTCGATGCTGGCGGGGCCGGACGGCGGGTTGACCGCCAGGATCTCGGTGCCGGGAGCGGCGACGCTGCGGGCGGCGGCGGCGATCCGAACCGTCATCGAGGTGGTGCTGTTGGGGTTGACGACCAGGATGCGCATGATGATGAAAATCCTCGAAGGCCGTTTCAGCCGTTCAGCGCACGGCGCAGGCGGTGGCGGCGCAGTGCGATCAGGCCGAGCAGGAACAGGCCGATCACCGTGAAGGAGAAGACCGTCGTCAGCGAGCCCAGCGCATAGAGCACCGGTGTCGTGACGTTGGTGGTCATGCCGTAGATCTCCAGCGGCAGCGTGTTGAAGCTGCCGGCGGTCATCAGCGTGCGGGCGAACTCGTCATAGGACAGGGTGAAGCCGAACAGCCCGACGCCGATCAGGCTGGGCAGCAGGATCGGCAGCACGACATGACGCACCGTCTGCCACGGCGTGGCACCGAGGTCGCGCGCCGCCTCCTCATAGGCCGGGTTGAAGCGGTTGAAGATGGCGAAGACGATCAGCAGGCCGAAGGGTAGCGTCCAGGTCAGATGCGCGCCGAGCGCCGAGCCGTACCAGCTGGGTTCCAGCCCGAGGATGTTGAAGAACAGGCCGATGCCCAGGCTGACCAGGATCGACGGCACGATCAGGCTGGCAATGGCCAAGTAGAACAGGGCGCCGCTGCCGCGGAAGCGGCGGCGGAAGGCGAAGCCGGCCAGCACCGAGAACAGCACGGTCAGCACCATCACCATCAGCCCCAGCGCGATCGACCGGCGGAAGGAACCGCCGAAATCGCCGACCGCCTGCTGCTCGAACAGGTTGCGGAACCAGTGCAGCGAGACGCCGTTCATCGGGAAGGTCAAGCCGCCCTCCGGCCCCTGGAAGGACAGAACCAGGATGGTGGCGGTCGGGCCGTAGAGGAACAGCACGAACAGCGCGAAGAAAGCGGCCAGCAGGTAGAAGGACAGGCCACGGCGGGAGGTGTTCATCTCTCACAGCTCCTTGCGGATGTCGACGACGCGCAGCATCGCCACCACCATGATCAGGACGACGGCCAGCAGGACCACGGCGTTGGCGGCGGCGGCCGGGTATTGCAACAGCGAGATCTCGTTGGCGATCATCAGGCCGATCGAGGCGCTCTGCCCGCCGCTCATCAGCCGCACGGTGATGAAATCGCCCATCACCAGCGTAACGACGAAGATCGAGCCGATGGCGATGCCGGGCTTGCTCAGCGGCAGGATGACGTTCCACAGCGTCTGCGCCGCGCTGGCGCCGCCGTCGCGCGCCGCCTCGACCAGCGCGCGGTCGATGCGCATCATCGAATTGAAGATCGGCACCACCATGAACAGCGCATAGAGGTGGACGAAGGCCAGCACGACCGAGAAGTCGGAGAACAGCAGGAACTCCAGCGGCCGGTCGATGATCCCGGCGGAGATCAGCCCGGAATTCAGCAGCCCGTTGCGCCCGAGGAACGGGATCCAGGAGATCATGCGGATGATGTTGGAGGTCCAGAACGGAATGGTGCAGACCAGGAACAGCACCATCTGCCAGGTGGTGGAGCGGATGTGGAAGGCCAGGAAATAGGCGACCGTGAAGCCGATGCCGAGCGTGATCGCCCAGGTCAGCACGGCGTATTTCAGCGTGTTCAGATAGGTCTTCCAGGTGACCGGCGAGGTCAGCAGCTCGATGTAGTTGGTCAGCACGAAATCCGGGTAGATGCGCACGCTGTCGTAATCCCAGAAGCTGACCGCGACGATGGTCAGGATCGGCACCAGCAGGAACAGCAGCAGCGCGACGGTCAGCGGTGCGGCCTGGAGATAGGGGGCAAGGCGCGGCAACAGGCGGGAACGGCGGCGGACCGTGACGCCGGTGGCCGCGGCGGACGGTCGGGACGTTTCGGCGGTCAGGGTCATCGGCGGGGTCCTGGGGGATGGAGTGGTGTTGAGAGGTGGTCGCCGCGCTTGCCCCCACCCTTCCCACGGCTGGCGCCGCGGGCCCCTTCCCTCCCCCGCTTCGCAAGGGAGGGAGTTAATACGCTGCGGCGGAGTTCCCTCCCCCGCCCAGCGGGGGAGGGTTAGGGAGGGGGCATCGAAGCCGACGATTACGCCGCGATGAACTCGTTCCACTTGCGGACCATGTAGCGGTCCTCGTCCATCACCGCGTTCCAACAGGCGACGCGGCCCATGCGGTCGGCGAAGGAGCCGCCGTCGCGCACGGCGCCGGCCTTCTCCATCACCTTGCCCTCCGGGCTGAGGATGTCGGTCTTGGCCGGCTGGCCCTCCATCCAGAACGCCCATTCCTCCGGCGACATGTGCTGCTTGGCTGTGTCGAGCACGGCCGAATAATAGCCCTGGCGGTTCAGGTAGGCGCCGACCCAGCCCGACAGGTACCAGTTGATGTATTCGTAGGCGGCCTCCAGCTCCAGCCCGCTCAGATGCTTGGCGATGCCGAGCCCGCCGCCCCAGGCGCGATAACCCTCCTTCAGCGGCTGGTAGACGCACTGGATGCCCTTGGCGCGCACCGCGGCGACGGCGGGCGACCACATCGACTGGATGATGACCTCACCCGACGACATCAGGTTGACGCTCTCGTCGAAGGTCTTCCAGAAGGCGCGGAACTGGCCGGATTTCTTGGCGTCGGTCATGATCTTGAGGGTCTTGTCGATCTCCTCCTTGGTCATGTTGCCCTTGTCGCCATACTTGACCTCGCCCATCGCCTCGCAGACCATGGCGGCGTCCATGATGCCGATCGACGGGATGTTCAGCAGCGACGCCTTGCCCTTGAAGGCCGGGTCGAGCAGATCCTTCCAGCTGGAGATCGGACGGCCGACCAGATCGGGGCGGATGCCCAGCGTGTCGGCGTTGTAGATGGTCGGGATCAGCGTCATCCAGTCGCTGGGCGACTTGGCGAACTTGGTGCTGTCCTTGCCCTCGACGAATCCGACGGTGTGGGGGGCGGTGCCCTGGGCGATGGCGCTGTCCGGCGTCAGCTTGCCGGTGACGAAGATCGGGACGATCTTGTCGAAATTCTTGATCTTCCTGACCTCCATCGGCTGCATGACACCGGCCGGGAAGACCTTCTTGCAGATCCAGTATTCGATGTCGGCGATGTCGTAGGATTTCGGCTGGGTCACCGCGCGCTGGGTCACCGCGTCGGAATCGAGCGCGGTCATCTGCAGCGTGAAGCCCAGATCCTCCTTCACCTTGTCGGCGACGGCGTTCAGGTTCGACACGCCGGTGCCGAACTGGCGCAGCGTGACGTTCTTGATGTTCTGCGCCCAGATGGTCGGAAAGCCGGTGATCGCGCCGGAGCCGACGGCGGCGCCCGCCACGGCGGCGGTGCCCTTCAGCAGGGTGCGGCGGCTGACGCCGGGAACGGATTTCGAACCGGAACGGGTGTCGGTCATAGGTGAGCCTCCAGTCTGTTCGTCAGGTATTTTTTTGAAAGGCGTTTTGTGACAGGCGGTTGAAAGGGGGTCAGGACGCCAGCGCATGGATGTCCCGGCTGCTCCAGCCGGCGCGCACGCGGTCGCCGACGGAGACGGGCGCGTCGAAATAGCGGGCCTCGTCCAGCACGACGGCGAAATCGTCGGCGCCGGGAATGTCGAGGCTGAGATGGACGGAAGCGCCGTGATACTCCAGCGCCCGCACCGTGCCCTCCACCTGGATCTCGGTGCGCAGGTCGGCGCCGCCCAGCAGGATGCGGTCGGTGCGCACGGCGCAGCGGCCGGAACCGCCCGCCGGTCCACCCGCCGCTCCCGCCTCGATGACGTTGTGTCCGCCGATGAAGCGGGCGACGAAGGCGGTGCGCGGACGGTTGAACAGCTCGCGCGGCAGGCCGGCCTGCTCGATCCGGCCCTGGTTCATCACCACCGCGAGGTCGGCCAGCGCCATCGCCTCGGTCTGGCTGTGGGTGACGTGGATGAAGGTGATGCCGATGTCGCGGTGCAGGCGCTTCAGCTCCTCGCGCATGCGCACGCGCAGGAAGGGGTCGAGCGCCGACAGCGGTTCGTCCAGCAGCAGCACGCCCGGCCGGGTGATCAGCGCGCGGGCCAGCGCCACGCGCTGCTGCTGGCCGCCCGACAGCTGCGACGGCAGCCGGCCGGCATATTTGGCCATGTCGACGAGGTCGAGCATCTCGCCCGCCCGGCGGCGGCGCTCCTCCTTCGCCACGCCCTTCATCTTCAGGCTGAAGGCGACGTTGTCAGTGCAGTCCAGATGCGGAAACAGGGCGTAGCTCTGGAACATCATCGCGGTGCCGCGCCTGGCCGGCGGGTCGCCGTTGACCACATTGTCGCCGATCAGCAGGTCGCCGTCGGTGATGTCCTCGTGCCCGGCGATCATCCGCAGGGTCGAGGTCTTGCCACAGCCGCTCGGCCCCAGCAGGCAGCAGTAGGAGCCGGCGGCGATCCGCAGGTCGATGCCGTCCACCGCCACGGTCGTGCCGTAGGCCTTGCGCAGCTTCACCAGCTCGACCGGCGATCCGGCTCCCGTCGGTCCGCTGGCAGTCGATCCGCTGCCGGCCGCGTGCGCGATGGTCGATCCCGCCGTCATGGTCCCTCCAATATTGTGCACAATCTGGCCGGTCTTTTGTGACCGCTTCGCTTTCTGCATGTCGCGTGCCAGCGAATTCATGGCGGTTTTCCGTCCATCTGCCGGCCAACAGATCACAAGATGATCAGAGTTTCGGCGTAGTGATGCGTTCTTAGGCAGTCTTGCGAGGAGACGGCCGGTGTTGCCGGCGGAGCTGCCATCGGTCGATTGCAGTTCCACCGCTGGCCCATTTTGTGCACAATTCCGGATCGGCATCCCGCCGCCTTCCAGCCGAACCGATTGCAGCAATGACCCTCGCCGCCCCCGCCAAGCCGGCCCGCCGCCCCTCCAGCGGGCGCAGCAGCGCCGAAGCCCGCATCGTCCGCAGCATCGGCGAGGCCATCGCCGACCGCCGGCTGCCGCCCGGTACCAAGCTGACCGAGGAAAGCCTGGCCGAAGCCTTCGGCGTCAGCCGAGAGCGGGTGCGCAAGGTGCTGCTTCTGCTGGCGCAGCGCCGGGTGGTGACGCTGATCCCCAACCGCGGCGCCTTCGTCGCCAAGCCGACGCCTCGGGAAGCGCGCGAGGTGTTCGAGGCCCGTCGGGTGATCGAGCGCGCGATCATGGAGCGGCTGGAGCGGATGCCCCGCCCGCTGCCGCCGGAGATGCTGGAAAGGCTGCGCGACCATGGCGCGCTGGAGGATGCGGCGGAACGGGCGGCCGACCGCAAGGCGATGATCCGGCTGTCCGGCCAGTTCCACCTGCTGTTGGCGGAATTCGCCGGCAACGCGACGCTGACCGGTATCCTGACCGACCTGATCGACCGGTCCAGCCTTGCCATCGCGGCGTTCGAACGGCGATCGTCGCACACCTGCTCGGCGGAGGATCACCGCCGGCTGATCGCGGCCCTGGTCGGCAACGCACCGGGCGAGGCGCTGGCGCTGATGATCGAGCATCTCGACGAGGTCGAACGCCAGTTGGATTTGGACGCGAAACCCGACATGCGCATCGACCTGAGGGCGATCTTCGCCGACGAACCGGCCTGACGTGGACAGGCCACTGGACAGGGATGCGCCGTCGGGGGTTCCAGGTAAAAGCCCGGCCCTCTACAGTGGCCGCAATAATTCGCTGGAATCCACCGACGAAGGCATCCGATGAAGCCCGCTTCCGATACCCCGTTCCGCGTCCGGGCCATCCTGTTCGACATGGACGGCACCCTGATCGACACCAAGGGCCCGGTCGAACGGGCGTGGCGTGCCTGGGCCGCCCATCACGGCATCGATCCCGACGCCATCCTCGCCGTCGCCCATGGCCGCCGCACCATCGAGACCGTCCGCCGCTTCGCCCCCGCCGGCCTCGACATCGAGGAACAGGTGCGGCTGGTCGAGGACCGCTACATCAACGACGCCGATGGCGTCGTCGCCGTGCCCGGCGCACGGGAACTGCTGGCGGCTCTGCCGCGGAACCGCTGGGCGGTGGTGACCTCCGCCCCGCACGGAATGGCGGAAACACGCATCCGGCAGGCCGGCCTGCCCCTGCCCGATCTGTTGATCGGCGCCGACGACGTCAGCCACGGGAAACCCGATCCCGAGGGCTATCGCAACGCCGCCGTGACGCTGGGTTTCGAGCCGGGCGAGACGCTGGTGTTCGAGGACGCCCCGCCGGGCCTGGAGGCGGGACATGCCGCCGGCGCCTGGGTGATCGCGCTGACCACAACGCTGCGGCCTGACGAGCTTGCAGGGAACCTGTGCCTGCCCGATCTGGCCGCGGTGCGGGTGCGGGTCGATGAGGACGGGTTGGAAATCACGGCGTTGGGCGGGGCATCCGGGGGCTGATCGAGACGGCGGACCGTCCCGGTCATCCGGCGTCCGCCGCCCGCCAGCCGCCATCCACCCAGGTCCCGCGAACAGTCAGGTCCGGGCGCAGCAGCACCAGATCAGCACGCCAGCCCGGCGCGATTCTGCCGCGCTCTCCGGCCATGCCCAGGAATTCCGCCGGGTAGAGGGAAGCCATGCGCAGGCATTCTTCCAGCGGCAGGCCGATCAGACTGCCGGCGTTGCGCACCGCCGCCGCCATGTCGAGGTCGGCACCGGCCAGCGTGCCGTCGGCCAGCACCAGCCGGCCGTCGCGGCGGTGAATGGTCCGGCCGTTCAGCTCGAAACTCGAGGCATCGGTGCCGGTCGGCGGCATGGCGTCGGTCACCAGCATCATCCGGCCGCGCGGCCGGGCGGCCAGCGCAGCACGCATCATCAGCGGATGGACATGGTGCCCGTCCACGATCAGCCCGCACCAGGGCCGCCCGTCGGCGAGCGCCGCGCCGGCCGGGCCGGGCTGGCGGTTGGCGATCCCGGGCATGGCATTGAAGAGGTGGGTGACGCCGCGCACACCGAGGTCGAAGGCCCGCACCACCCGCTCGGCGTTGGCCATGGTATGGCCGACCGACAGGATCACGCCGGCCGCCATCAATCGCGACAGCGCCGCATCCTCCACGCATTCCGGCGCCAGGGTCAGCAGCACCCGCCCGCCCTGCATCCGCGCCGGCAGGCCGCAGAGGAAGTCCAGATCCGCGTCGTCGGGAGTACGGACGAAGCGCGGGTCGTGGGCGCCCGCCCGCTGCGGGCTGATGAAGGGGCCTTCGAAATGGATGCCCAGCACGCCGCCACCCGGCCGGGCCACGGCGTCCACCGCGGCCTCGGCGGCGGCGCGGTGGCAATCGGGGGTGTCGGTGATGACGGTCGGTAGCAATCCGGTGGTGCCGAACCGCCGGTGTGCCGCGACGATGGCGAGCGCGGCATCGGCGGTCGGCTGTCCATTGAACAGAATTCCGCCACCGCCATTCACCTGGATGTCGAGGAAGCCTGGGGCCAGCAGATCGCCGGGATCCAGCGCCACGCTGCGGTCCGCCGCCGGCGGGCTGCGGCCGGGCGCCACGATGTCGAGGATCCGGCCATCCCCGACCAGCAGGCCATGGCCGTCGAGGATGGTCTCGCCGGTGAAAATCCGGGCACCGGTCAGGAACTGTCGCATCGGGCGGTCTTCGTCGCTTGGACAAGGGTGGGCCGCCGGCCTGAAGCAGACCGGGGGGGCTGTGGCAGTTCTTAGACCCAACCGCTGGCCCCCCGCAACGCCGCCGGACGGTGCCCGCCCTATTCCGCCGCTCGCCGTCCGCCGGGCAGCAGGCCGGTCAGCGCGCCGGCCAGCGCTTCGGCATCGTTGCCGACGATCAGGTCGAGGCCGCCGGCCCCCAACCCCATCACCGCGCGGACGCCGGCCCGCTTCAACGCCTCGGCATTCGCCTTGCCGGAGTCGGCCAGTTCCACCCGCAAGCGCGTGGTGGCGAAGGCGGCAAGGGTCTTGATGTTGCCGGCCCCGCCCAGCGCCTCGGCGATGCGGGCGGCACGCTCGACCGGGAGCGGAGCCGCCTCGGCCTTGGCTGCCGCCGGTAGCGCAGCGGGCTGGAGGACAGGCTGGGGGGCGGGCGCATCGTCGGCATCGGCGCTGGTGGAGTGCAGATACTCCTGCATCTCGGTCTTCAAATTCTCGGAAAGGGTGCCGAACACCGCCTGCACGCTGTCGCGCACCCGCAGCACGCCGGACGCGCCCATGCCGCGCAGCTTGGCCTCGTCGACGCGGGCCGGGTCGCGCACCACCACGCGCAGGCGGGTGATGCAGGCGTCGAGGTTGGCGATATTGCCCCGCCCGCCGAAGGCCAGCACCAGGTTGCGCGCCCGCCCGCTGCCGACGGCACTGCCGGTCGCGGTATCCGCGGCCTCGTCGCTCATATCCTCGCGCCCGGGGGTCTTCAAATTCAGCGCCTGGATGGTGTAGCGGAACACGACATAATAGATCGCCGCATAGACCGGCCCCAGGATCAGCACCAGCCACCATTTCTGCGAATAGGGGCTGAGCACGTTGAACAGCACGAAGTCGATTCCGCCCTGGGAGAAGGTGAAGCCCATATGGGCGCCCAACGAGTTCATGATGAACTGCGAGGTCGCCGCCAGCACCGCATGGATCAGGTAGAGCACCGGCGCAAGGAACAGGAAGGAGAACTCGATCGGCTCGGTGATGCCGGTCAGGAAGGAGGTCAGCGCGGCGGAGATCATGATGCCGCCGACCCGCACCCGGTTCTCAGGCTTGGCGGCGTGCCACATGGCGATCGCGGCAGCCGGCAGGCCGAACATCTTGAACAGGAAGGCACCGGACAGGATGCCGGCCGTCGGGTCGCCTGCGAAATAGCGGTTGATGTCGCCGTGGACCACTTGGCCGGCGGCGTTTTGGAAGGACCCGATCTCGAAGAAGAAGGGCACGTTCCAGATGTGATGCAGGCCGAAGGGGATCAGCAGGCGCTCGACGAAGCCGTAGATGGTCGCCGCCAGCCTCGGGTCGTTCACCGCCGCCCAGTGCGAGAAGCTGTCGATGCCGCCCTGGATCGGCGGCCAGATCACCGACAGCACCACACCCAGCACGATGGCGGCCAGGGCGGTGATGATGGGCACGAAGCGCTTGCCGGCGAAGAAGCCGAGGTAGGCTGGAAGTTCGATCTTGTAGAAGCGGTTGAACATCGCCGCGGCCAGACCGCCGGCCAGGATGCCGCCGAAGACGCCGGTTTCCATCGCCTTGATGCCCATGACGGTCTTGGGCTCCATGCCCCAGACCCCGGCCATCACACCCAGCGTCGCCAGCATCACGACATAACCGATGGTGGCGGCAATGGCCGACACGCCGTCATTCTCGGTATAGCCGAGCGCCACGCCGATGGCGAAGATCAGCGGCAGGTTCCCGAAGATGACGTCGCCGGAATTCTTCATCAGCATCGACAGGAGCGGCGGCATCCATTCGAAATTCGCCGCGCCGATGCCGAGCAACAGGCCGGCGACGGGAAGCACCGCCACCGGCAACATCAGCGATTTGCCGATCTTCTGCAAAAACGCGAAAGGATTCAATGCCATGGTGGATCTCCGGCGATTTTTCCGGCGGCGGAACCAAAGCCCCCGGTTGACGAGTATACAACCGACACCAAGGATAGGTTTCAGGACATAAGCGGCAAAGCCGGAACGGCAAGGCTTGCGGCTTATCCCGGATGCGCCGGGAGATATTAGGCCCGGGGTGCGGATTGGCCGCAGGTTCCCGCCTTTTCCGGACAGGTGCTTGCGACAATCTATATCCGGGCTTGTGCCCGATGCCATGCGGCGTCTGCGCACATACGCCATGACGCGGGAGCTGTGACACTATGGCTGCCGTTCCGCTGTGAAAGCGCCCGCCAGGGTCGAAGCGTCACGAAAGAGGACCACACTCATGACCGCGATCACGCTTGCCGCACCGCTGGCCGGATGGGCCATGCCGCTGGAAGAGGTGCCCGATCCAGCCTTCGCCCAGGGGCTGGTCGGCGCCGGCATGGCAATCGACCCGACCGTGAACGAATTGCGCAGCCCCTGCGACGGCGTCGTGCTGTCGATCCATCGCGCGCGCCACGCCTGCACGGTACGCGCCACCGGCGGGGCGGAGGTGCTGCTGCATCTGGGCATCGACACCGTCGGACTGAACGGCGAGGGCTTCACCGCCCATGTCCGGGATGGGCAACCGGTGAAGACCGGCGACCTGCTGATCGGCTTCGACATGGATCTGGTCGGCAGCCGGGCGCAGAGCCTCGTCAGCATGATGGTGGTGGTCAATGACGGCTTCACCATCGACGGCCGCACCGTAAACCGCGAGATCGCGGCGGGCGAGACGGCGATGACCGTGCATGGCGGATCGGAGGCTGCGGCCGCTCCCGTCGCGGCGGCCTCCGGCGGGACCGCCGAACGCTCGGTGATCCTGCGCATCGCCCACGGCCTGCATGCGCGGCCAGCGGCGGCACTGGTCGCCGCCGCCAAGGCCCATCCCGGAGCCGTCACCATCCTGTGCCGCGACCGCAGTGCCAATGCCAAGAGCGTCGTCGCCCTGATGGGACTCGGCACCACACTGGGCGACCGGCTGACCGTGCGGGCCGGCGGTGCCGGTGCGGAGGGCGTGGTCGAGACCATCGCCGGTCTGATCGACAGCGGTCTCGGCGACCCGCTGACTGAGATGGGCGCCGAGCCACCGGCCGGAGCAGCCGCACCAGTGGCCGCACCAGTGCCCGCTCCGATGCCGCCCGCCGCGGAGGAGGAGGCCGGACCGCCCTTCGCCGAGGGCGAGGAGGTGCTGTTGAAGGGCACCATCGCCGTTCCGGGACAGGCGGTCGGCACCGTCGTCCGCCGCTTCAGCAGCAGGATGCGGGTGGCGGAGGAGGGCGAAGGCCCGGCGGTGGAGGAACCACGGCTGCGCCGGGCGCTGGAAACGGTGACCGCCGGTCTGGCCGAGTCGGCCCGCCGGATGCCGGAGCATGCCGCCATCTTCCAGGCCCACCGCGAGTTGCTGGACGATCCGGAACTACTGGACGGCGCCCTGGCCGACATCGCCACGGGCAAGAGCGCGGACTGGGCATGGCAGCGCACGGCGCAGCTTCAGGCCGATGCGCTGGCCGCGCTTGCCGACCCACGGATGGCCGAGCGCGCCGCCGACCTGCGCGACCTGGAACGGCAGGTTCTGGCCGCGCTGTCCGGCAAGGCGCCGAACGTCGGGCTGGCCGACCTGCCGGCCGGCAGCATCGTGCTGGCCGACGAGATCCTACCGTCGGAGCTGGCGGGCGTCCCCGCCGGGCGGCTGGCCGGCATCGGCATGGCGCATGGCGGCCCGACCTCGCATGCCGTCATCCTGGCGGCGGCATTGGGCGTGCCGACCGTGGTGGCGCTTGGCCGGCAGGCGGAGCGGGTGCCCGACGGCGCCCCCGTGGTGATCGACGGCAACCGCGGCGAACTGCATGTCTCCCCGCCGGAGGATATGCTGGCGGCGACCCGGACGGCGGTGGCCGCCCGTGCCGTCCGGCGCGAGGAGAACCGCCGGCTGGCCGGCGAGGACTGCCGCATGGCCGACGGCACCCGGATCGAGATCTTCGCCAATCTGGGCCGGGTCAGCGACGCCCCCGGCGCGGTGATCGAGGGAGCGGAGGGCTGCGGCCTGCTGCGCACCGAGTTCCTGTTCCTGGAGCGCCAGTCCGCGCCCAGCGAGGACGAACAGTACCGCCAGTACCAGCAGATCGCCGACGCGCTGGAAGGCCGGCCGGTGGTCATCCGCACGCTGGACGTCGGCGGCGACAAGCCCCTGCCCTATCTGCCGCTGCCCAAGGAGGAGAACCCGGTGCTGGGCCTGCGCGGCGTCCGGGTGGGCCTGCGCGAGCCGGAGCTGCTGCGTGCGCAGATCCGCGCCGTCCTGCGGGTAAAGCCGGTGGGTGTCTGCCGGATCATGGTGCCGATGATCGCCTCGCCGTCCGAACTCCAGGCGGTGCGGACGATGGTGGACGAGGAGCGGGCGGCGCTCCGCCGGGCGGAGCCGATCGAACTCGGTGCGATGATCGAGGTGCCGGCTGCGGCGCTGATAGCCGACCGCATCGGCGCGGTGGCCGACTTCCTGTCGATCGGCACCAATGACCTGACCCAGTATGTGCTGGCGATGGACCGCGGCAACCCGTATGTGGCGGCCCAGCTCGACGCGCTGCATCCGGGCGTGCTGCGGCTGATCCGTCAGGCGGTGACCGGGGCCGCCGTCCATGGCCGGACGGTGGCGGTGTGCGGCGGCGCCGCCTCCGACCCGATGGCGGCGCCGCTGCTGATCGGGCTGGGCGTGACCGAGCTCTCGGCGACCCCGGCGGTGATCGCCGACCTGAAGGCGCAGATCCGCGGCCTGCGCCTGGAGGACTGCCGCCGCGTCGCCGAGGCGGCGCTCGCCACCGACAGCGCGGACGAGGTGCGGCGGCTGGTGGCGGAGGCATGGCCGGTGATCTGAGGCAAAGACTTTTTCCCGAGCAAGGCGCAACGGCATGTCACCGGGGCCGCCCGGCACCTGAATCCGGAAGGCTCCGACCTGTGGTCGGAGCCTTCCGGAGATGGCAAGAAACGGGTCAGCCACGCAGGCCCAGCTACCGCGCCCGGCGGCGCATCCGCGACAGCATCGCGGCGAGCACGAAGCCGCCGACCAGCCCAAGATGTTCGAAGAAGGCGTTGGTCGCCATGAAACGCTCCTGGCCGGCCATGGTCCAGAAATCGTTGGCGACCAGCGCCGCCAGCACGGTGAACACGCCGAGCGCCCCGGCCCCCAGCCACAGCGCGCGGTCCAGCAGGATCAGCAGCGGCCCCACCAGTTCCACCGCTATGGTCAGCGCCGCCCACAGCTCGGGCGGGTGCATCCCGAAATGAGCCTGCTCCGCCACCGCCCCCGGCCAGTCGGCGAGCTTGACCAGCCCGCCGAGCAGATAGGCGCCGACCAGCGCCAGACGGGCCAGCAGCCAGGTCCCGTCCCAATCGAGGATACGATCCAGCAGTCCCTCTGCCGGCCGTTCGAGATCGCGCAAGGTCATGGTACTGGCCCTCCCAACTCTCAAACCGCCCAGCAGCCGCAGCCGAGCGCACCCCAGAAGGACTGCACGTCGGCGGCCGGGACGTCGGCGGCATAGGCCGCGGCATGGTCGTGGCCGTGGACGCCGCAGCCGGTGGCGCAGCCGCAGGCCGACGCCAGCGCCCGGCGCTGGTCGCCCGCGCTGTTCTCGGCCGCCTTGTAATAGCCGCCGAAACTCCGCACCGGGGACCAGTCGGGCATCGGCTTCGGCAGGTCCGGCGCCAGCGGGCCGTAATCGCCCTCGCCATGCACCACCTTGCCGCCCAGCATGGTCAGGACCGAGCCGAGATGGGCGATCCGGTCCTCGGAAACCGAGAAATAGTCGTCGGACAGCACGGCGAGGTCGGCAAGCTGGCCGGCCTTGATCTGGCCCTTCTTGCCCTGCTCGTTGGAGAACCAGGTATTGGCCTCCGTCCACAGCCTGAGCGCGGTCTCGCGGTCCATCAGGTTGGCGCGGGGATAGAGGCCGAGCCCGCCCACCGTCTTGCCGGTCACCAGCCAGGACAGCGAGACCCAGGGGTTGTAGCTGGCGACACGGGTCGCATCGGTCCCGGCGCCGACCGGCAGGCCGGCCGCCATCATCTTCGCGATGGGCGGCGTGCGCTCGGCCGCCTTGGTGCCGTAGCGCTCGACGAAATACTCGCCCTGATAGGCCATGCGATGCTGAACGGCGATGCCGCCGCCGAGCGCGGCGATGCGGTCGATGTTGCGGTCGCTGATCGTCTCGGCATGATCGAAGAACCAGTGCAGCCCGTCGAACGGGACGTCGCGGTTGACCTTCTCGAAGACGTCGAGCGCGCGGTCGATGGTCTGGTCGTAGGTTGCGTGCAGCCGCCAGGGCCAGCGGTTCTCGGCCAGCAGCCGGATCACCGGCTCCAGGTCGCCCTCCATGGTGGGCGGCATGTCGGGGCGGGCGACGCGGAAATCCTCGAAGTCGGCGGCCGAATAGACCAGCATCTCGCCGGCGCCGTTGTGGCGGTAGCTGTCGTCGCCGTCGCCCGGCTTCACCTTGGAGGCCCAGCCGGCGAAATCGGCCAGCTCCTCCTTCGGCTTCTGGGTGAACAGGTTGTAGCTGATGCGCAGGGTCAGGTCGCCGTCGGCATGCAGCTTCTCGACGATGGCGTAGTCGTCGGGATAGTTCTGGAAGCCGCCGCCGGCATCGATCACCCCGGTCACGCCGAGCCGGTTCATCTCGCGCATGAAATGGCGGGTCGAGTTCAGCTGGTACTCGGGCGGCAGCTTCGGCCCCTTGGCCAGCGTCGAATAGAGGATGGTCGCGTTGGGCTGGGCCAGCAGCAGCCCGGTCGGGGTGCCGGCCGCGTCGCGCACGATCTCGCCGCCCGGCGGGTTGGGCGTATCCTTGGTGTAGCCGACGGCACGCAGCGCCGCCGCGTTCAGCAGGGCGCGGTCGTAGAGGTGCAGGATGAAGACCGGCGTATCGGGGGCGGCGGCGTTGAGTTCCTCGATGGTCGGCAGGCGCTTTTCGGCGAACTGGTGCTCGGTGAAGCCGCCGACGACGCGGACCCATTGCGGCGGCGGGGTGATGGCGGCTTGCCGCTTCAGCATCGCCATGGCGTCGGCGAGGCTGGGCACGCCGTCCCAGCGCAGTTCCATGTTGTAGTTCAAGCCACCGCGGATGATGTGCATGTGGCTGTCGATCAGGCCGGGAATGACCCGCCGGCCCTTGGCGTCGATGACCTGCGCGTTCGGATCGGCGGCGGCCCGCACCTCGCTTTCGGTGCCCACGGCGAGGAAGCGTCCGTCGCGGATGGCGACGGCGGCGGCCTGCGGGTTGGCGCGGTCCAGCGTGGTGACCTTGGCATTGACGAGGATCACGTCGGCGGCGGTGGCTTCGGGCATGGCGGCTTTTCCGGTTCGTGGCGCGAGGGTGGACGGCAGCGGGGCGGCGAGCGGGGAAGCCGCCGGGATCATACCTTCTCGCCCTTGGCCGCAGCGTCGGGCGGGGCTTCGGCGCCGGCCTGCGGACCCAGCACATGGCGGGCGCAATCGGTCTGGATGAAGGCGACGACCGGCTCACCGGCGATCAGCCGCTTGACGACCGGCACGACCTGTTCGCCGACCAGCATGCCGAGCAGCCCGATCAGGGCGATGGTCGGCGGCGCCGGCGAGCGGACACCGATCAGGGCATAGATGACGCCGACCAGGATGCCGGCGCCGGCCGAGAGAAGATAGGGCATCACGGTTCCGGACTCCTGGGCAAATGGGCTTATGGCTGGACAGGGAAACCGGCGCCCGGCACGGGCCGGGCGCCGGATTTACGATCAGGCGTGCTCGTGGCTGGCGGCGCCGATCACCTTGTGCGGGAACTCACCGCGCTGCGGCGCCTTGTGGACCATGGTGTAGGCGTAGTCGACGCCCATGCCGTAGGCGCCGAAATGCTCGCGCACGATGTCCATGACGCCGTTGTAGGTGCCGCGCTTGGCCCAATCGCGCTGCAGTTCCAGCAGAACGGTGACAGAGGTCATCGAATGGGCGCCGGCCTGCTCCATGCGGCGGACGGCGGCGTCATGCGATTCCTGCGAGGTGCCGCCCGACGCGTCGGTGACGATGTAGACCTCGAAGCCCTCCTCGATGGCGCACAGCGTCGGGAACAGCAGGCAGGCTTCGGTCCACAAGGCGGCGATGACCAGCTTCTTCTTGCCGGTCGCCTTGATGGCGGCCACCAGGTCTTCCGAATCCCAGCTGTTCATCGAGGTGCGCTCGATCGGATCCTGCTTCAGGACGTCCATCAGTTCCGGCCAGATGTAGCCGGAGAAGCTCTCGGTCTCCACCGCGGTCAGGATGGTGGTCGCACCGAACAGCTTGGCGGTCTTGGCCAGCGCGATGGTGTTGTTCTTCAGCTGCTGGCGATCGATGCTGACCACACCGAACGACATCTGCGGCTGATGGTCGATAAAGAGGAAGACGGTGTCGTCGGCGTTGATGAGCGACTTGGCATGGAAGGTCATGGTCGTTTCCTGTGCGTGGGTTCTGAAGGAAGGGAGCGGCCGTCATGTCGTCGGCGCCGTCTGACAGGACTGTCGCACCGGTGGCTTGACGGGACAATTCCGCAAATCAGAACATGATTGTTGCGTATATAGATACAGTGTGCCGCCAGCGGGTCAGGCCCGGATGAAGGCAAGCAGTTCCTCGTTCACGATGTCCTTGTGCGTGGTGCAGAGACCATGCGGAGCGCCGGCGACGACCTTCAGCGTGCCCTTCGGCAGCAGGGCGGCGGCGGCCTTGCCGGTGGTGGCGAGCGGGACGATCTGATCGTCGTCGCCGTGCAGGACCAGCGTCGGCACGATCATCTTCTTCAGGTCTTCGCGCTGGTCGGTCTCGGAGAAGGCCTTGACGCACTCGTACTCGGCCAGCAGACCGCCCATCATCCCCTGCAGCCAGAAGCTGTCGATGACGCCCTGCGACACCTTGGCGCCGGGACGGTTGTAGCCGTAGAAGGGGATGGTCAGATCCTTGAAGAACTGGGACCGGTCGGCCTTCACGCTGGCGCGGATGCCGTCGAACACCTCCAGCGGCACGCCGTCCGGGTTCCAGTCGGTCTTCACCATGATCGGCGTGATGGCGCCGATCAGCGCCGCCTTGGCGACGCGCGACACGCCATGGCGGCCGATGTAGCGCGCGACCTCGCCGCCGCCGGTGGAATGGCCGACATGAACGGCGTTCTTCAGGTCAAGCGCCTCGGTGACGGCGGCCAGATCGTCGGCATAATGGTCCAGGTCGTTGCCGAATCCCGGCTGCGACGACCGGCCATGGCCGCGGCGGTCATGGGCGATGGCGCGGTAGCCATGCTGGGCCAGGAACATCATCTGGTCTTCGAAGGCATCGGCGGTGAGCGGCCAGCCATGGCTGAAGACGACCGGCTGGCCCGTCTGCGGACCCCATTGCTTGACGTGGATCTGCACACCGTCCTTTGTGGTGACGTAGCTGCCCTGGAGCATGGGTCTGGTTCCTTTGGTCGGGTCGTTGGAGTCAGTCTTCGTTCCTGCCGCGGCGGCGGAGCCAGCGAGCGTGCCCAGCAGACCACCGCCGGCAACTGCAAGGGCGGCGCTGCCGGAAAGGACCGTCCGGCGCGACGGATGGAAATCCTGGATGGTCATGCAAAATCCGTCGGGTGCCGCGCCGGTCGGAGGGGCCGGCGCGGGGTGTCTTTCGATGAACGCAGGGTAAGAAAAAGACCGAAGGGGGGATTGCCTCTTCGGAACCGCTTTTGCCGGTTCTGCGCATCCCGCCGTCCGGAACGCAAAAAGCCGGCCCCCTCGGAAGAGGGCCGGCAACCGGTCTTCAGCAAATGGGATGGGCTGTTTACGGCGCCGCAGCGGCCGGCACCGTCACCCAGGCGGCATCGCCGCGGCTGGACTCCACCGCGGCATGGATGAAGCGCACGCCGCGCACCCCATCCTCCACCGTCGGCAAGGGAACGGCATCGGGCGCCGGGCGACTTTCAAGCCGGGCGACGATGCGGTCGGCGGCGTCGCGGTAGATCTGGGCGAAACCCTCCAGATAGCCTTCCGGATGGCCGGCCGGGGTGCGCGAGATGGCGCTCGCCGCAGGCAGGCTGCCCGCCCCGGCGCGCAGCAGGGTGCGCGACGGCTCGCCCAGCGGGGTGAAGCGCAGCTCGTTGGGCTGTTCCTGCTGCCACTCCAGCCCGCCCGCCTCGCCGAAGATTCGCAGGCGCAGGCCGTTGGTCGTGCCGGGGCTGACCTGGCTCGCCCACAGCATGCCGCGCGCGCCGCCGTCGAAACGCATCATGATGTGGGCGTTGTCGTCCAGCCGCCGGCCCGGCACGAAGGCGGTCAGGTCGGCGGCAAGCGCGGTGCAGCGCAGCCCCGACACGAATTCGGCCAGATGGAAGGCATGGGTGCCGATGTCGCCGACGCAGCCGGCGGCACCGCTCCGTGCCGGATCGGTGCGCCATGCCGCCTGTTTCTGGCCGCCGGATTCCACATCGGTCGCCAGCCAGTCCTGCGCATATTCGACCTGGACCACTCTCAACCGGCCGAGCGCACCCGAAGCCACCATGGCGCGGGCCTGCCGGACCATAGGGTAGCCGCTGTAATTGTGGGTCAGCACGAAGACGAGATCGCGCCGCTGCACCAGCGCCGCCAGCTCCTCCGCCTCTTCCACGGTGTGGACCAGCGGCTTGTCGCAGATGACGTGGATGCCGGCTTCGAGAAATGCCTTGGCCGCCGGGAAATGCAGGTGGTTCGGCGTGACGATCGATACCGCGTCGATGCCGTCGGGCCGCGCCGCCTCCGCCGCCGCCATAGCGCGGAAATCGTCGTAGCAGCGGTCCGGCGCCAGGAACAGCTCCGCGCCGCTGGCCCGCGCCCGCTCCGGGTCGGAGGACAGGGCGCCGGCGACCAGCTCGTAACGGTCGTCGATCCGCGCGGCGATGCGGTGGACGGCGCCGATGAAGGCCCCCTGCCCGCCGCCGACCATGCCCAGCCGCAGGCGTCTGGACGACGCAGGTGTTTGATCCGGACTCATGATGCCCCTTTCCGTCACGCCAAACCGAGGATCCGGCGGTTGGCCGCCTCGTCGGTCCCGGCATCGGCGAAATCGTCGAAGGCGCGGTCGGTGACGCGAATGATGTGGTCCTGAATGAAGCGGGCGCCCTCGGCGGCCCCCTGCTCCGGATGCTTGATGCAGCACTCCCACTCCAGCACCGCCCAGCCGTCGAAGCCGTATTGGGTCAGCCTGGAGAAAATGCCGCGGAAATCGACCTGCCCGTCTCCCAGCGAGCGGAAGCGCCCGGCCCGGTCCTTCCACGGCGCATAGCCGGAATAGACGCCCTGCCAGGGGCTCGGGTTGAACTCCGCATCCTTGACGTGGAACATGCGGATGCGGTCGTGGAAGACGTCGATGTAGCCGAGATAGTCCAGCTGCTGCAGCACGAAGTGGCTGGGGTCGTACAGGATGTTGCAGCGCTTGTGCCCGCCGACCCGGTCGAGGAACATCTGGAAGGTCGTGCCGTCGAACAGGTCCTCGCCGGGATGGATCTCGTAGCAGAGGTCGCAGCCGGCCTCGTCGAAGGCATCGAGGATCGGGCGCCAGCGCCGTGCCAGCTCGTCGAACGCGGTCTCGATCAGTCCCGGCGGGCGCTGCGGCCAGGGATAAAGGTAGGGCCAGGCCAGCGCGCCGGAGAAGGTCGCGTGCGCCGTCAGGCCGAGGTTGGCAGAAGCCTTGGCCGCAAGGTACAGCTGCTCGACCGCCCAGGCCTGCCGCGCGTCGGGGCGGCCATGGACCTCCGCCGGGGCGAAGCCGTCATAGAGGGCGTCGTAGGCGGGGTGGGCGGCGACCAGCTGGCCTTGCAGGTGGGTCGACAGCTCGGTCAGTTCGACGCCGGCATCGGCAAGCGTGCCCCTGACCTCGTCGCAATAGGTCCGGCTGGTCGCGGCCTTTTCCAGGTCGAACAGGCGGCGGTCCCAACTCGGGATCTGCACGCCCTTGAAGCCCAGGCCGGCCGCCCAGCGGGCGATGGCATCCAGCGAGTTGAACGGGGCGGCGTCGCCCGCGAACTGGGCGAGAAAGATCGCAGGGCCTTTGATGGTCTTCATGGGTTTGGCTCCCCGGTTGTCGGGACGTGCCGGCCACCGTCCCCCACCCTAACCCTCCCCCGCTGGGCGGGGGAGGGAACTGGTGCTTGTTCGGGACAGTGGCGGCAGTCCCTCCCCCGCCCAGCGGGGGAGGATAGGTGGGGGTCTGACTTCGCCAGGGCTCAGTACGGCGAATCCGGGAAGTGGAACTCCTTGGCGTTCTCCTTGGTGATCAGCGACGACGGGATGATGTAGGTCGCCGGCAGCTTGTCGCCCTTCAGCCGGGCTTCGGCCGTCATCTTGATGGCGTCGTAGATGAATTTCGGCGAATAGGACACGTCGGCCCGGATGAGCGGGTTGGAGCCGTCGAGGATGGTCTTCACCATCGTCTTCGACCCGGCGCCGCCGAACACCTCCTTGATGTCGGTGCGCTTGGCCTGCTCGATCGCCTTCAGCACGCCGAAGGCCATGTCGTCGTCCGCCGCCCAGATGACGTCGATGTCCTTGAAACGGGTCAGGAAGTCCTGCGTCACCTTGAAGGCGTCGTCGCGGTTCCAGTTGGCGTATTTGGCATCCAGGATCTTGATGTCGGGATGCTGCTTCGTCA
This sequence comes from Azospirillum thiophilum, assembly GCF_001305595.1. Classification (NCBI taxonomy): domain Bacteria; kingdom Pseudomonadati; phylum Pseudomonadota; class Alphaproteobacteria; order Rhodospirillales; family Azospirillaceae; genus Azospirillum; species Azospirillum thiophilum. The sequence continues at coordinate 906,304 of NZ_CP012402.1, forward strand.
CCGCGGTGAAGGCCTCCCAGCGCTCGTTGTCGAGCGTGGTCGGGATGCCGCGCAGGGCCACGATGTTGGCCTTGCCGTTGTATTTCTTGGCGATGTATTCGGCCGGGATGCGGCCGAAGGCGGTGTTGTCGCCGGCGATGTAGGCGTCCTGCGCGCTGGGATCGGTCAGGCCGCGGTCGACCACGGTGACATAGACGCCCTTCTTCTTGGCCTGCAGCACCGGCTGGGTCAGCGCCGCGGATTCGAAGGGGAAGATGACCAGCGAGTCGATCTTGGTCACCGTCACCAGATCCTGGAGCTGGTTGGCCTGCTCCGGCGCGCCGCCGGCGGTCTTGACCGTGATCTTCAGGGTGGGATGGGCCTTCTCCAGCTCCGCCTTCGCCTGGTTGGCCCACCAGACGATTCCGCCGGTGAAGCCATGGGTGGCGGCCGGGATGCTGACGCCCAGCTTCACCGTTTCCGCCGCCAGGGCGACGCCGCCGAGGCTGACCGTCGCCGCCATCGCCAAGCCCGTGCCCAGCACGACACGGCCCAAAACGGAACGGCGGGTGTAACGCACAACTTCCGACATGACGTTTCTCCTCCTTTTGTTTGTTTACGTGCGCCGACGCTGCAGGAAGGCGACGGCGATGATGACGCAGCCCTGCACCGCCGCGTTCAGGTACACGCTGATGATGCTGGTCAGGTTCAGGATGTTGGCGATGACCGACAGCAGCACGGCACCGATCACCGTGCCGGCGATCCGCCCCTCGCCCCCCTTGAAGGAGGTGCCGCCGACGATCACCGCGGCGATCGCCTCCAACTCCCACAAGAGGCCGGTGGTGGGGGAGGCGGAGCCCAGCCGCGGCACATACAGCACCGTGGCGATGCCGACGCAGGCCCCCAGCAACCCGTAGGTCAGCAGCTTCACCCGGTCGACGTCGACGGCGGCGAAGCGCGCCACCTGTTCGTTGGAGCCGATGGCCTGGACATAGCGGCCGAAGGCCGTCCGGTTCAGCAGCACCGCCCCGGCGACCGCGACCGCCAGGAACACCCAGACCGGGACCGGGATGCCGAGCAGGCTGCCGTAATAGACCGGGCCGTAGACCTCCGACAGGTCGTTGTCCAGCGTGATGGCGCCGCCGTCGGCCAGCCAGGTCAGCACGGCGCGGAAGATGCCGAGCGTGCCCAGCGTGACGATGAAGGGTTCGATCCGCCCGCGGGTGATGAGATAGCCGTGCGCCATGCCGAAGCCGCCGCCCAGCGCCACCGCGAACAGCATGCCCAGCGCCACCACCGCGAGCGGCGAACCGACCGCTCCCGCCAGCGCATTCATCAGCAGGATCATGCCGCCGGCGATCAGCGCCGCCATCGACCCGACCGACAGGTCGATCCCGCCGGAGATGATGACGAAGCACATGCCGATGGAGATGATCCCGATGAAGGCCGTGCGGGTCAGCACGTTCATCAGGTTGTCCCAGGTCGCGAAATCGGGGTTCAGCGCCGTGCCGACGATCAGCAGCAGCGCGAGCCCGATGACCGGCCCGAAACGGTGCGGGTCGAAACGCCTTGCGGGTTTGCGCGGCGCCGCGCGCTCCGGCTTGGCCTCAGTGACGGGTGTGGGTGCCGATGTCGGTCCCGATGGCATGGGCAATCAACTCCTCTTCGCTGAGCCGGTCGGCGGGCACGGTCGCGGTCACCCGGCGTCCGCGCATCACGATCACCCGGTGGCAGAGCCCGATCAGTTCGATCAGCTCCGACGAGATCACGATCACGCCGCGCCCTTCGGCAGCCAGCCGCGCGATCAGGAAATAGATGTCCCGCTTGGCGCCGACATCGACGCCGCGGGTCGGCTCGTCCAGCACGAAGACGCTAGGGCTCGGCTCCAGGAACTTGGCGATCGCCAGCTTCTGCTGGTTGCCGCCGGACAGCGACGACGCGATGCCCCCGGGGTCGCCGCGGATGCCGAAGGAGGCCACCGCATGCTCCAGCGCCTTGTCCTCCGAGGCCGGCGACAGCAGCGGATGGGCATGGTGGCGCAGCGTCATCAGGGTCAGGTTGTCGCGCAGGCTCATGCCGACATGCAGGCCCTTGCCCTTGCGGTCCTCGCTGAGATAGGTCAGGCCGCTGCGCATCGCCTCGCGCGGATTGCGCAGCCGCACCGGCCTGCCCTCGATCTCGACGGTGCCGGAACTGCGCGGGCGCAGGCCCAGGATACCCTCGAACAGCTCGGTGCGGCCGGCGCCGACCAGCCCGGCGAAGCCCAGGATCTCGCCGGGATGCAGCTCGAAGCCGACATCCTCGGCCCAGCCGGGCACGGTCAGGCCGCGCACCGCCATCAGCGGTTGGCCGGTGGTGGACACGATGCGCTTGTCCGGGAACATGTCGGTCAGCTCGCGGCCGACCATCAGCGTCGCCATGCGCTGGCGCGGCGTCTCGGACGTGGGGGCGCGGGCGACGAAGCGGCCGTCGCGCATCACGATCACCTCGTCGGTGATGCGCTCCACCTCGTCCAGCTTATGCGAGATGTAGACGATGGTCACGCCGTCCTGCTTGAGCCGTCCGATCAGGCCGAACAGCCGGTCGCATTCGGCCGGCGTCAGGCTGGCGGTCGGCTCGTCCATGATCAGCAGGCGGGCGTTGCGCAGCTGCGCCTTGGCGATCTCGACCAGCTGCTTCTCGGCGACGATCAGCTCGCGGACCTTGGTGTCGGGATCGCCGTCGAAACCGACCTGCCGCAGCGCCTGGGCGGCCCGTTCGCGCATCGCGCGCTCGTCCAGCAGCCAGCCGCGCCTGATCTCGTGGCCGAGGAACATGTTCTGGGTGACGGTCAGATCATCGGCGAGGCTCAGTTCCTGGTGGATCAGCACGATCCCACGCGCTTCCGCCTCGCGCGAGCTCTTGAAGCGCACCGCCTCGCCGTCGATGCGCAGCGTGCCGGCGGTCGGCGCGTGATAGCCGCCGAGGATCTTCATCAGCGTCGATTTGCCGGCGCCGTTCTCGCCCAGCAGCCCATGCACCCGGCCCGGATGCAGCTCGAAGCTGACGCCGTGCAGCACACGCACGGCGCCGAATTCCTTGATGATGCCGTCGAAGGCGACATGCAGGCTCATGGCGCCGCTTCCCGAAGCGGCCGCCCCGCCGGCCCCAACCCTGCGGCGGACGCGTGAAACACACCGTCCATGACGTTTCTCCCACTGCGGAGCGTGTCGTCCGGGATCTCAGTCCGGGGTGTCCGTCCGGAAACCAAGGGCGCCGCTTCGTCCGTTACGCTGATCTTATGCCCGCCCCTTTGACCGGACAATGGTCGACTTTGAACATAATTTGGCAAAAGTGGGCAGGCCGTGATAGGAAGGGGCGACCCCGAAATCAGCGAAAGGCCATTGGGCGATGGCATGGGACAATGGTTGACTGGCAACGCCTGTCGGACGGCGAGCGCACCCTGCTGGAGCGGCTGTTCTGGTCGGGCGGCCTGTCGCGCGGCGAGCTGGCGGCCTCGGTCGATTTCTCCAAGAGCAAGGCGAACCTCGCGATATCCAGCCTGATCGGGCGCGAGCTGATCGAGGAAGGCGGGGTGCAGCCCTCGTCCGGCGGGCGGCGGCCGGAGGTGCTGCGTCTCAGCCACCGGATGGGGGTGCTGGCCGGCATCGACATCGGCGCGACCAGCATCGACGTGGCGTTGCTGGCCCCCGACATGACCGTGCTGGATCACCGGTCGGAGCCGGCCGACGTCCGCGACGGCCCGGCCGCGGTGTTCGCCCGCGTGCGGGCTCTGCTGCGCGACGCGCGGGAGCGCTGCGGCATCGATGCCGCCCGGCTGCTGGGAATCGGCGTCGGGGTGCCGGGGCCGGTCGCCTTCGACAGCGGCATGCTGGTCAATCCGCCGCTGCTGCCGGGATGGGAGAGCTTCTCGATCCGCGACTGCCTGGCGCAGGATTATCCGGCACCCGTCTTCGTCGACAACGACGTGAACATCATGGCGCTCGGCACCCATTGGCGCCTGCGCGGCCAATTGCAGAATTTTCTGGTGATCCGGATCGGCACCGGCATCGGCTGCGGCATCATCTGCCACGGCTCGGTCTATCGCGGGCGGGACGGGTCGGCGGGCGACGTCGGCCATATCTGCGTCGATCCGGTCGGCCCGATCTGCCATTGCGGCAATGCCGGCTGCGTCGAGGCGATGGCGGCCGGCCCGGCCATCGCCCGCATGGCGGAGGAGGCCGCCCGTGCCGGCGAGAGCCCGCGCCTGAAGGAGCTGCTCGACCGCAACGGCCGCCTCACCCCGGTCGATCTCGGCACGGCCAGCCGGGCCGGCGACGCCGTGGCCAACGCCATCGTCCAGCAGGCGGGCGGGCTGGTCGGCCGGATGCTGGCGGCGGTGGTGAATTTCTTCAACCCGTCGCACATCTTCATCGGCGGCGGCGTCGCCCTGATCGGCCCCCTTCTGCTGGCCTCGATCCGGCAGAGCGTCTACCAGCGGTCGCTTGCGCTCTCCACCCGCCATCTCGACATCCAGTTCGTGCCGGAGATGGAAAGCGCCGGCGTGATCGGGGCGGCGGTGATGGCGGTACAGGAAACCATGCTGGCGGGCGCCGGTGTCAGGCCGCCCGCACCGCGGTGATGAAGGACGCGACTTCGCCACGCAGGGTTTCCGCCTCGCGCGCCAGGCTGCTGGCGGCGTCGAGCACCTCGGTCGCGGCGGAGCCGGTCTCCTGCACCGCATGGTTGACGCCGACGATGGTGGAGGACACCGCGCTGGTGCCGCGGGCGGCCTCGGTCACGTTGCTGGCGATGTCGCGGGTCGCGGCGCCCTGCTCCTCGATGGCTGCGGCGATGGCGCCGGTGATGCCGCTGATCCGGTCGATGGTCTGGCCGATGCCCTGGATGGCCTCCTGGGCGCCGCCGGTCGCCTGCTGGATCTCCCGCACCTTCGCCTGGATCTCGTCGGTGGCGCGGGCGGTCTGGGCGGCCAGCGCCTTGACCTCGCCGGCGACGACGGCAAAGCCCTTGCCGGCCTCCCCCGCCCGTGCCGCCTCGATGGTGGCGTTCAGCGCCAGCAGGTTGGTCTGGCCGGCGATGCTGTTGATCATCTCCACCACCTGACCGATCTGGTCGGCGGCGTCCACCAGGATGCGCATGGTGGCGTCGGTCCGCTCGGCCTGGGCCACCGCCTCGCCCGAGATGCGGGTGGAGGCCGCGACCTGACGGCCGATCTCCAGGATGGAGGCAGACAGCTCCTCCGTCGCCGAGGCGACGGTCTGCACGTTGGCCGACGCCTGCTCGGAGGCTGCGGCGACGGCGGTCGCCTGTGCGCCCGCCTGGGCGGCGGTGCCGGACATGGCGTCGGCGGTGCCTTGCATCTGCGTTGCGGCGGACGCGACGGTCTCGACGATGTTCATCGCCTTGGCGTCGAAATCATGCATCAGCGTTTCCAGCTGTGCCGCGCGCCGCTCCTTGGCCGCCCGCTCCCGCTCCTGTTCGGCGGCGAGCCGGTCGGCGGTGATCATGCTGTCGCGGAAGACGGTGACCGCCGCGGCCATGCCGCCGATCTCGTCGCCGCGGCCCAGGCCGGGGATCGCCACCGCCATGTCGCGTTCCGCCAGACGGCGCATTGCCTCGGTCATGGCGTGGATGGGTCCGCTCACCCGGTATTTGGCGACGACCAGCCCGGCGACGGTCAACACGACGGCGGCGGCCACCAGCAGCCCGGCGATGACGGCATCGCGCGCGGCACGCGCCGCCTGCGCCTCGGACCGGTCCACCATCAGATCCACCGCAGCCTGTGCGGCATCGACGATGTAGCCCTGGCTGGTCGTGTCCTGCCGGCGCAACGTTCCGATCTCCACCGGGGAGGGGCGCCCCTCGGCCAGCGCCGCCAGCACCGCCTTGCGCTGCTCGACCAGCGGACCTTCGAAATTGACCTTCGCCTTCTCCACCGCCTCGCGGATGGCGCCGGGCGTGTCGGGAAAGGCGGCGGATTCGGTCACCAGCGCCCAGGCCTGCACCATGCGGCCCGACGCCTCGGACACCGCCAGCGAGTCGGCCGGCGTCCAGGCCTGTCCGGTGGCGACCGCGGTCTGGATGCGGAGAGCCATGCCGCCGGCATTCAGGCGGGTGTTCCAGGCGGCACGCTTGATCGCCAGAAGGTGATCGACCACCGGATCGGCCAGCTTCAGCGAACCGTCGAGCAGGTCGGTGGCGGCGGTCAGCGCGTCCAGATAGGCGACCGGCACCGTCGCCCAGGCCACGGCAGCCGCCGGGTCGCGCATCGCCTTGCGCTGGCGGATCGCGGTGTCCGCCTGCTGGCGGAGGGTGGCCAGCCGGTCATGGGCGGCGCGCAACGCCCCGGCCGCCGCCGGCAGGCCCGGCAGGGTCAGCCCGTCCAGCTTGGCGGCAATGGCGGCATAGCCGGTTTCCGCCACCTCCCGGTTGGCGGCGATCTGGCGCAGGTCGCCGTCCCCGGCCGCCTCATCCGCCCCAAGCGCCGGCCCCACCAGCCCCCGTTCCAGCCGGATCGCCAGCAATGTGCGGAGCAGGTCGCGGCTGGTCTCGCTGAGCGCGGCCACCCGTTGGGCGTTGCGCGTGCGGTCCACCACGTCGATCAATGTGTGGGTGCTGGTTGCGATCAGCAGCAACCCTAGCGCTGCGACGACCAGTCCAAGGGTGGCGCGGATCGACAGCCGCGAAAGGAGCGTGATCATGGTCGATTCCCGTGTATGCGAAGAGGTTGGGGCCGGAGCTTGGGGGGGAGCCGCAGGGGGGCGTTCTCATGGGCGGCCGGGCTCGTCCGGACCGGTCTAGGACCGGCCCGTTGCCTAGGCTGGGATTTTCCATGAAGCCGAAACGCCGTTCCGGCATATCCCTTGTTGACGCGTTCTGGCGGCAGGCCCTGGCGACAGGATGAATCCCGCCTGCCCCGGCATTCTCTTTCACTGTTGATATATTAGTATTCTAGCGTAATTCCTGCCGATCAGGCAGAGTGTTTCAAAGGCATGGATCAAAATGCCGCAGCAGATCGAGGGCATGGCGAAAAGATCTTCGCTAGAACAGTCTGAACAAAGAAATCCTGCGGAAGGATGGCGGTTGCGCCGTAATGATCTGCGGAAGTCTTTGCTTCCAGCCGCGACCGGGCGCACAGGCGCATATCGGGCCAACTCAGTGTCCAGTCCTGCAGCAGGGAAGGCTTCGCACCGCCCCGCTCAGCCACCCCGCCCGGAACTTCCGCGGCCACCACCCGGCCCGGCCCCCGGTCCGCCACCCGGTCCTCTGCCGGACCGCCCCGGATGTCCGCCATGGAAGCCGCCGCCGCGGCCGAAGCCGCCTGCACCAATGCCCGGCCCGGTGCGCGGTCCATTCGCCGGCCCTCCGAATGCTCGGCCGGACCGGTCAGACGGCGATGCTGCGGACGGCGCGCTGGCGGCACGCCCAGGACCGGGAGTGCCGTCCGCGGCATCGCCTTGCGGGGCCGTGCCGTCACGGCCGTCGCCATCGGGTGGAGCCCCCCATCCGGCGCCGGGACCGGGGATGCCGAAACCGCGCGGGGTGCGCATGCTCTCGTTCGGAGCTTCCATGCCGGGTGCGTCCATGCCCGGCGGGCCGTCCGAGCGCATGCCCTCGCGCGCCAGACCGGCGGCACGCGCGGCGGCATCGGCGCCGGGAACCGACCGGTTGCCCATCCGGGGAGCGCCGAAGGCCCGGCTTCGGCCGATGTCGCCGCCGGACGTCACCACGCTGTCGATCACCATCCGGGCCGGAGCCGTCGTGCCGGCCGATCGTTCGATGCGCGGTCCGTCCGGCGTGGCGGTCTGCCCGGTTTCATCGACATAGGTCTCCACCGACAGTGTGTTGACCGTCGTTCCGAACGGGTTGAACGGATCCGGCGCCAGGGCCAGCGCCGATCCTCCCGAAGCGGCGGAGCCGGCGACCCGCACCAGGCTGCCCACCGCCGGCAGCACGCCATCCAGCGTATGGCCGCGCGCCAGCGTCAGTCCGGCCACGGTCAGGGTCGTGGGGGTGACGGCGTCGAGCCGTCCGCGCAGCACCCAGCCCGCGGCGGGATCCCAGGCCTCGACACGGCTGGCGTCGATCACGCCGTCGGGACGGCGCAGGCCGGAGACGGCGACCCAGCGTCCGGGGCTGAACGCCGTACGCCCCTCCGCGTCGGCGGCGTCGATGCGTTGGCCCATCACCACGCCGCCCGCCGGAACATCCTCGGCGGGCATGCCGGCGTCCACCCGCTCCACCGGGCCGGCCACCGCGAAGCGCACGTCCAGCGTCCGCGCCGTCAAGCCCGTCGATCCGCCGGCATCGGCCGTCATGGCCACGGTATGCCCGATCTGGATATCGGCGGGAGCCGCCGGCCTGCCTTCGATCCGCACCGGTGTGGTCGGCGGCAGATCGACCCGCAGCCCGTTCACCCAGACGCTGCCGAAGGCGGTGACGGTCCCGACGATCCCCGTCCCGCCGATCCCCCGGTCGGTGACGGCGATGCCGGTGCCGCCGATCCCGCGGTCGGCTGCCCTGTCGTCCGGCCCGGCATTCCAGGTCGGAGCGCAGCCGGTGGCGACCAGCATCAGCGTGAACAGAAGGGAGCGGGCTGAACGGCGGGTCACGATGCGGCCGCCCCCCCTCCGGTGGCGGGATCGCGATCGGGATCCGCGCCGGGACCGGCGGGACCAGTGGGAACGGACGGTGCCTCCCCCTCGTCATAGAGGTACAGGCCGGCGATGAAGCGGTGGCGCGCGTCGTCGCGGCCGGCATCTCCGTCGGCGAGGTCCGCCGCCATCCGATTGAGCTCGACCAGCATCGCCATGCCCATCCGGTCGGCCTCGCCACGCAGCACGGCGATGGACTCGGGGCTCAACCCGTCATAGGCCAGCGCCCGTTCCAGGAAGGGCGGCAGGCCGCCGGCCAGATTGTGGCCGGATGCCGCAAGGTGGTCGGCGAGATTGCGGCCATAATAATAGGCGAGCTTGTCAAGGTCGCCGCGCGGCACATGCGCCGCCTCGACGAGGTCGAGCAGCCCGTCCGCCCGCTCCGCCACCAGCCCGGCATGCAGCAGTTCATCCAGCAGGGCGCGGGGACGGATGTCCTTGCTGATGCCGGTGACCAGCGTTTCAAAGCTGGCCTCCCCTCCGGTCCTGGTGCTGCGGGGCAGAGCACGGGGGCGCCCGTCCGCGTCGCGATAGTCGGAATGCGCCAGCCAGCGGCTCAGCACCTGCGAACCCAGCGACGGCGCGGCGGCAGCCGCCTCTTCCGCCACAGCCCCGTCCGCCTTGGCGGGAGCGTTGCGGAACTGGCTGACATCCTTGCGGTGGACGCCGGTCAGCAGGGTGATGCGGCTGTCGGTCATCTGCTTTCCAGGCAGCGCGAAGGCTCGCTCCGCCACCTCGACATACACCGACTTCAGCAGGTTCGCCAGCATCGGCCAGGAGATGCCGAATCCGATCAGCGTCCGCACCAGCGGAACCAGCACCCGCCGTACCGCCGTCAGCACCGGCGGCGGCGGCGCGGCGGGTTGCCCGGGGGGGCCGACCATGCCGGTCCCGGACGCAGCGGTCCCTTTCGGACGGTCAGGATCGGGGCTGCGGGTCGGCACGCGCCAAACACTCCGGGACTGCGGGAACGGGACGCCATGCCTGTGGAGCGGGCCCCTTGGCTGACATCACCATAGCGCGGGTCGGCCGAAAGGGAATCACCTTTTCACTTGATGTGGGAAATTTTCCCACGCATCATGCCGGACATGGACCATTCGGGGCGGGCAGCCGCCCCTGGACATCCATGATCTCCAGTGGACCCCAGGTTGAGGAGCGGCCTTCCGGCCGTACTACGGCATGAGCCTGACCTCGAACGACAATCCCTTCCGCCGGGACATCCCCGACGAGGCACCGGATTCGGCAATGCGGTTCACCTCCTCGGTCCTTCCCTTCCGAATGCGAGCGTCCGCCATGGCGTCGTCCACCGCCCGTCACGCGGCTGCCAACCGCTCCGCCCTGATTCGCAGCTGCCTGTTCGGGGCGCTGGCGAATCTTCTGGTGGCCGGAAGCGCGCTGTACGCCCGGCCGCTGCAGGATGCCCTGTGGACCGATGCCGGCGACGGCGGTCTGCTGCTTCTGGTCGCCATCGCGCTGGGGCTGTTCGCCCTGCATGCCCTGCTCGACTTCGCCCGGACGCGGGAACTGGCGCGGCTGGTACCGGCCGGCGGAGCAGCGGCCTGGCTCGAGCGGATATGGGTGGCGGACGCGGCGTGGGCGCCGGTCCACATCGCGGTGCTGGTTCTGCTGCACCCGCTTCCGGGGGCCTTGGCACTGGCCGGCGTCGCGGCGGCGGCGGCGATGATCGCGGTCGGCGCCACCGGAGCGCCCGCCTCCCCCGCCGACGGTTCCGCCTTCGGCCGGCAGGGCGGGGCCGGCGGCTTCGGTTGCGCCGACTCCTTCCTGGCGGGACTGCGCTTCTGCGAGACCGTCTATCAGGTACTGGTCGTCGGGCTGGCCGCGGCGCTGCTGTTGCACGGCACCCTTCAGCCCGCCCAGTTCGTCGCCGCATCGCTGATCGGCGTCGCCGCGATGCGTGCCGCCACACAGGCCGCCGCCAACTGGCATCGCGGCCGGCAGGTCACGGCGGGCCTGATGCCCGCCGCCGGCTCCCTTTAGAACCTGGGAAGATTCACAACGTGGCAGCCACCGCCGCCACCGCCTTGACCGTCGCGGAAACCACGATGTCCGCTTCCTCCCGCGTCAGGCAGAGCGGCGGGGCGAAGCCCAGGATGTCACCCTGCGGCATGGCGCGGGCAATGACGCCCTGGTCCAGAAGCGCGGCGGACAGGCGCGGCCCGACCTTGGCGTCGGCGGGGAAGAAGCGGCGATCGTCCCGGTCGGCGACGAACTCCACCGCCGCCAGCATGCCCTCGCCGCGCACCTCGCCGACCAGCCGGTGGTTCCCCAGCGCATCGGCCAGCGCGGCGCGGAAATAGCCGCCGGTCTCGCTCGCGTTGGTCACCAGATCGAGCGTGTCGATCAGTTCCAGGTTCGCCACCCCGGCCGCCGCACAGAGCGGGTGCGCCGAATAGGTCCAACCATGGCCGATCGGCCCGAGCTGGTCGGACCCCGTCTCCAGCACCTTCCACACCCGATCGCCCACGATCACGCCCGACAGCGGCGCATAGGCGGAGGTCAGGCCCTTGGCGATGGTGATCAGGTCCGGCCTGATGCCGTAATGGTCTGAGCCGAACGGGCTGCCGAGACGGCCGAACCCGGTCACCACCTCGTCCGCGATCAGCAATATGTCGTACTTGGCGAGCACCGCCTGGATCTTCTCCCAGTAGCCGGCGGGAGGGGGCACGATGCCGCCGGTGCCCAGGACCGGTTCGCCGATGAAGGCGGCGACGGTATCCGGTCCTTCCGATAGAATCATCTCCTCCAGCCTGTCGGCGCAGTGCTGGGAGAATTGCTCCTCCGTCATCGAGCGGTCGGGCCGGCGGAAGTAATAGGGCGCCTCGGTGTGCAGCACCGGCGGGCGCGGCAGGTCGAAGGCCTTGTGGAACAGCTCCAGCCCGGTCAGGCTGCCGGTCATCACGCCAGAGCCATGGTAGCCGCGCCAGCGCGAGATGATCTTCTTCTTCTCCGGCCGGCCGAGGATGTTGTTGTAATACCAGACCAGCTTGATGTTGGTCTCGTTGGCGTCCGACCCCGACAGGCCGAAATAGACACGCGACATGCCGGCGGGCGCCCGGTCGATGATCATCCTGGCGAGGGTGATGGACGGCTCGCTGCCATGGCCGACATAGGCATGGTAGTAGGCGAGCTTGGCGGCCTGCTCGGCGATGGCGTCGGCGATCTCGCGCCGCCCATAGCCGACATTGACGCAGTAGAGGCCGGCGAAGGCGTCCAGGCTGCGCTTGCCGTCACGGTCGGTGATGTAGACGCCTTCGCCCCCGGTGATGACGCGGGTCGGCGTGTCGCCGCGGGCATGCGCCGCCATGTGGGTCGACGGGTGGAAGAAATGGTCGCGGTCCCAGGCGGTCAGCTCGTTGGTCAGGTCGGTCATGGCGGGTCTTTCCGGCAAAGGGGGATGTCGGTTCAGGCGGCGTCGAGGCAGACGTATTTCAGGTCGGTGAAGGCCTCCAGCCCATGGCGCGAGCCTTCGCGGCCCAGGCCGGACTGCTTGACCCCGCCGAAGGGAATCGGCGCGCCGGTGATCTTCACCCGGTTGACCGCCACCATCCCGTATTGCAGCGCCCGCGGCAGGCGCAGGATGCGGTTGGCATCGCGGGTCACCAGATAGGCGACGAGGCCGTAGTCGGTGTCGTTGGCGCGGGCCACCACCTCCGCCTCATCGTCGAAGGGCAGCAGGGCGGCGACCGGGCCGAAGGTTTCCTCGCGCAGGATCAGCGAGTCCGGCGCCACGTCGGCCAGCACGGTCGGGCGGTAGAACAGCGGGCCGGCAGGATGGACGGCGCCGCCGGTCAGGCAGCGGGCACCGCGCGCCACCGCGTCGCGGACATGCTCCGCGCATTTGGCGACGGCAGCCCCATGCATCAGCGGGCCGATCTGCACGTCCGGCTTCAGCCCCGGCCCGACGCGCAGTGCCGCGGTGCGGGCGCTGAAGGCGGCGCAGAAGGCGTCATACAGCGGGCGCTGCACATAGATTCGGTTGGCGGCGAGACAGTCCTGGCCGGAGGTGGCGAACTTCGCGTCGATGGCGATGTCCACCGTCCGCTCCAGGTCGGCGTCGGCGAAGACCAGCAACGGCGCGTGGCCGCCCAGCTCCATCACCAGCCGCTTCATGGTGGGGGCGCAGCGCGCGGCGATGCGGCGGCCGATTTCGGTCGAGCCGGTGAAGCTCATGGCACGGACGCGGGCGTCGTCGCACAGCGCGCCAACCAGCGGCTCCGGCGCACCGGTCAGGATGTTGAGGACGCCGCCGGGGATGCCGGCCCGTTCCGCCAGCTCGGCCAGCGCCAGTGCCGACAGCGGCGTCGCGGAGGCGGCGTGCGCCACCACCGTGCAGCCGGCCGCCAGCGCCGCCGCCGCCTTGCGGGTCAGCATCGCCGACGGGAAGTTCCACGGCGTCGCCACCCCGACGACGCCCAACGGTTCGCGCCGCAGCAGCATTTCGGCGTCCGGCAGATGGCTGGCGACGCTCTCTACCCCCACCCGCTTGGCCTCTTCGGCGTACCATTCGACGAAGGAGGCGGCGTAGTCGATCTCGCCGCGGGATTCGGCGAGCGGCTTGCCCTGCTCCAGCGTCATCAGCAGGGCGAGATCCTCCCTGGCGGCGGTGATGCGGTCGAACCAGTCGCGCAGGCGGGCGGCGCGGTCCTGCGGCAGCCGGGCGCTCCAGGCCGGAAAGGCCGCCGCCGCCGCGGAGATGGCGGCGGTCGCCTGGGGCGCGTTCAGGGCGGCGACGCGGGCGACCGTGCGGCCGCTTGCCGGATCGAATACCGCGAAGGTGGCGCCGTCCGGCGCCGCGGTCCAACGCCCGCCGACATAGGCGAGCTCGCGCAACAAGCGGCGGTCGGACAGGCGGCCGACGGCGTCGTGATGGTCCAGGCGGGAGACCTGCGCGGTCATGGGGGCACCTCCTGCGAAGGGCGGGGGCTGCGGAAAACGGAAACCGGCGCCGGTGCGCCGCTGTCCCGGATCCTAGCGGGGGTGCGGTGGAGAATGTGTCCGAAGCGGGGGCGCGTGGTGGAGAGTGTCTCTTCGTCGGGGCGGGGTCGGAGAGAGAGTCTCTATCGCGGCGGGATCGGCCCGTCCTGCTCCCCCATCAGCGCCTCCAGCGGCATGGCCGGGTCGTCCTTCACCGTCCGCGTCACGATGTAGGTGAAATAGCGGTCGATTCCGGCATCGCCGTCCAGAAGCCGGTCGATGATGCGCTGGTAGGCGTCCACGTCCTGGGCCACCACGCGCAGGATGTAGTCGACCCCGCCGCCGACCGACCAGCAGGAGACGATCCCCGGCTCGGCCCGAACCGCTCGCTCGAACCGGTCGAAGTCGGCTTGCCGGTGGGAGCCCAGCGTCACCTCGACCAGGGCCATGGCGAAGGGCGTCACCTGCCGCAGCGCCAGCCGCGCATGATAGCCGACGACGATTCCGGCCGTCTCCAGCCGGCGCAGCCGGACCCAGCAGGGGGTCGGCGACAGCCCGACCCGCTCGGCCAGCGCCAGCTTGGTGATGCGGCCGTCGCGCTGGATTTCCGCCAGGATGCGCAGGTCGATGGGGTCGAGCTTCAGGTCGGGCATGGGGCGGGCATGGGGTTGGTTGTCCGTTGTGGTGGCGACCGACGATGTCCGCGCTTTTCACCATTGTCAAATGTGATGACTTTGAGCAGAAATGTTGCATGACAAAGTGGCACCCCGATGCATCCGCCTTGAGCAGGCCCGTCTATCTCTCGTTGGCCGACCAGGTGCAACGGGCGATCACCGCAGGGCGATTGGTGGTCGGCGAACAGCTGCCGACCCACCGGCAGCTTGCCGACGAATTGGGCATTTCCGTCCAGACCGTCAGCCGGGCCTATGAGGAACTGATCCGCCGCGGCCTGATCAGCGGCGAGACCGGGCGCGGCACCTTCATCCGCGCCGCGCAGACGGAGGTCGACCCGCCCTACATCCCCCAGCGCACCGACGAGGTGATCGACCTGTCGATCCTGAAACCGGTGTGCGAGCCGCTGCATGTCGAGGCGATGCGCCAGGCACTGGCCGAGTTGTCGGCCAACCTGCCGCCGGCCGTGGTGCTGTCCTTCCGCCCCAACACCCTGTTCGCCCGCCACCGGGCGACGGCGGTGTCGTGGCTGCGCCACTGCGGGGTGGAGGCCGCGGCCGCCAACGTGACCCTGACCAACGGCGCCACTGCCGGCATGACCATCGCCCTGATGGCCGCCGCCCCGCCGGGATCGACCGTGGTGACGGAGGAGGTCGGACACCACACGCTGCTGCCGCTCGCCTCCTATCTCGGCATCAAGCTGCGCGGCGTCGCCATCGACGAGGAGGGGATCCGGCCGGACTCGCTCGACGCCGCCTGCCGGGACGGGGCGGCCAAGGCCCTGTTCGTCATGCCCAATCCGATCAACGCCACCGCCACCCAGATGGGCCACGCCCGGCGCGCCGACATTGCCCGCGTCGCCCGGCACCACAACCTGTCGATCGTGGAGAACGACCCGCTCGGCCCGCTGCTGACCGAACGGCTGCCGCCGCTGGCGGCACTGGCGCCGGAACGGACGCTCTACGTCACCAGCTTCACCAAGTCGGTGATGCCGGGGCTGCGCACCGGCTATCTGGTGGTGCCCGACCGGCTGCTCGCCGCCGTCGCCAACCGGCATCTGGTGACCAACTGGATCGCCACGCCCATCGTCGCCGAGATCGCCACCCGCTGGGTCGAGAGCGGCTTCGCGATGGAGATGGTCGACTGGCAACGCAAGGCGCTGCGCCGCCGGCACGAACTGGCCGCGCAGATCCTGAAGGGGATTCCCCACCGCAGCCACCCCGAGGGGCTGCATCTGTGGCTGCCGCTGGGCGAGGGGCGGCCGGAAGCGACCTTCGTGTCGCATGCCCGCCTCCAGGGCGTCGCGCTGGCGCCGGGATCGGCCTTCGCCATCGGCCCCGGCACGCGGCCCGACGCGCTGCGCGTCTCCATCGGTTCGACCACCGAGGCGGAGCTGCATGCCGGGCTGGGCGTGATCGTCAATCTGCTGAACAGCGACCCGGAGCCGGTGCTGCTCGCCATGTGATTCCCCGCAACGCCGCTATATTGTCATGATTTTATTTTCCAGATTGACATGATTTAAGAGGTTCCGCATCGTTTGGACACATCGGCGGTCGCCAACCATGACAAGGGAAGACCGGTGTGACCGAAACCATCATCGACATCGACCGCGTCACCAAGAGCTACGGCTCGCACACCGTGCTGAAGGATCTGTCCTTTTCGGTGCAGCCGGGCGAGAAGCTCGCTCTGATCGGGCCGTCCGGCTCCGGCAAGACGACGATCCTGCGGACGTTGATGACGCTGGAGACCATCGAAAGCGGCAATATCCGCATCGACGGCGAGAACCTGTTCCATATGGAGCGCCAGGGCCGGCTGGTCCCCGCCGACGAGGCGCATCTGCACCGGATGCGGACCAAGATCGGCATGGTGTTCCAGCTGTTCAACCTATTCCCGCACAAATGCGTGCTGGACAACGTCACGCTGGCGCCGATGCTGACCAAGGGCGTCAAGGCCGCCGATGCCGAACGCCGGGCCATGGAGCTGCTGGACCTCGTCGGGCTCGCCGACAAGGCCCGCGCGATGCCGGCGCAGCTGTCGGGCGGCCAGAAGCAGCGGGTGGCCATCGCCCGTGCCCTGGCGCTGCAACCCCGGATCATGCTGTTCGACGAGGTGACCTCGGCGCTCGACCCCGAATTGGTGGAGGAGGTGCTGAACGTCATGCGGATGCTGGGCTCCACCACCGACATGACCATGCTGCTGGTGACCCACGAGATGAGCTTCGCCCATGATTTCGCCGACCGCGTCCTGTTCTTCGACCGCGGCCGCATCGTGGAGGAAGGGCCGCCGGACATCCTGTTCTCCAATCCGTCCCATGAGCGGACCCAGGCCTTCCTGAAGAAGATCATCGCCGCCGGCCAGCGCATCTGACCCGCAACTGTTCCAAACGCAGGAGAACTCGGCGCCATGGCTGACTGGGCCGGCTATCTGGGCTTGATGCTGAACGGCGCGCTGGTGACGGCGGAACTGACCGTTCTGGGCTGCGCGCTGGCCCTGCCGGTGGCCTTCGCCGCCGGGCTGGGCCGGCTGTCGCGCCTCGGCAGCGTGCGCGCCGTCTCCATCGCCTACATCGAATTCTTCCGCGGCACGTCGATCTTCGTCCAGCTGTTCTGGGCCTATTTCGTCCTGCCGCTGATCGGGGTGACGCTGACGCCGCTGCAGGCCGGCGTGCTGGCGCTCGGGCTGAATGTCGGCGCCTATGGCGCGGAGGTGGTGCGGGCAGCGGTGCAATCCATCGGGCGGGAACAGCACGAGGCCTGCGTCGCGCTGAATCTGACGCGCTGGCAGAGCCTGCGCCACGTCCTGCTGCCGCAGGCGACGGTGGTGATGGTGCCGACCTTCTGCAACAACGCCATCGAACTGCTGAAGGCGACCTCGGTCGTCTCGCTGATCTCGCTCAGCGACCTCACCTTCCAGGCGCAGGTCGTGCGGTCGCAGACCGGCAGCACCGCCCTGCCCTTCCTGACCGTGCTGGTCGTCTATTTCCTCTTCGCCAGCCTGATTTCGTTCGGCATGAAGGCGCTGGAGCGCCGCATGTCCCGCGGCCTCGACGGCCTTCGCATCTGAGCCCGTCCGGGCACATCCGGGCACATCTGGGGAAACCGGCCATGGAATGGGATTGGGACTTCGTCCGCGAAATCATGCCGACGCTGCTGGACGGGCTGCGCATCACGCTGCTGGCCACGCTGCTCGGCTCCGTCCTGGCGGGGGCTGCCGGGCTGGGCTTCGCCCTGCTGCGCCGGTCGAAACGCCGGGCGGTGGCGCGGACCACCGGTTTCGTCGTGGAGTTCATCCGCGGCACGCCCCTGCTGGTGCAGCTCTATTTCCTGTTCTACGTGCTGCCGGAGCTCGGCGTTCTGCTGTCGCCGCTGGCCGCCGGGGTGATCGGGCTCGGCCTGCATTACGCCACCTACACGGCGGAGGTCTTCCGCGCCGGCATCGACAACACGCCGCGCGGCCAGTGGGAGGCGGCGAAGGCCTGCAACCTCACGCCCTACCAGACCTGGCGGCATGTCATCCTGCCGCAGGCGATCCCGCCGATGATCCCGGCGCTGGCGAACTACTTCGTCGCGATGTTCAAGGAGACGCCGCTGCTCTCCGCCATCACGGTGATCGAGCTGATGAGCCAGGCCCGCAGCGTCGCCAACACCAACTACCGCTATCTGGAGCCGATGACGATGGTCGGCGTCCTGTTCCTCTGCATCAGCCTGATCGCGGTGCCTGCCCTCCACATGCTGGAACGCCGTTTCCGGCCGGCCCGCTGATCCCGGAGTTTCCCGAGCCATGTCCCCCATTTCCATCCTGCGCTCCGCCGCGCCGCTGGCCTTCGATGCCCGTCCGGTCGAAAAGCGCATCGGTCTGGTCGTGCTGGCGACCGACCACACCACGGAACCCGACTTCCGCCGCATGGTCGCCGGCGAGCGGATCGGCGTCTACACCGCGCGCATTGCCTACGCCAACCCGACGACGCCGGAGAATCTGCGCCGCATGCAGCCCCGCCTTGCCGAGGGTGCCGCGCTGATCCTGCCCGACGAGCCGTTGGACGCCATCTGCTATTCCTGCACCTCGGCCAGCGTCGTCATGGGCGATGCTGCGATTGAGGCCGCCATTGCGGCGGTCAAGCCGGGCGTTCCGGTCATCACCCCGCCTGCCGCCGCCCGTCGCGGCCTGACGGCGCTCGGTGCCCGGCGCATCGCCGTGTTGACTCCCTACACCGAGGAGACCAGCCGGCCGATGGCAACCTATTTCGCCGGGCACGGCTTCGACATCGCGCGCTTCACCTGTTTCGGCCTGGACGACGACCGGGAAATGGCGCGCATCGCGCCGGCCAGTCTGGTGCGGGCCGCGGTGGAAGCGATGCCGGCCGATGCGGACGCGCTGTTCATCTCCTGCACCGCCCTGCGCTCCGCCGCCGTCGCCGCGGAGATCGAGGCCATCATCGGCCGTCCGGTGGTCACCAGCAATCAGGCCACCGCCTGGACCGCGCTGCGCCTGTGCGGCGACGACCGGCCCCGGCCGGACGGCGGACGGCTGATGACCCTGCCGCTGCCGGGGGAGGCGTGGACATGACCGGCCCCGGCAGCGGCTCCGGCATCGGCCTTGAGGACGTCTTCCGCGCCCGTGCCCGGCTGGCCGGACGGATCGAGAGGACGCCGACCGTCGCTTCGCCCGGCCTGACCGCGCGCTGCGGCGCTCCGGTCTTCCTGAAGCTGGAGACCCGCCAGACCACCGGCAGCTTCAAGCTGCGCGGCGCCACCAACGCGCTGTCCGCCCTGCCGCGCACGGCGCTGGCGACGGGGGTCGCGGCGGCCTCCACCGGCAACCATGGTCGGGCGCTCGCCCATGCCGCCGCCGAGGCCGGCATCCGCTGCGTCGTCTGCATGTCGGCACTGGTGCCCGCCAACAAGGTCGAGGCGATCCGCGCGCTGGGCGCCGAGATTCGCATCGTCGGCCGGTCCCAGGACGATGCCCAGCAGGAAGTCGACCGGCTGGTCCGCGAGGAGGGATTCGCCACCGTCCCCCCCTTCGACCATGCCGATGTCATCGCCGGACAGGGCACGCTGGGGTTGGAGATCGTCGAGGCGGTGCCGGATGTCGAGCTGGTGCTGGTGCCACTGTCCGGCGGCGGGCTGGCCGGTGGCGTCGCGCTGGCTGTCAAGGCGCTGCGGCCCATGGCGCGGGTCGTCGGCGTCTCGATGGAGCGGGGAGCCGCCATGCATGCCAGCCTGAAGGCCGGGCGTCCGGTCCTGGTCGAGGAGTTGGAGACGCTGGCGGATTCGCTCGGCGGCGGCATCGGGCTGGACAACCGCCACACCCACCGCCTCGCCGCCGCGCTGCTCGACGAGGTCGTGCTGCTGACCGAGGCCGAGATCGCCACCGGCATCGCCCACGCCTATGCCGCCGAGCAGGAGATCGTCGAGGGGGCCGGCGCCGTCGGCATCGCCGCCCTGCTCGCCGGCAAGGCCGTTCCGCGCGGCCCGGCCGTCGCCCTGCTGTCTGGCCGCAACATCGCCATGGACCTGCACCGCCGCATCATCACCGGAGGCGTCCCATGCCCCGCATGACCATCCTGACCGAAGCGGAGCTGCGGCGCATCCTGCCGCTCGACCGCGACGCGACGACTTGCGTCGAGGACGCCTTCCTGGCTCTGGCCACCTGTCCGGTGGCGATGCCGCCGATCCTGCGGCTCGACATCCCGGACCATGCCGGCGGCAGCGGGGGAGAGGTCGACGTCAAGACCGCCTATGTCCCGGGACTGGACGGTTTCGCCATCAAGATCAGCCCCGGCTTCTTCGGCAATCCGGCGCTCGGGCTGCCCAGCGTCAACGGGCTGATGGTGCTGCTGAGCAGCCGGACCGGGCTTGTGGAATGCCTGCTGCTCGACAACGGATATCTCACCGATGTGCGGACCGCGGCAGCCGGGGCGGTCGCCGCCAGGCATCTGTCGCGCCCCGACAGCGCCGTCGCCACGATCTTCGGGGCCGGTGTCCAGGCGGCCCTGCAGTTGGAGGCGCTGACCCTGGTCCGCCCGATCCGCGAAGCCCGCCTGTGGGCCCGCCAGCCGGAGCGCGCCGCCGCCACCGCCGCCCGCCTGTCGGACTGGCTCGGCATCCCGGTGCACGCCGTCGCCGACGGGCGGGCGGCGGTCGCCGGGGCCGACATCGTCGTCACCACCACCCCGGCCGAACGGCCGATCCTGATGGCGGACTGGCTGGAGCCGGGCCAGCACGTCACCGCCATGGGATCGGATGCCGAGCACAAGAACGAACTCGACCCTGCCGTCTTCGACCGGGCCATCCTCTACGTCGCCGACAGCCTGAAGCAGACCCGCCGGCTGGGCGAACTGCACCACGCGATCTCAGCCGGGGCGGTCGCCGCCGACCGCGACTTTCCCGAGTTGGGCGCGGTCATCGCCGGGCAGGCCGCGGGCCGCACCGCACCCGATGCCATAACCGTCTGCGACCTCACCGGAACCGGCGTCCAGGACACCGCAATCGCCACGCTGGCGCGCAGCCGGGCCCTGGCGGCCGGCGCCGGCACAATCTTCGACGCCTGACCAACGCCTCTTCTCAAGCGAGAGACCCGAACATGCTGGAACCGACGCTGAACTTCAGCCGGGCCGAGTACGCGGCGCGGCTGGACAAGACCCGTGCGGCCATGGACAAGGCCGGCATCGAGCTGCTGATCGTCACCGACCCGTCGAACATGGCCTGGCTGACCGGCTATGACGGCTGGTCCTTCTACGTCCACCAATGCGTGATCGTGCCGCCGCAAGGCGACCCGCTCTGGTACGGCCGCGGCCAGGACGCCAACGGTGCCAAGCGCACCGCCTATCTCGCCCATGACGACATCATCGGCTATCCCGACCATTACGTGCAGTCCACCGAACGCCACCCGATGGACCTGCTGTCGAAGATCCTGGAGGACCGCGGCTGGGGGGCGCTCGCCATCGGCGTCGAGATGGACAATTACTGGTTCACCGCCGCTGCCTTCCAGTCTCTGACCACCCATCTGCCCAACGCCCGCTTCAGGAACGCGACGGCGCTGGTCAACTGGCAGCGCGCGGTGAAGAGTGCCCAGGAGCTCGACTACATGCGCAAGGCGGCGCGCATCGTCGAGGCGATGCATGCCCGCATCGTCGACCGGGTCGAGCCGGGAATGCGCAAATGCGACCTCGTCGCCGAGATCTACGACGCCGGCATCCGCGGCGTGGCCGGCGCGGGGGGAACCGAGGGCTTCGGCGGTGACTACCCGGCCATCGTCCCGCTGTTGCCGTCGGGCGCCGATGCCTCGGCCCCGCATCTGACCTGGGACGACCGGCCGATGAAGCTCGGCGAGGGAACCTTCTTCGAGATTGCCGGCTGCTACAAGCGCTACCACTGCCCGCTGTCGCGCACCGTCTTCCTCGGCAAGCCGACCCAGGCCTTCCTCGACGCCGAGAAGGCGACGCTGGAGGGGATGGAGGCCGGGCTCGCCGCCGCCAAGCCGGGCAACCTGTGCGAGGACATCGCCAACGCCTTCTTCGCCGTCCTGAAGAAGTACGGCATCACCAAGGACAACCGCACCGGCTACCCGATCGGCCTCAGCTACCCGCCGGACTGGGGCGAGCGCACCATGAGCCTGCGTCCCGGCGACCGGACGGTGTTGGAACCCGGCATGACGTTCCATTTCATGACCGGCCTGTGGCTGGAGGACATGGGGCTGGAGATCACCGAAAGCATCGCCATCACCGACAGCGGCGTCGAATGCCTCGCCGACGTGCCGCGCAAGCTGTTCGTGAAGGGCTGACGACGATGCCCGCAATGACGGCGACCGCCACGCTTGCCCCCTCCCCCGTCATGCCGACCGTCGACTTCGAGCGCGACGGCGTGCAGCACGGCTTCCTGCGGCTGCCCTACAGCCGGGACGATTCCGCCTGGGGCTCGGTGATGACCCCGATCACCGTGGTCCGCAACGGATCCGGCCCGACCGCGCTGCTGACCGGGGCCAACCACGGCGACGAGTATGAGGGCGCGGTCGCGCTGTTCGACCTCGCCCGGTCGCTGACCGCCGACCGGGTCGCCGGCCGGGTCATCATCGTCCCGGCGATGAATTATCCGGCCTTCCAGGCGGGCACCCGCACCTCGCCCATCGACAGGGGCAACCTGAACCGCAGCTTTCCGGGACGCCCGGACGGCACGGTGACGCAGAAGATCGCGGATTACTTCAACCGCGTGCTTCTGCCGATGGCCGATCTGGTGATGGACATCCATTCCGGCGGCAAGACGCTGGATTTCGTGCCCTTCGCCGCTGCCCACATCCTGCCCGACAAGGACCAGGAGGCGCGCTGCTTCGCCGCAGTGGCGGCCTTCGCCGCGCCCTATTCCATGCGCATGCTGGAGATCGACGCGGTCGGCATGTACGACACCGCGGCGGAGGAGCAGGGCAAGATCTTCGTCACCACCGAGCTGGGTGGCGGCGGCACCGGCCGGGCGGAGACCATCGCCATCGCCAAGCGCGGCGTCCGCAACGTCCTGCGCCATGCCGGCATCCTGGCGGACGGCCAAGCGGTGGAGAAGGCGCCCGGCCGCTGGCTCGACATGCCGTCGGCCGACTGCTTCCGCTTCGCCGAGGACAGCGGCCTGATCGAAGCCTGCGTCGATCTGGGCCAGCCGGTGCGGGCGGGCGACCTGCTGGCCCGCATCCACCCCATCGGCCGCACCGGGCTGGCGCCCGCCGAATACCGGGCGGCGCTGGACGGCATCCTGGCCGCCCGCCATTTCCCCGGCCTGGTCAAGGCCGGCGACTGCATCGCGGTGGTCGGAACGGTCGAGGACTGACGTCGAAGGACCGACCGCCGCCACCGCCTGGAACCCGCCCCGGAAGAGGGCGGGCATGCTGAAGAACGGGATCGACACCGACCAAACAGGGGCCGGCGTACCGACGGGGGCGCCGGCCGGGCACTCATCGAAACACGAAAAGGGACGGCCGACATGAAACACTCCACCATCGCCCGCAAGCTGGGTATCATCGCGGCCGCAACGGCGGCATCGATGACGCTCGCCGCACCGGCGCTCGCCGCCGACACGCTGGAGACGCTGCGCGAGCAGGGCTTCGCCCGCATCGGCATCGCCAACGAGCCGCCCTATACCGCCGTCAAGCCCGACGGCACCGTGTCGGGCGCCGCCCCCGACGTCGCCCGTGCGGTGATGAAGAAGCTGGGGGTCGATGACGTCGTCGCCTCGATCTCCGAATATGGCGCGATGATCCCCGGCCTGCAGGCCCGCCGCTTCGACGCCGTCACCGCCGGCCTGTTCATGAAGCCGGAGCGCTGCAAGGCCGTCGCCTATTCCGAGCCGATCCTCTGCGACGCCGAAGCCTTCGCCCTGAAGAAGGGCAATCCGCTGAACCTGGCCTCCTACGAGGACATCGCCAAGAACCCCAAGGCCAGGATCGGCGCTCCCGGCGGCGGCACCGAGGAAAAGCTGGCGCTGCAGGCCGGCGTGCCGCGCGACCGCGTCATCGTGGTCCCCGATCCGCAGAGCGGCCTGAAGATGCTCCAGGACGGCCGCATCGACGTCTATTCGCTGCCGGTGCTGTCGATCAACGATCTGGTGGCCAAGGCCAAGGATCCGAACGTCGAGGTGGTCGCCCCGGTCAAGGGCGCCCCGGTCTATTGCGACGGCGCCGCCTTCCGCAAGCAGGACACCGCGCTGCGCGATGCGTTCGACAAGGTGTTGGCCGAGATGAAGGCGTCCGGCGAGTTCGCGAAGATCATCGAGCCCTACGGCTTCTCCGCCGAGGCGGCGAAGCAGACCTCGCGCGAGAAGCTCTGCGCCGCCTCCAACTGAGCGGCCCTGCCACCGCGACGGCCCGGACCGAACTTTCGGGCCCTCGCGGCGATCAGGCGCTCCGGTCGATGATCCCGCTGAGGTGAACGGCGAGTTCGACGGAAAAGCGCCGGTCGGGGCTCTCCACGTCGATGCCGAACAGCTCGGCGATGCGCGTCAGCCGATAGCGCAGCGTGGTGACATGCACGCCGAGCAGGTCGGAACAGGCCTTGGTCCGGCATCCGGCCTTCAGATAGGCGGCGAGCGTCTCCATGTAGGGCGTCCCGTGCCGGCGGTCGTACTCGATCAGGCCGCCGATGCTGTCGGCGACATAGCCGCGCACCTCATCAGTGCTGGCCGCGGCCAGCAGCATGGGCAGCGGGCCGAACTGACGAGTGTCCAGCACGCCGGAACGGCCGAACTCCTCGGCGATGCGGATCATCCGCCAGGACCGTTCCCACGCCTCCGCATAGTCCGGAGGCGACGCGCAGCGGCCCGTGAGCAGGACGAAGGGTTCGACCTGCAGGATGCCGGCGATGTCGCGCACGATCTGCGCCATCAGCCGCTTGACCGGCCCCTGGCTGCGCTCGTCGGTCGCGGGAATGAGGCAGACCAGCCCGGCCGGAACGGCGACGAGCGTGCCGGCGACGCCGTGCAGCGGCAGCAGCCGCTGGACCGGAAGATGGAGGTCGGCCGCCGCGCTGACCGCCTTCGGGCTGCGGTCGGGCAGGCCGACCACGATCATCTGGGACGGCAGGTCGAGGTTGAGGCCGAGCCGCAGGGCGCGCTGGCCGATGTCGCGGTGATCCCGCCAGCGACGTTCCACCAGTTCCAGGAACAGGTCGGTGAGCGTCCGGTTCTCGTAGCGGAAGCGGATGACGTTGCGCAGCATCTGGATGCTGAGCGCGTGCTTGATGCCGTCGAGCAGGAGCTGGTCGGCCTGGCCGTAGGGCTGGGCGCCCGGAAAGATCATCAGCGCGCCGACCGTCTCGCCATCGGCGGTCAGCGGGTCGATGCGCGGCGCGGTGCGGATGCGCTTGCCGCCGACCTCCCAGAACAGGGTCGGCACGGTGGCTACGGGGTGGTCGACGGCATCGCGCGCCGCCTTCATGATGGCGGGGCCGAGGCTGGCCGCGACCGCGGCCTGCCAGTCGGCGTCGGCGATGCCGCTGCCGCAGGGCGCGCGGTCGGCGGTGACGAGGTTGGCGGTGAAGTCGACGATGACGATGGAATAGGGCAGCAGGTCGCGGATGCGCGGCAGGAGCGTGGCCATCGCCCCATCCTCCAGCGCCTGGCGCAGCAGCGAGGTATGGACCTCCAGCGCCCGTTGCAGCCGCTCGGCGGCCAGGGTTTCCTCGCGCAGCCGGCGCTGGCGCTCCACCGCGATCTCGCCAAGCTGGACGATCATGCCGATGAAGGTCAGATCCTCTTCGCTCACCTCGGCGATGGCGCGGGACACGACGCTGAGCACCAGCGGCCGGCCGTCGTCGTCGGTGCAGTTCATCGGCACGACCAGCACGCTGTGGTAGTCGCGCTCGAACGCCTCCCGTCGATAGCCGGGGAACTCCTCCGACACCCGGGCGTCGCGGATGAACACCGGCTCGTTCCGCCGCAGGGCGACCAGCGACGGGCTGGTCGCCAGCTCCCAGCGGTCGGGCAACGGGCGCTGGATCAGCGTCGGATCATGGCGGACGACGACCAGGGCATGGCCATGCTCGACATCCACCGCCATGATCGATCCCATCGACCAGTTGGCATGCCGGCAGGCGGCCAGGACCAGGCGCTGGAGCACCGTCGCCAAATCCCCGCCTGAATTGATCAGGCTTGCCACCACCCGCAGCGACTGGATACGCGACGTCTCGACCAAGATTCCTCCGCCGGTGGGGCAGGTCCACTCTAAACCCGCCCGACTCTAACCCGACACCGATACTCGGAAAAGGCTGGAACGTCAGCGCCCTTCCGGCGGTTCCATGCCCGGCTGTCCGCTGCCCGGATGGTCGGTGGCGGAATGCGGGTTGGAAATCGCGGCGCCGGTCATGCTGTCGGGGGGCAGCGGGCGGAAGGGCGGACGTCCGGGCCGGTGCTCCCGCTCCCGCAGCATGCGGCGGATCAGGACGAAGCCGGCCAGCCCAGCACAGCCGGCGGCGGCATAGACGAACAGGCCGGACGGGCCGAACGCCTCCATCAGCAGGGCGCCCGGAACGGGGCCTACCATCGCTCCGGCCGCCCAGACGATCAGCAGGCCGCTGACCGTCGGCACGATACGGCCCGGCGGCACCACGTCGCAGGCGTGGGCGACGCACAGGGCGTAGAGGCACAGGAGCTGACTGCCCCACAGGGCGAAGCCCGCCCATACGACCCATGCCGGGCTTCCGGCCGGCAACAACGCCAATCCGGCCGACAGGATAGTCCCGACAACCGCCACCGCCGCAATCACGATGCGCCGGTCCCGCCGGTCCGACAGCAGGCCGAGCGGCCATTGGGCGAGAAGGCTGCCGCCCTGGAGCGCGACGAGCAGCGCCGCGGCGGCCGATTCCGACAGGCCGACGCGCAGCCCGTACAGCGGGGCGAACGCCATCATCGTGCCGGTCACGACGCCGACCGCGAAGCAGCCGACCAGGGCGGACGGCGCCACCCGGAACAGCTGCCGCAAATCGAGCGTGACGGCCGTCGGCAGGGCCGGAAGAGCCGGCCGGGCGACGGCGACCGGCAGCACCGACAGCAGGATCAGCAGGATCAGCAGCCGGAACGGCTGGTCGCCGCCGGGGTCGATCAGGAGGGGGCCGGCCATCAGCGCCAGCTTGGTGGTGACCATGTAGACCGCCAGGATCCGGCCGCGGTTGCCGTCCTGCGATCCCGAGCCGATCCAACCCTCGATCACGGTGAACAGCCCGGCGAAGCCCACGCCAGTCGCCGCCCGCAGCAGGATCCAGCCGATCCGGCCGTCGGCCAGCGGCAAGGCCAGGGCCAGGATCGCCATCAGGGCGGCCAGCCCGGCATAGGCGCGGACGAAGCCGAGCTTGCGGACCACCCTGGGGGCGATCAGGCAGCCGGCGGCGAAGCCGACGCCGTAGCCGGACGCGACCATGCCGATGTCGGCCGCCGACAGACCCTGGGCCTGCATGCGCAGCGGCAGAAGGGCCTGGAGCAGCCCGTTGCCCGCCTGCATCAGGACGGCGGCCGACATGACCGGCAGCAGCGGCGGCATCAACAGCCGTGTCCCCGGCCGGCCGGCGGCAGCCCGTCGCGGGCCGGCCTGTGGGACGAACATTGCAGCGGCATATCGGAAGAGCCATTGGTTTCATGCCGGGGGCGGCCCGGTCCGGAGGATGGCGGCGCCGGCTGCCGGAATCGTCAGCGGGCGCCGGCCTTTTCGGCCTCCATCTCCTCCATGTCAAGGAAACGGTCGCCGATGCGCGGGTGGGCGCGGCTGCCGTCCGACGCGCCGATGGCGACCAGCAGCTCGTCGGGGCCCGGAGCGTCGGGAACCTGGAAGTTGGCGGTCAGGAAATGCGCCCGCTTGCCGGTCTCCGTCTTGTGGATCATCGGCAGGGCGAGCAGCGCACCCGGGGCGTTGCGGGTGTTGGTGAAGCTGAGGAAGGTGGTCCCCTGCGCCGCCTCGCGGAACATGTTGCCGAAGCGCAGCGTGTGGATCAGGGCCGAGGCGTGTTCGATCTCGCCGTTGACGCCGACGGAAGCGGCCTTGCCATAGGCCTGGATGCGCCCGGCCGGCATCAGGGCGACGAGGCGCCGCGTCATCTCGGCCCCCAGCACCGGCGCCACGCGCAGGATCTCCGGCCGAAGATTCTCGACGAAGCCCTGGCCGGTCCAGGGGTTGCGCAGCACGGCGGCGACCACGACCGAGGTGATCGGCCGTTCGGCCGGCTTGCCGCCCTCGACGATGGTCTCCTCGATGAAGGTGGAAATCTTGCGCAGTCCGATGTCCATCATGTCCTGTCCGATTTTCCTGGTTCCGGTCCCGGCGCCTGCCGGACCATGTCGGCCGGACCTGGGGGCCCGGCCGGCGGCTTCGCGAGTGGGGCTCGCGTGGCGCCTCAGCTTGCCGCCCTGGCGCTGGCGATCCACTGCTCGAAGGTCGGCTTGTTGGCGGAGAGCCAGTCCTGGGCGAGCGCGCGGATGTGGCTCTCGCTGGCGCCCTTCTCGCTGATGGCGCGTTCCCAGCCGGCCCAGGTCTGCAACGGGAAGCCGATGGACTCGACCAACGCCTTCACTGCGGGGTTGGCGGCGACGAACTCCCGGTTGGCGACGGTGCTCCAGTTCCACGAGGCCATGGCCATCCGGCAGGGATCGGCGCCGCCGGCGCAGCCCGACACGCCCTTGACGAGCGCCGTGCCCTTGTTGGGCACCGACGGCGGCAGGGCGTCGAACGGGGTGGGCAGCCACACGACGTCCTTGCCGGGGACCAGGGTGTTGGTGACCCAGGACGGGCTCCAGGCATAGAAGAAGGCCGGATCGCCGCGGCGGACACGGGCGACCGCCTCGACCATCAGCGGCTCGTACTTGCCGCGGACGGAGGTCACCGTGTCCTTCAGGCCGAACTTGTCGAGCTGGTAGTCAACCACGTCGCCACAACTCCAGCCGGGATCGCAGTTGACCAGATCCGCCTTGCCGCCCTTGCCGAACAGCGCCGCGATCTTCGGATCCTTCATCTGCTCCAGCGAGGTGATGTGGTGGGCGTCGGCCGTCTTCTTGTCGATCAGGTAGCCGTTGACGCCGCCCTCCTTGATCAGGCCGCCGCCGACGATCATCGCCTGCTGCTCCACCTTGCGGAAAGCGGGCTCGCGCTGGGGGAAGTTGATGTCGGTGGCGATGTCGAGGTCGCCCTGCGCCGCCGCCTGGAAGAACAGGGTCGTGCTGAGCGTGCTGAGCTTGACCGAGTAGCCCAGCTCCTTGAAGGCGGCGGAGACGATCTGCGCGGTGACGTAGTTGGCGCCCAGGCTGTCCGATTGGGCGTAGCGGATGGTCTTGCCCTTGCCGGGCTGGTCGGCCGCCAGCGACGGCTGGACGCAGGCCGCAGCGAGGAGGGCGGCGACGGATAGGGATTTGAGGACGGATCTGGCAGTGAAAAGGGACATGGCGGTCTCCTCGAACGGGGTCGGGACGGAACTCTTGCGGATCGGGGCCCGGGTAGGGATCACTGGTCGGGGTTGGCCACGGCCGGACCGGAAATGGCCGGATTTGCAACGGCCTGCCTACCGACGGGCTTGTCCTCCGCCAGCCGGCCGAAGCCGACGAGGGCGCGCAGGCTGCGGAGCAGCGGGCGCCCGCCGGGGCCGCCGGGCTGGGCCAGCTTCTGGGTGATGCGGTCGAGCATCATCGCCAGCAGGACGATGGCGATGCCGCCCACCGCGGCCCGGCCGACGTCGAGCCGCCCGAGGCCCTGGAGCACCACCAGCCCCAGCCCTTCCGCCCCGATCATGGCGACGACGACCGACATGACCATCGCGGTCAGCACCGTCTGGTTCAGGCCGCCGAGGATGGTCGGCACGGCCAGCGGAAGCTGGACCTCCCACAGGAGCTGCCGCTTGGTGGCGCCGAAGGCGAGGCCGGCCTCGACCATCTCGGTCTCGACCATGCGGATGCCGAGGTTGGTGAAGCGGATCAGCGGCGGGGCCGCCGCCGTCACCACGGCCACCTCGCCCGGCACGGTGCCGACGCCGAACAGCATCACCACAGGCACCAGATACACGAAGGTCGGGGTGGTCTGCATGATGTCGAGGACCGGTCGGACCACGCCCCATATCCGGTCGCTGCGGGCGCAGGCGATGCCGATCGGGATGCCGACCACCGCACAGATGACGATGGCGGTGGTGATCAGCGACAGGGTCGTCATCGCTTCCGACCACAACCCCAGCGCCGCGATGGCGACCAGGGCGATGGCGGTGAAACAGGCCACTCCCAGGCTGGCCAGCCGCCAGGCCAGCAGCACCGCCAGCACCAGGAAGGCGAGGAAGGGGATTTCCTGCAGAAGGTAGATGTTGAGGGTCAGGACATACTCGACCGGCCATTTGATGGCGAGGAACAGCGGACGCAGGTTCAACGCGATCCAGGCGACGCCGTCCTGGATCCAGCTTTCGACCGGGAAGACGTTCAGGTCGTCGGCGTCAAGCATGCAGGCCTCCTGCGGTTTGAGGAGGGGCGGCGGCGATGCCCGCCAGGATGCTGTCGGCGGCCAGCGTGCCGATCAGCCTGCCCTCGTCATCGACCACCGCCATCGGCCGGCCGGCCCGGTGGGCTCGGGCGGCGTCGAGAAGGCTGTCCCGCTCGCGCACCGTGACGAAGTCCTTGCGCAAGGTGCCGGAGCCGGAGTCCGTGAACGGAATCCCGTCGCGCAGGTCCCGCAGCGCGGCGGCATCCAGTGCCCCGACGACATGACCGCCGTCGTCCAGCACCAGGCCGGCGCCGTCGCCGGTCTCGGCGAGGCACAGGCCGCCTGCCAGTTGAACCGGGGCCACCGGGATCATTGCCGACCGCGCGTCGAACAAGCGCGAGCGGTCGACCTCGCGGGTGAAGGCGGCGACATAGTCGCTGCCGGGGTCGAGAACGATCGACTGGGGCGTGCCTTCGCGGACCAGTTCGCCGTCGGCCATGATGGCGATCCGGGTGCCGAGCTTCAGCGCTTCCTGGAAGTCGTGGGTGATGAACAGGATGGTCTTCTTCAGCGTGCGCTGGAGGCGCAGCAGCTCGTCCTGCATCTCGGTGCGGATCAGCGGGTCGAGCGCGCTGAAGGCCTCGTCCATGATCAGCACGTCGGCGTCGGTGGCGAGCGCGCGGGCAAGCCCGACCCGCTGGCGCATGCCACCGCTCAACTCGTGGGGGTAATGGTTGCCCCAGCGGGCCAGCCCGACAATCGACAGCACCTCTTCCGCCCGGCGGCGCCGGACCTGCGGGGATACCCCCTGGAGTTTCAGGCCGAATTCGGTGTTCTCGGCGACGGTACGGTTCGGCAGCAGGGCGAAATGCTGGAACACCATGGAGATTCGCTTGCGGCGGATCTCGCGCAGTTCCGCCTCGCCGGCGGCGACGATGTCGCGGCCGTCCAGCAGGATCCGGCCGGCGCTCGGCTCGTTCAGACGGTTGATGCAGCGCGCCAGGGTCGATTTCCCGGACCCGGACAACCCCATCACCATGTAGATGCCACCGGTCGGAACCGACAGTGAAACGTCACTCAACCCTACAACGATTCCGGTTTTTGCCAGCACTTCGGTTTTCTTGACGCCGGCCTTCAGCATCCGCAGGGCCGGTTCGGGAGATTTCGAGAAGACTTTATAGAGATTCTCAACCCTCAGTCGTTCGGTCACAACCCTCTCCCATCGTTGTGTTCGGTGGGCTTTCCCTGTCTCTAAAGATTTTTACTTCTTGTCATTAGGAAGGCTCGGATGTCTTCCTGTCTTCCGCCGAAACGGAGGAATTGCAAGTTTCAACCTCCTGCGGAACGCAGCAAGGCCTGCCTCACTTCAGGGGCGAAAAGGCGGTCGGCAACAGGATGCGGTTTTCCGCCGTCTCGATCAGCGCCGCCAGCTTGGGAATGAAGGCCTGCCAGCGCGGATCCTCCGACAGCCGCTGGCGGCGAACGGTCCGGTCCTCGAAATCGGCATAGCCCCACATGTGCACGACATGGTTGAGCGGGCCGATCTCGCTGACGAAATAGCCGATCAGGGTGCCGAGGATCGGCTGCTGGATCGCCAGTCCCTCGTTCTGCACGAGCGCCAGATAGTCGCGCAGCTTGCCGGAGCGGATGCGGTAGATGCGTTCCTCGACGATCATGGCGTGTCTCCCCTGCCCTCTTCGGCGATCTCCTGGCGGACCTTGCGGGCGATGCGGAAGCACTCCACCCCCGCCGGGATCCCGCAATAGACAGCGATCTGGATCAGTGCCGCCTGCAACTCGGCGTCGGTAAGGCCGTTGCGGATAGCACCGCGCAGGTGCAGCTCGAACTCGTGCATGCGGCCCAGTGCCGCGATCATGCCAAGGTTCAGCAGGCTGCGCTGGCGGCGGTCGAGCGCGTCGTCCGCCCAGCATTGCCCCCAGCAATATTCGTTGACCATCCGTTGGAAGGGGCGGGAGAACTCGTCGGCCGCAGCCATCGCGCGGTCGACATAGGCGTCGCCGAGCACGTCGCGCCGCACCTGTTCGCCGGCCCGTTGCAGGGCGTCATCCATGGCTCGGCATCTCCTTCGGTTGGTCGGTGGTGGTCAGGAAGCGGCCCATCAGGTCCGCCACCGCGTCCGGGGCCTCGATCAGGATCGAGTGGCGCAGGCCGGGCAGGATGCGGAGCTCCGAACCGGGAATGCGCTCGTGCATGGTTTGAGCCATCCGCGGGTTGGAGCCGATGTCGTCCTCCCCGGTGGCGATCAGGGTCGGGCAGCGGATCTGGTCGAGGAATCCACCGAAATCCGTCTCCGCCAGGATGCGGTAGGCAGCGGCGTAGCAGTCCGGATCGTTCTCCGCGTTGCGCTGCCGCAGCACCCGGATCAGGTCCGGGTTGCGCTCCTGGAAGCCCTCGGTCAGCCAGCGCGACAGCGAGGCGTCATAGTGCGAGCCCGGCTGCCCGGCCTGGAGCGCCGCCAGCCGGTCCAGCACCCGCCGGCGCTCCTCCGGGTTGCGGCCGGCGACGGTGGACAGCAGCACGAGACGCTTCACGCGTTCCGGATGGACCAGGGTCAGGCGTTGAGCGATCAGGCCGCCGAGCGAGAATCCCGCGAGGTTGAAGCGGTCGAAGCCGACATGGCCGGCCAGCGCCAGCGTCTCGCCGACCATGTCGTCGATCTCGTAACGGCCCTTGATGCGGCTGGACCGGCCATGGCCGCGCAGGTCGAAGGTCAGGATGGTGAAACGGTCGGCAAGCCG
The DNA here is from genome assembly GCF_001305595.1 of Azospirillum thiophilum. Classification (NCBI taxonomy): domain Bacteria; kingdom Pseudomonadati; phylum Pseudomonadota; class Alphaproteobacteria; order Rhodospirillales; family Azospirillaceae; genus Azospirillum; species Azospirillum thiophilum. The sequence goes on from NZ_CP012402.1 coordinate 939,221, forward strand.
CTCCACCACGCCGCTCCAGGCCTCCAGGTAAGAGCCGACACCGTGGACACAGACCAGCGGTTCCGGCCCCCGGCCGTCGAGCCGGTGGTTCAGCGTCACCGGCCCCACCGTGAAATGACGGGAGTCCGCCATGGTCAGCGTCCCGCCGCGGCCATGCGCAGCGGCTCGGCGGCGATGCGACGCTCCTCCTCGCGCCGGAGGTCGCGCTCGCGGGCGGCGAAGACCGGCAGCACCTCGCGACTGAACAGGTCGAGCGTCTTGCGCTGCAACTCGACGGGCAGGTTGAAGGACAGGCCGAGCGAGAACTGGTCGACGCCCGCCGCCTCATAATCCAGCAGCTTCCCGATCACCTCGTCCGGCGTGCCGAACATGAGGTTCTTCAAGACATTCTCCGGCTTGTAATTCTCACGGCCGGCAACGCTCTCGTAAGAGACGGCGGTCGGGAAGCCGTTGGTCACCGTGCCGATGTTCTGGAACAGGTTCTCGAAGCTGCGGCCATAGTCGATGCTGTGCCGCACCGCCAGTTCGGCCTCCTCCGGCCGGTCATAGCAGCAGGTGCGGCGCTGCATCATGAAGCGCGGGCGCGGCACCTCCGGATGGTCGGCCACCGCCTTGCGGAACTTCTCGCCCAGCACGGCGATCTCGCCGGCCGGCGCCGCCAGCGGCGTCGACAGGATGCTGGCGCCGATGCCGACCGCCCAGTCGAAGGTGCCGGGATCGCGCGCAGCCACCCAGATGCGTGGGTGCGGCGCCTGAAGCGGCTTGGGAACGGAGGTCGCCAGCGGGAACTTCCAGTAATGCCCGTCATGGGCATAGTCGCCTTCCCACAGCTTTTGCACCGCCGGCACCAGCTCCTTCATGTAGGCGACGCCCTCCAGCTGGGGCATGCCGCCGGCCATGCGGTCGAACTCGTACTGGTAGGCGCCGCGGGCGATGCCGAACTCCAGCCGACCGCCGGTCAGGTGGTCGCACAGCGCCGCCTCCCCGGCCAGCCGGATCGGGCTCCAGTAGGGGGCGACGATGGTGGCGGTGCCGAGCCGGATGCGCTCGGTGTGCTGGGCGAGCCAGGTCAGGATGGTGAAGGGGTTGGGTGAGATCGTGCACTCGATGGTGTGGTGCTCGGCGGTCCACAGGGTCTCGAAGCCGCCCTGGTCGGCCATCTTCACCAGTTCCAGCATGGTGCTGGTCACGTCGCTCATCGGCGTGTCCGGTGAAAAGCGCTCCATGGAAAGCGCGACGGCGAACTTCATGTCCTTGTCCTTTTGCTCGGGGGAGGAGAAGCCCGGTCGGGGCGGGTCAGCGCAGCCGGATGACGAAGGGGTCCTGCATGGCGCCGGAATAATCGATGACGACGTTCTTCGACCGCGAGAACTCGCGCATCACGTCGAATCCGCCGCGCCGGCCGTAGCCGCTCTGCTTGAAGCCTCCGTTCGACGACATGTAGGCAGCGGCGCGGTAGGTGTTGATCCAGACGGTGCCGGCGTCGATCCGGGTGGCGAAGCGCATCGCGCGGTCGATGTCGCCGGTCCAGATGCCCGACGCGAGGCCATAGCGGGTGTCGTTCGCCATGGCGATCATCTCGTCTTCCGAGGCGAAGGGCACCACGCCGACCACCGGACCGAAGATCTCGTCGCGCATGAAGCCCATGTCGTTGCGGGCATCGGCCAGCACGGTGGGCTCGAAATACCAGCCCCGGTCGAGCCCGGCCGCCTGGGGCCGCCGGCCGCCGGCCGCCAGCCGGGCTCCGTCTCGCTGTCCGGAGGCGACATATTCCTCGACCTTGGCGAGCTGTGGCGACAGGGCGAGCGGGCCGATGTCGGTGCCCTCCTCCATCGGATGGCCGACGGCGATGCGACCGGTGCGCGCCACCAGTGCCTCGACGAAGCGGTCGTAGATGGAGGCTTCGACGAAGCAGCGCGACCCGGCGACACAGGTCTGCCCGGCGGCGGCGAAGACCCCGGCGACCACGCCGTTCACCGCCCGCTCGATGTCGACATCGCCGAACACGACATGGGGCGACTTGCCGCCCAGCTCCATCTGGCAGGGCACGAGGTTGCCGGCGGCGTTGGCGGCGATCCGGCTGCCCGTCTGGGTGCTGCCGGTGAAGACGATCTTGGCGATGCCGGGATGGCGGGTCAGCGCCTCCCCCGCGGTGGCGCCGGCACCGCTCACCACATTGACGACGCCGGCCGGGAAGCCGGCCTCGGCGACCAGCTCGGCCAGCGCCAGGGTGGAGGCGGTGGCGTGTTCCGACGGCTTGATGACCACCGTGTTGCCGATGGCGAGGCAAGGCGCCAACGTGCCGGTCAGCAGCATCAGCGGCGAGTTCCACGGCGTGATCATGCCGACAACGCCCAGCGGCTCGCGCAGGTTGAAGTTCAACATGTCCAGCTTGTTGACCGGGATGGTGTCGCCCTGCAGCTTGTCGGCCATCCCGGCGAAATAGGTGTAGCTGTCGGGCATGGCGCGCATCTGGGCGCGCATCTCCTTGATCAGCTTGCCGTTGTCGCGGGTTTCCATCAGCGCCAGTTCCTCGGCGTTGACGAGGATCAGCTCGGCCAGGCGGCGCACCAGCTTGCCGCGGTCGCTCTGCGTCATCCGCCGCCACGCCGGATCGACGAAGGCCGCCCGCGCCGCGGCGACCGCGTCGTCGACGTCCTCGGGGCCGGCGTCGGCCAGCTCGTACCAGGGCTCGGCGGTGGTGGGATCGTAGCTTGGGATATAGCGGCCGCTTTTCGGTTCCACGAACCGTCCGCCGATATGGAGGGCGCGGCGGCTGCCTTCGAGCGACCTGCAGGTGGTGTGCATCGCGGTCTCGCGTTCTGTAAGGGGGCGTGGGAGAATCGCGTGGAGAACAATCGCGCGGAGAACTCAGCCGTTTTCGGCGAAGGCGCTGGGCCTGGGGGACGCGCGGCCGTCGATCGTCGCCAGCCGCTCCCCATCGCCGGGGAGGCCGTAGGGCGCCGGTTCGCGCACCGCCGCATACCGGCCGCGGCAGAAGCCGAGCGGAGCCGCCGGGCTGGTGCCGAAGGCCTGCACCCGGCCGATGAGAACCAAATGGTCCCCGGCCATGACCCGGTCATGCACCGTGCAATCGAACCATGTGAGGCAATCGGCCAGGACCGGTGCACCGGTGTGCCGGGCGCCGAAAGCGGTCGAGCGGAATTTGTCGGGCGTCCGGGAGGCGAAAAGGGTGGAGAGGTCGGCCTGTCCCTCATGCAGCAGATTCACGGCGAAGGCCGGAGCGCTGCAGAAAGCCGGAAAACTGAACGATCGGTTGCCGATGCAGACGAGAAGCAAAGGAGGATCGAGCGAAACGGATGTGAAGGAATTCGCCGTGATTCCCCGGGAAATCCCATCTTCGTCAACGACGGTGACGACCGTGACGCCGGTCAGAAACGTGCCGAAGGCGTTTCTAAGGTCTCTTTGATTGATCGGCGATGGTTCATTCGCAGCGAATGACACGTCAACCTCCCTTCCGTTACGAAGACGAGGCTACGCCGGTCGGGCCCGGCCATCTTCCTCCGGCACGGCGGATGATGCGACGTTTTGTCCCATCGAAACGGCGCAATACCAGCAGTCATTGATGATGGCCGCTGGTATCCGCGGTGCCTGTCCGGTCCACATCGTCCGAAGCTTGGCGAAACTTGCATCCTTATGTTCGTCCGAATATAGAGACGATCACGATGGCGTGTCGATCCGGCTCCTCCATTGCCTTCGGCTGGTCCGGGAGGATGGCCGGCCCCCCATGTCAGTTCGAAGGAGCCCTCAGATACCACACAGGACCAACCCTTCCCCTGGAATCGCCGGGGTGCCGTTCGAAAGACTGGTCGGTGGCGGATACGGCGAACAGGAACCGGTCAGGGTGTTCGCCGCCGGCAGCCTCAAGGCCGCGTTCGTCGAGGCGGCCACGGATTACGCCTTGTCCAGCGGCGTGCCGGTCGAATGCTCATTCGGTCCGTCGGGACTGCTCCGCGAGCGTCTCGAACGCGACGGGCCGGGCGGCCTGTTCGCCTCGGCCAACATGGAGCATCCAGCCATTCTCAACGGCGGGGGCAGGTCCGGCCCGGTCCGGGTCTTCGCGCGCAACCAATTGTGCGCCCTCGTGCAGCCCGACGTGGAGGTGACGCCGGACACCCTGCTCGAGCGCATGCTCGATCCGGCGATCCGGGTCGGCACATCGACGCCGAAGGCCGATCCTTCGGGAGATTACGCCTGGGCGATGTTCCGCAAGGCCGAGCGTCTCCAGCCGGGCAGCCACCGTATCCTCGACGGCAAGGCCCTGCGGCTGGCCGGCGGAACGCCTGCGATCCCGATACCGCCGAAGGACCGCAATCCCTATGGATGGCTCATGGAAGGCCGGCACGCCGATCTGTTCCTGACCTATCGCACCAACGCGCAGCTGGCAATCTGCGAGGTGCCGGCGCTGAAGCTCGTGGCACTGCCGGAGCCATTGGCCGTCGAGGCGGAGTATGGGCTGACCGTGCTCAACGGCCCGGCCTCCGCGCGCGGCGAGGCATTCGCCGATTACATCCTCTCGCCCGCCGGCCAAGCCGCGCTGGAACGCTACGGCTTCTCCAATCCATAAGCCTCGCCGCGGCCCGGCAGCCCTTCGGGGTCGACCATGGGCGCCCGGGTCCAGAAGCGGGCGGGCACCGTCACGGTGCGACCGGCGCGGCGAAGGCGTAGCCGCGGGAGCGGAGGGTCCGCAACGGCAGGATTTCGCCAGCCTCGCTTTCCACCTTCCGGCGGAGCCGATGCACCAGCAGGTCGATCCCCCGGTCGTCGACCGCGAGGCGGTCGGCCAGCACCCGGCGCTCGATCACCGATTCCGGGGCATCGAAGAACGGGGTCAGCAGACGCACCTCGACGTCGCTGAGCGAAACCGCCGTGCCTCCCGGCGTCAGCAGGCGCCAGCGGGAGGTTTCCAGGCGCCAGGGGCGCGCGGCGAGCGGGGCACCACCGCCACGCCGCCGTACGACCGCACCGATCGCCGCCTCCAGCTCACGCATGTCCAGCGGCTTGACCAGATAGATATCTGCCCCCGCGTTCAGGCCCAGGATGCGATCCTCCACGCGGCCGCGTGCGGTGATGACCACCACGCCGAAACCGGGATCGCCGGGCCGCACGCCGGCGGCCAGCCGCCGGGCGATGGACACGCCGTCCTCCTCCGGCAGGCCGAGATCGAGGAGGATCACATCGGGACGGCGCTCGGCGATGGCCTGATCCATCGTCCGCCCGCTGTCGGCGGCCCGCACGGTCATGCCGCGCGCCCGGAGGTAGGAGACGACCTCCTCCGCCAGATCGACGTGATCCTCGACAACCAGAACATCCAGCATCGCCAGCGGCCCTTCCGTTTTGCCCATCCAGACCCACCCCTCTTGTCCTGAAACCGCTCAGGCGAACGCCTCGCCGACATCGGATGGCGCAGGATCCCGAAGCTGCAGCCGGATGGTGAACAGCGCACCGCCGTTGGGCCGGTTCCGCACGCCGACCGTACCGCCATGCGCGCTCACGATGTTGCGGGTCAGATGCAGTCCCAGTCCCGCACCGGGAATGCGTCCCGTTCCGATGCCGCGGAAGTATTTCTCGAAGATGCGCTCGCGCTCGCCTTCGGGGATGCCCGGTCCCCGGTCGGCGACGGAGAAGACAGCGGAATCGCCGTCCCGCCGAAGCACGACCTCGATCACGCTGTTCGGAGGAGAATATTTCACGGCATTTTCCATCAGGTTGGACAGCGCGATGCCGAGAAGCTGCTCGTCGCCGGTCAGATCCCACACCCCTTCGGCCGCGACGCGGAACCGATGGTGCGGCGCGGCGGCCTGCGCCGCTTCGGCGATCCGGCTGACCAGCGCCCCGGAATCGAACAGGTTGGTGCGCAGCATCAGCCCGGCCCCCTCGATCCGGTCATCCAGCAGGCAGGCGTCGATCATGCCGTTCATGTGCCGCACCGACCGTTCGATCCGCTGCAGACGCTGTCGTGTCGCCTCGTCCTCGGCGGTCAACCCCATGTTCTGCGCGGCCGTGCTGATCACCGCCAGCGGCGTGCGGAACTCATGGCTGATCATTGCCAGGAACTGGCGCTGCGCTTCGCGGGCCGCCCGCTCCAGCGCGACGGAGGCGTCGGCGATTTCCTTCTCCTTGGTCAACTCCTGTTCCAGCTGCTTGCGGCCGGTGATGTCGTTGACGGCGAGAAGCCGGGCCGGCTGGCCCTCGTAATCGATGGGCACCATCGACACCAGCGCCCAGAACCGGTTGCCGCCGCCATCGAGCATCTCGACTTCGGCGGTTTCCACCCGTCCTTCGCGCTCCAGCAGGTCCAGCAGCCAGTCGCGATCGCCCGGGTCATGGTAGAGATCGCTGCCCCCCAACTGGTCCCTTGCTCGCCGGTTGGCGTAGAGCGGGGTCGAGCGCACCGCATGGGCCAGGATGATGGCGAGCGGCACGGCCTCGAGCATCTGGCGAAGCTGGGTCTCACGGTCCCGCAACGCCGCATTGGCCCGATCGAGTGCCGCCGTGCGCACGGCCACCCGCTCTCCCAGCTCGGCCTCGTTGCGGCGCAGGGCGGTGACCAGGGCGCGCTGCGCCTCGTCCTTCTCCACCCGCAGCAGGCGCAGCCGCGCCGCCTTCATGGCGCCGAAGAACAGCATTTCCGCCATCGGCGCATAGACCGGCAGGTAATAGGTGGCGTCCGTCCACGGCACGACCCCGGCATTGCGCAGCGCCGTCAGGACGTTCCCGGCGGCCAGCACCGCCCAGCCGGCGATCATGTAGCGCGCCGCGCGGTATCCGGCCAGCCAGGACTGGATGCTGGCGGCCAGCCCTGCCACCAGGATCAGCAAGGTCAGGTTGCGGGGACGCAGGATCACGTCCACCTCCAGGTCACCCTCCACGAACAGGTCATAGACGATCAGCAGCGCAAGGCCGAGGAGGACGGGCGCTCCCAGAACCGGAACGACCCAGCGGGCGCCGCGCCGCACCGGCAGAGCCGCGAACAGGAAAGCGATGCCGAACACCCCCGAAACCACCAGCCAGACGAAGGGATTCTGGCCACCGATCGGCAGATGCCGCCCCCATACCAGCGCATCGAGTCCGTTCATCGCCAGGATGTGCCCAGCGGTCGCGAAAGCCGACACGCCATAGAAGGCGAGCGACAGGCTGGGAAGCGCCACCGCCAGCACCACCGCGCTGCCGCCCAGCAGCAGGACCACGGTGACCAGGGCGGCATGGATCAGATTCTCGATCTGCTCGGTCCGTATCAGGGCGGCAGGCCGCCACAGGTCGAGCGGCACGGCCATCGACCCGCTGGTGATGCTGCGGAACCACAGGGTGTGATGCCCGGCCGGCAGATCGATGAGCGCGGCGTTCCGGCGCAGCGGCAGCGACCGCGGCTCATGGTCGCCCAGAACGGCGATCGGCTCGGATGCCGCGTTCCAGGATCCCCACACCTCCATCCGGTCGAAATTGGGGACGGCCAACGTGAGGACGTGCCGCCCGCCCCCCTGCGGGGCGACATCGATGCCGGTGCGCAGCCACAAGGCGTCGCTGGTGATGCCGAGGCTGTAATCCTGCGACAATGGAGCGGACGGGGTGAACGGGTCGGCATCCTGAAGATTGCGCAAATCGTCGATGGACAGGCTGCGGCCGGGATCGCGCAGCATGGCAAAGTCCGACAATTCCACGCGGTCGCGCCCGTCGACCAGAACGGCGTCCGCCCGCACCGCCGCAGCGGACAGCGCCAGCCACAGGACGGCCCACAGCACGGCCCACAGGGCCAGCCGCCCGCCTGTCGCGATCCGGCATCGGATCATCCGCGCCGTCCCCCTCCCAGTCCGCGCAGGGTCCCGGCGATGTCCCGGATCACGCTGTCCCAGTCGCCGCGCGCCGGCTGCCGGAACAGACGAACCGTCGGATACCAGGGGGTGTCGTCCCGCTCCAGCAGCCAGCGCCAGTCCGGCACATGGGGCAGCATCACCCAGGCCGGCCGGCCGAGCGCGCCCGCCAGATGGACCGGGGCGCTGTCGACCGAAACCAGCAGGTCAGCATGGGTCAGAATGGCGGCGGTGTCCTCGAAATCGGCGATCGCGTCGGACAGGCGTTCGATCCGCATTCCCGGCGGCGGAGAAGACGCCTGGTCTGCGGCAGGCCCCTTTTGCAGCGCGAGAAAGGTTGCGCCGGTCTGTGCCAGCGGTGCCAGCCGCTCCAGCGACATCGACCGGTTCGCGTCGTTGAGGTGGGTCGGGCGACCGGCCCACACCAGCCCGACCAGCGGGCGCGGCAGGGATTTGAGCCGCCTGCCCCACCGCTTCACCCGTGCCGGATCGGGGGTCAGATAGGGGGTCCAGCCCCGGTCCTGGTTGGGCAGGTCGGACAACTGCAACCCCATCGCCATCGGCAGGCTCATCATTTCGCAATGGGCGTCGAAGGGCGGCGGCAGGACGCCGCGCAGCACGAGCGCATCGGCCCCACCCCAATCCATGCCTTTCAGGCGGCGTGCGAAGCTGACCTGCTCGTGGTTGATCTGGAGAACGATGCGCGCCTGGCTGCGCCGCTTGGCCCAGGCAACCATGCGCAGGAACTGGAAGGTGTCGCCATAGCCCTGCTCGTCGTGGATCAGCAGCGTCCTGTCCGGGATCGGCCGACCGTCCCAGCGCGGGCGCTGCACCTTGCGTTCGAGCGGCATGGTGTGGACCATGTTGTAGCGGTAGCGGTATTCCCGCCAGCCACGCTCGAAATCCCCCAGCAGCAGCAGCAGTTCCGCCAGCTCGAAACGGATCGTCAGGTTGCCGGGCAGACGGTCGACCATCAGCGTGTAGACCTTCAGCGATTCGGTCACACGGCCCTGGACACGGAGCGTTACGGCCAGCAGATGCCACAGGCTGACGGCACCGCCGCCGGCCGCCAGCGCCTGCCGGGCACAGCGCTCGGCCTCCTCCGGCCGGCCGGCCGCCAGATGGGCATGACCCTGCGCTTCCAGCTCTGCCGCACCGCTCATGGCGAACGGCGCTCCCCGGTTTCGGCAAGCGCGGTCCGGGCGGCATCCCCCGCCGGCCCGCCAAGCGCCGCCGCCCGCCTCAAGGTCTTGCGACCTCCGTCCGGCCCTGCTGCGGCGTTCGGGAGGTGGCCAAGGACGAGGTGGGCATCGGCATCCGCCGGATGGAGGATCAGCGCCCGCCGCGCTTCGGCCGACGCCTCGTCGGTGCGGCCCAGTTGCGCCAGCGCCCTGGCCCGCCCGGTCGGCAGTCCGGGATGATGAGGGGCGAAGTCGCGCAGGGCCTCCAGCCAGTCCAGCGCCTCGTTCCAGCGCCCGCGTGCGCCCTCCAGCGCCGAGGCGTTGATGTAGGCATCGCCCAGATGGGGGGCGAGATCGACAGCCCGCCGCAGCAGGGCCATGCCCTCGTCCGGCCGCCCGGCGGCGGCGGTCAGGCTGCCCAGGTTGCTGCAGGCGTCGGGATAATGCGGATTGAGGACCAGCGCCGCGTCATAACGGGCGGCGGCTTCGGGAAACCGGTTCTGCAGGCGCAGGGTATTGCCCAGATTATTGTGACCTTCCGCAAAATCGGGTGCCAACGCCAACACGCGTTGCAGGCAGCGCGCGCTGTCCGCAAGCTTGCCGGCCTGCTGGAGAATGATACCCAGGTTGCTCCAGGCGCCGTCAAGCGTCCGGTCCGTGGCCACCGCGCGCCGCCCTGCCCGTTCCGCCTCCGCCAGCCGACCGCAGCGCCGGCAGAGTTCGGCCAGATTGCTGGCATACATGGCGGGTGCTCCGGGCACCGCGACGGCTTGCGTCAGCAGATCGATGGCCAGATCGATCCGGCCCGCACCGTGAGCGATCAGCCCCAGCAGATGCAGCGCATCGCATTGGCCCGGCCAGACCGCCAGCACCTCGCGGCACAGGATTTCCGCCTCCTGACCCTGTCCCGCCTGCCAGTGGCGATAGGCGAGGTCGATGGCGGTCTCCACGGGTATGACCTGTGGTTGTGGCGCCGCGCCGCGGCCGCCCACCGCTCTGCCCGCTGCTCCGCCGCGCGCCGCCCTGCCCGGCTTGCTGGTCTTTCGTGCCATGGCCGCCCTATTTCCTCAGCTGCTTCAGGGCGGCATCCACCCCCTTCAGCGATACGGGGATGTCCAGGGCGTTCCGGTCGGCACCGACGAAGCGCATGGTCATCCGGGCGCCGCGCCGGATCTGATCCAGCGTCGGCTGGTCCATGTCCACCACCGCCCGGCAGCCGCCGGGCTGGCAGCTCTCGAACGGCAGCGTGACCGGCTTGCCGGCGTCGACCGACATCCCCAGGCCCGGCCCCAACAGCACGCCGATCGGCACCGTCACGATCATCCGGGGGCGGTTCTCCGGTCCGAAATAGCCGAGCCGGATGTTCAGCAGGATGGTGTTCGCCGGCATCGCCACGGCGTACTGCTCGACATAGCAGACCTCCCGGTCAGCATCCTTCACGCATTGCCTGCTCCACAAGGGGGCAGAGGCGGCGTCCTCCGCCCCCGGCTTCCCCTGCGCAAAGGCGGTGCTTCCGGCGATGACCAGCAAGCCGACAAGTCCGGCGCCCTTCAGGATGTTCATCACAACTCCACGGAAATTCGCACAGGATTTTTGACTTTCTCTGAGAAAGAGAGAAATCTTTCAAAATCTTTCAGACTGTTTCAGTGTATTACCGTCATTGTAAATAAGAAGTTAAAGAATTTTTCTGCGCCACTACTAACATGTTTATCGACAAACTCTCCAATTGATTCGGATTGTCGGAATTTATTGCTGGAAATCCGACGCAGACATCGAATAAAAGCGAATGGCACCCGCCTTTCAATGACGCATCTGCAATCAGAGGTCACAGACTCAAGCCTATCGGTGTGTTCATGACAGAAACCTCATTCCGGTGGACGCGCGATATCGCGGCGGCCATTCGCAAGAGCTTCACGAACCGTCCGCTCAGCGGCCGCGACCGGCACGGCTGAGTCTGGGCGCCGGCGGCAAGTCGGCGCCCTTCGTCATTCCTTCATCGTCCGCGCCCGCTCACGCACCGAGCGGGTTCTTCCGTCGCGTCCTCCCCGGGGGGACGGACTGCCGTGTCGTTGCCCGATGTCAAGACTCCGAAGCACGAAAGCCACGCCCATGACGTCCTCCGTTCCCGCGCACAGGCATGCCACCCTCCGCCGGACGCTTCTGACCGGAGCCTCCCTGATCGTCATGCTCGGCGTCCTCGGGCCGATGGCGACGTCCCCGGCCGCGGCGCAGAGCACCGCCACCGTCTCGTCCAGCCTCAGCGCGACCCAGACGGTCACGTCCGGCAACAGCCTGTCGATCACCTCAAGCGGAACCATCGCGCAACCATCGGGAGGTGCGGTGCTCGCCGCCGGGACGGTCGGGTCGATCGTGAACTTCGGATACCTGTCGGGAGCCTATGGCGTGACCGTCGTCTCCGGAGCGACGGTCGGTACGATCGACAACAGCGGATACATCAACAGCACGAACCGCTCGATCTTCGTCTCCGGCGGCACGGTGATGAGCGGCACCATCGGCACGGTCAGCAATTCCGGCACGATTTCTACTTTCAGCGATGGTATCTACGTCAGCGGCGTCGTCAGCATCGGGACGATCACGAACACAGGAACCATCCTGGCGCCAAGCGGCACGTCCTTCCGTTTCGTCACGAGTGCCGGCAGTTCCATCGGCGCGGTCGTGAATGCAGGCGTGACCAGCGGCGCGAATGCACTAATGTCCCTGTCGGGCGGAACGATCGGGTCGTTCACCAACAGCGGCACCTTCGCCCCCAACTCCTCGTCCAGCACCTTCGCGGTCGGCATCAGCGGCGCGGACGCCGCGATCACGTCGTTCACCAACACCGGCACAATCGTGGCCGGCGCCGCCATCGGGCTCACCACCGGGGCGATCGGCACGCTGATCAACAGCGGCCTGATCCAAGGCTCATTCAGCGGCGGCCAATCGGTCTATGTCAGCGCCAACGGCACCCTGACATCGATCGCCAACACCGGCACGCTCGCCGGCAACATCAACAATGCCAGCACGCGCGCCTTGACCATCACCGGCGGAACGGGGACGGTCTATGGCTCCTTGCTCGGCCGCATTGGCATCGGTTCCGTCGGCACCATCACGTCCACCGGCGACCTGACCCTGGCCGGCAACACATTCCTGAACAACAACATCTCCGTCAATTCCGGGACGGGCACGGTCACCAACACCGGCACCCTGTACACCGAGCGCGCAACGACGATCACCGGTACCTACAACCAGGGTTCAGCGACGCTCATCGTCGGCGTCACCAACAGCTCGACCTATGGCGCGCTATCGGTCAGCGGCGCGGCGACTCTGACCAACGGCTCCATCGTCATGGAGGCGGCACGCACGACCTTGGCGGGAAGCCCAACCCTGGCGAGCGGTACCTATACCATCGTCAGCGCCTCGAGCGTCGGCACAGACTATACCGGCGTCAGCGTGACGGCACCGGGCTTCGACGGAACCGTCGCCAGCAACACCACCATCAGTGGAACCCTGAACCAGTTGCTGGTGACGCTTACGCCGACCAGCAGGCTCTACTGGGACGGCGATACCGGGGGCAATACCGGCAACGCCACGGTGGATGGCGGCAGTGGAACCTGGAGCAGCGCCTCCACCAACTGGACGAAGGCCGACGGCTCAACCAACGGCATCCTGTCCGGCGCCACCATCACCCCGTTCTTCCAGGGCACGGCGGGAACCGTCGACGTTTCGGGGTCGGTGACGGCGGCGGGGATGACCTTCGCGACCGACGGCTATCTGCTCACCGGCGGCACCATCCGCCTGACCGCGTCGCCCTCCACCATCACCACCGACAGCGGGGTCGGCGCGACGATCGCGTCGAGCCTCACCGGCTCGGGTGCGCTGTACAAGGATGGGGCCGGTTCCCTGCTGCTTTCGGGTACGAACAGCTTCAGCGGCGCCACCACCATCGCCGGCGGCACGCTGACGGCTGCCGGCGGCGCGGCGCTCCCGGATTCGGCGGCGGTGACGGTCGACACCGGCGCCGCCTTCCAACTCGCCGCCAGCGAGACCATCGGCGCGCTGTCCGGCGCCGGCAACATCCTGCTCGGCGCGAACACCCTGACGGTCGGCGGCTTCGCCGGCACCACCATCACCGGGTCGATCTCCGGCACGGGCGGCAAGCTGGTGAAGACCTCCAGCACCACGCTGACGCTTGCAGGAAGCAACGACTACAGCGGCGGCACCGACATCACCGCCGGCACGCTGTCAGCGGCCAGCGCCCTGCCATCGACCGGCGCCGTGGCCGTCAGCTCCGGCGCAGCGCTGAAGATCGACGTCAGCCAGACCATCAGCGCGCTGTCCGGCGCGGGCAACGTCCTGCTCGGCAGCAACACCCTGACCGCGGGCGACGCCACCGACACCAGCCTGTCGGGCACGATTTCCGGCACCGGCGGCTTCGTCAAGGCAGGCAGCGGCATGCTGACCCTGGCGGGCAACAGCAGCTTCACCGGCGGCACCAGCATCACCGCCGGCACCCTGCATGTGACCGGCACCATCGGCGCCGTCTCCATCGCATCGGGCGCGACGCTGAGCGGCACCGGCACGGTCGGGGCGATCGTCAACAGCGGCACGGTCGCGCTCGGCGGTTCCACGCTGACGGTCAACGGCAACATGACCGGCACCGGCGCCATCACCGTCACCATTGGCCCGTCCGGTTCCGGCTACATCGTCAACACCACCAACACCGCCAACTATGCGCCCGGCGCCGGCACCGTCACCATCACACCCTCGCTCAACGGCGGCACCGTCGCGAACGGCACGAAGATCGCCCTGATCCGCGGCAATGGCGGCGGAACGTCCGCCGATTTCACTGGCACCACCTTCACCGTCAGCGGCACCGGATCGGCGACCTGGACGGCCGCCACCGGCTCCGCCTATGTCGGATCGGTGGACATGAACGGCTACACCATCACCGCAAGCGACACGGTCCTGGTGGCGTCCGTCGCGTCGCCGCCCTCCCCGCCCTCCCCGCCGGATGTGACCACGCCGGTGGTGACGCCGCCCGTGGTCACGCCGCCGACCACGCCCGACGTCACCACCCCGACCACGCCCACCACCCCGACCACGGGTGTCATCGACACCTCCAAGCCGACCTTCACCGCCGAGGACGGGGCGCTCCAGACCACCAGCGTCACCTTCGCCGGCGGCACCCTGAAGCCGGGCGCGCCGCTGACGCTGACTCAGGCGGTGACGGTCGAAGCCTCCAACGGCGTCGTCGATCCCAACGGCTCGACCGTGACCCTGTCCGGCCCGGTGAGCGGAGCGGGGCAACTCACGGTGACCGGCTCCGGTTCCCTGGTCGTCACCAACGGCGTCTCCAACAGCGGCGGCTTGGCCGTCCGGTCCGGTTCCCTGACGGTCGCGAGCAGCGGCAGCGTTTCGGGGCCCGTCACCGTCGACGGCGGCAGCGTGACCGTCGGAGGTGCCGTCACCGGCGCCGTGACGGTGGAGAACAGCGGCAGCGTGACCGTCAGCCAGGGCGGCAACATCGCAGCCCCGGTCACCGTCAGCGGCGGCACCGTCGTCGTCGGCGATGGCGGCACCATCGCCGGGGCGGTGACAGTGGACAATGGCGGCTCCGCCAAGGTCAACGGCGAGATCGACGGCCAGGTGACGGTTGCCGGCGGCGCGACGCTGAGCGGCAGCGGCCGAATCTCCGGCGACACCTCGGTCTCGGGCATCCTGGCGCCGGGCAATTCGCCTGGCACGCTGGTCTTCACCGCTCCGGTGACCCTGAATGCCGGATCCGTCTATCAGGCGGAGATCGACGGCACCGGCACCGGGGCGGGAGCCGGCAACCACGATCAGGTCGTGGTCCGGGGCGCTTCCTTCACCGCCGGCGGCCGCCTGACGCCGATCCTGCGCGGGATCGCCGGCTCCGCCACCAATAGCTTCACCCCGGCACTGGGGCAGAGCTTCACCGTGGTGACGGCCGACGGCGGCGTTTCCGGCCGCTTCGACCGGCTCGACCAGCCGGCCGACGGGCTGGCGGCGGGCACGCGGCTCGACCTGATCTATGGCGTCACCACCGCGACCCTGGTGGCGACCCCGGCCAGCTACGCCAACCTCGCCGCCGCAGGGCTGGGCCAGACCTCCAACCAGCGCAGCGTCGGCGCCGCGCTGGAGAGCATCCGGCCGGTGGCTGGCGGACAGGCGTCGGGCGCTTCGGCCCAGGCGTTGTTCGACACGCTCTACCCCCTGGCGGGCGACCGGATCGCCCCGGCCCTGGATCAGCTTTCGGGCCGCATCCACGCCGACACGATGGCTGCCGAGCGGGTCAACCGCCGCATGTTCGGCCGCGCCATCGAGGCGCGGCAGGCGTCCGGGCGCGGCGGTCCGGCCATGGCGGAAGGCGTCGGCGGCGTCGCGCAGTTCGTGTTCGACGGAGAGGCCCGTTCCATCGCCGGCCTGCCGGAAGCAGCCGGCAGCGGCAAGGGCGGCACTGCCGGGCGCGATACCGGCTTCTGGGGCCGTCCGATGGTCGCGGCGGGACGGAACAGCGGCGATGGTTCCGCCACCCGCCTGACCGGCGGCTTCCTGGTCGGCACCGATCACGCCTTCGATCCGGCCTTCAGGGCGGGCATGGCGCTGGGCTTCCTGCGGACCAGGGTGAAGGCTGACGACGGGATGGGCGACGGCACCGTGGACAGCTATCAGGCGACCCTGTACGGCAGCTGGATGCCGGGCTCCTTCTTCGTCGACGGCGCTCTCGGCTACGGCTACAGCCGTACGGAAGCATCCAGGCCGATCGCTTTCGGCACGGCAGCCGGATCGGGCTCCGGCGAGACGGATGGGCGTTCGCTGTCGGCCGAACTCTCGGCGGGGACTCGGATGGCGGTGGGCGGCATCTGGCTCGAACCGCGCGCCGGGCTGCGCTGGGACCGTCTGCACCGGGATGGATTCACCGAGACCGGCACGCCTGCGCTGGCCCTGACGGAGGAGGAGGAGTCGGAGACCGCGGTGCGCAGCTCGTTCGGTGTGCGGGCCGGAAAGCGGCTGAACCTGGACGGCATGATGGTGGAGCCGACCGGCCTGATCGCCTGGGAGCATGACTGGCGCGACGTGGGATCGACGGCATCGGCGTCGCTGGCCGGCGCGCGCTTCACCGTGGGACAGGCCGGGAAGCCGGGGCGCGACGCCGCCGTGCTGGGTGCCGGGCTCAGCATGACGATGACGCGGGGGCTGTCGATGCAGGTCGGATATGTCGGTGAGATCCGCCGCAACGACACCAACCATTCCGTTTCCGCCGGGCTGCGGTGGGCGTGGTGAGGTCGAGGCGACCGGCTGGATCAAGGCGGCGGGTGTTTCAGACACCCCCTGAACCTTGCGGTCCGTGTCGGTAATGGTGTGCTTCGGTTTCTCAGGGTAAGCGGCGCGGCCTTCAAGCGATTGCCCTGGCAGTGATGCGGACGGGGGCGGCAGGGATCCGGGGATCAACCCCGGGCTCCGGCCGCCCCTTGTTCATTTTAACGTCCGCCGACCTTGCCCCGCAGGCGCCGGCTCGCCCGCGAGGGCTTTCGGTACACGACCGCCCTCATTTTTGAGGGTATAGTCAGCAGTCTTGAAAACAAACAATCAGGCGGAATCCGGCATATCCGGCTTAAATTGCCTTTATGGCAACGTAAACTTCCAACTATTATAATTGCGGCATGCCATGCTGCACAATATCGTGTCTGTATCACCTGCTGACCGATTTTTGTGCAAACGGAACCCCTTGGACGGAGCTTCGGACATGGCGCCATTTGCGTATGGTAAATCGATGATGGTCGCGGCGGCGCTGGCGGTCGGGTTGCCCGGCATGGCTTTTGCCGGAAAAGCGAACGACACGCTCGTCTATGCCTCCGACAGCGAACCGGAGAACATCAGCCCCTATCACAACAATGTGCGCGAAGGCGTCATCGTCGCCCATCACGTCTGGGAGACGCTGATCCACCGCAATCCCAAGAGCGGTGCCTACGAGCCCTATCTCGCCACCTCCTGGACCTGGGTCGATCCGACCACGCTGGAGCTGGAACTGCGCAAGGGCGTCACCTTCCATGACGGGTCGCCCTTCACTGCCGACGACGTGGTCTTCACCTTCAATTACGTGCTGACGCCGGAAGCGAAGGTGGTGACCAAGCAGAATGTCGGCTGGATGGCCGGCACCGAGAAAATCGACGATTACAAGGTCCGCATCAAACTGAAGGGGCCGTTCCCGGCGGCGCTGGAATATCTGTCGGGACCGACGCCGATCTATCCGGCGGCCTATTTCAAGAAGGTCGGGCTCGACGGCTTCGCCAAGGCTCCCGTCGGCACCGGTCCCTACCGGATCGTCTCGGTGGAGAACGGCAAGTCGGTGAAGATGGAGAAGGCCAAGGGCTACTGGAAGGGCAGCCCGATCGGCGACCCGGCCATCGGCAAGCTGGAGTTCCGCGTCATCCCCGACGGCGAGACCCGCATGGCAGAATTGATGACCGGCGGCGTCGACTGGATCTGGCGGGTGCCCAACGACCAGGCCGCGCAGCTGGAGGCGGTGCCGAACGTCAGCGTGCTGGCGGCGGAGACCATGCGCGTCGGCTTCCTGCAGTTCGATTCCGCCGGGCGCACCAGCGCCGACACGCCGATGAAGAATCCGAAGGTCCGGCAAGCGATCTCCTACGCCATCGACCGCAAGGCGATGGTCGACAATCTGGTGCGCGGCGGCGCCCGCGTGATGAATTCCGCCTGCTTCATCGATCAGGTCGGCTGCACCGACGACGGCGTGCCGCGCTACGGCTACGATCCGGCCAAGGCCAAGGTGCTGCTGGCGGAGGCCGGCTATCCCAACGGCTTCGACATCGACCTCTACGCCTACCGCGAGCGCGACTATGCCGAGGCGGTGATCGGCTATCTGCGCGCGGTCGGCATCCGCGCCAACCTGCAATTCATGAAGTATGCGGCGCTGCGCGAGCTGAGCCGTGCCGGCAAGGTGCCGATCTATTTCCAGACCTGGGGCTCCTTCTCGGTCGCCGACGCGTCGGCCTTCACCGGCGTGTGGTTCAAGGGCAACGAGGACGACATGAGCCGCGACCCCGAGGTCAAGGCGCTGCTCGACAAGGCCGACACCACCATCGACCTGGAGGCACGGAAGAAGACCTACGCCGAGGCGCTGTCGCGCATCGCGGAGAAGGCCTATCTGCTGCCGATGTTCTCCTATTCGACCAACTACGCCTTCTCGTCCGACCTCGCTTTCGCGGCCCAGTCGGACGAGCTTCCCCGCTTCTACGCCGCGCACTGGAAATGACGCCGCGGCGGGCCGGTTCCTCCGTTCCGGCCCGGCCCGCCGCATCCCCACACCTCCTTCAAGGAGGCTGCCATGCTCGTTTTCCTGCTTCGCCGACTGGCCGTGGCGCTGTCGGTCGTGCTCACCGTGTCGGTCGTGGCCTTCCTTCTCCTGCATCTGTCCGGCGACCTGGCGCTCGCCATCGCCGGACCGGAGGCTTCGCCGGAACAGGTCGCCCAGGTGCGCCTCCAGTTCGGCCTGGACAAGCCGCTGGTCGTCCAATATGCGCACTGGCTGGCCGATGCCGCGCATTTCGATTTCGGCCGCTCCTTCTATTTCCGCGAAACGGTCGCCGCGCTGGTGATCGAACGCATGCCGGTGACGCTGACGCTGGGCGCCATCGCGCTCGGCGTGGCTCTCGCCATCGCCATCCCGCTGGGCGTGCTGGCGGCGGTGAAGCGCGGCAGCTGGATCGACCGCACCGCGCTGATCTTTTGCGCACTGGGTCAGGCGATCCCGACCTTCTGGCTCGGCCTGTCGCTGATCATCCTGTTCGCTGTCAACCTGCGCTGGCTGCCGGTGTCGGGCAGCGCGACCTGGGCACATTTCGTGCTGCCGTCGGTGGCGCTCGGCTGGTACGCAGTGCCGGCGGTGATGCGGCTGACGCGCAACGGCATGCTGGACGTGCTGGCGTCGGATTACATCCGCACCGCCCGTGCCAAGGGCCTGCGCTGGCCCACCGTCCTGTTCAAGCATGCGCTGCGCAACGCGGTGGTGCCGGTGGTGGCGCTGGCGGCGGTTCAGTTCGGCTTCATGCTCGGCGGCTCCATCGTGGTCGAAGCGGTGTTCTCGATGCAAGGGCTTGGCCACCTCGCCTGGGAGGCCATCGGGCGCAAGGATTTCCCAGTGGTCCAGGCCATCGTGATGCTGCTGGCCGCGATCTACATCGCCTTGACCCTCCTCGCCGATCTTCTCAACGCCTGGCTCGACCCGAGGATCCGCGTCGCATGACCAGTCTTTCCGCCTCCGGCATCTCATCCCTCGACAGCGTTCCGGTGCGCCGCTCGCCACTGGCCCGCTTCACGAGACGGGGCCTGCGCCACCCCGGATTCATGGCCGGCGTCGTCGTGCTGGCCGTCATCCTGGTCTGCTCGCTGGCCGCGCCGCTGCTGACCCCCCACGACCCTTACGCGCAGGACATCTCCCGGCGCCTGCTGCCGCCGATCTGGCACGCCAAGGGCAGTTGGGAACACTGGCTCGGCACCGACAAGTTGGGGCGCGACTATTTCGCCCGGCTGCTCTATGGCGGGCGCATCTCGCTGCTGATCGGCGTGGCGACCGTCCTGGTGTCGGGCACCATCGGCACCGCGCTGGGCGTCGCCGCCGGCTTCTTCGGCGGGCGGGTCGATCTGGTGATCGGCTACATCATAAATGTGCGGCTGGCCCTGCCGGTGGTGCTGGTGGCGCTGGCCGCGGCGGCGCTGGTCGGTTCCTCGCTGAACACCGTCATCATCGTTCTGGGGTTCCTGCTATGGGACCGCTTCGCCGTGGTGGCGCGGTCGGCAACCCAGCAGATCGCAGGGGCCGACTTCGTCGCGGCGGCGCGCTCCATCGGCTGCTCCACCCGGCTGATCGTGATGTCGGAGGTGCTGCCGAACATCCTCAACCCGCTGATCGTCGTCGCCACGCTGGAGATGGCGCATGCCATCCTGCTGGAGGCGGCCCTGTCCTTCCTCGGGCTCGGCGTGCAGCCGCCCCTGCCCTCCTGGGGCCTGATGATCGCGGAGGGCAAGCAGTACATGTTCTTCAGCCCCTGGGTCATCACCATCCCCGGTGTGGCACTGGTGGCGCTGGTGCTGGCGATCAACCTGCTCGGCGACGGGCTGCGCGACGTCACCGCCCCTGAAAACCGGAGCTGACGCGATGCCCCTGCTCGACGTCGAGAACCTCACCATCGACATCCCCACCGAGGCCGGCCTGCTGCATGCGGTCAACGGCATCTCCTTCACACTGGAGCGCGGCGAGACGCTGGCCATCGTCGGCGAGAGCGGGTCGGGCAAGTCGCTGACCTCGCTGGCGCTGATGGATCTGCTCCCCTCCCGCGCGGTGCGCCGCGCCGACACCATGCGCTTCGACGGCATCGACCTGATGGCGGCCGGAGAGCGCGAGAAGGAGAATCTGCGCGGCGACCGCATGGCGATGATCTTCCAGGAGCCGATGACCTCGCTGAACCCGGCCTACACCATCGGCGACCAGCTGGCCGAGGCGCTGCGCCGGCACCGCAGGGTCGACCGCCGGGCGGCGCGCGAACGGGCGGTGCATCTGCTGGAGCGCGTCGGCATCACCGCTGCGGCTTCGCGATTGGGGCAATATCCGCACCAGCTGTCCGGCGGGCTGCGCCAGCGCGTGATGATCGCCATGGCGCTGATGTGCGAGCCCGACCTGATCGTCGCCGACGAGCCGACGACGGCGCTGGACGTGACGATCCAGGCGCAGATCCTGAAGCTGCTACGCGATCTTCAGCAGGAGTTCGGCATGGCGCTGATCCTGGTGACCCACGACCTGGGCGTGGTCGCCCGCGTCGCCACCAAGGTCGCCGTGATGTATGCCGGCCGTTTTGTCGAGGCCGGCCCGGTGGAGGCGGTGTTCGGCGCGCCGAGCCATCCCTACACCCAGGGTCTGCTGCGCTCGATCCCGGTGCCCGGCCGCACCAGGCCCGGCGAACCCCTCGGCACCATTCCGGGACAGGTTCCCAACCTGGTCGGCACGCTGACCGGCTGCATGTTCCGCAACCGCTGCGACCATGCGGCGGGACGCTGTGCGGAGGAGGTTCCCGACCGGACGATCCTGCCGGGACACCGCATGGCCTGCATCCTCGAACCGACCCTTGCCGGCGGGAGGCCGCAATGACCATCCCGGTGCTCGAACTCAAGGACGTCACCAAGACCTATGCGATCTCGCAGGGGATGTTCCGGCCCAAGGCGACGCTGACCGCGGTCGGCGGCGTGTCGCTGACCGTCGCCCGCGGCGAGGTGCATGCGCTGGTCGGCGAAAGCGGGTCGGGGAAATCGACCCTGGCGAAGATGCTGCTGGGCCTGACCAAGCCGACCTCTGGCGAGATCCGGATCGACGGCGTGCCGATCGCCGACACCGACCGGCGCGAGGTGGCCCGGCGCATCCAGCCGGTGTTCCAGGATCCCTATTCGTCGCTGAACCCGCGCAAGTCGGTGGCCGACCTGATCGCGCTGCCGCTGGTCGCCCACAAGATCGGTACCCCGGCGGACCGGCAGAAGCGGGTCGCCGAGATGCTGGACGCCGTGGGATTGCCGCGGCGGGTGATCGACGCCTATCCCGGCCAGATGTCGGGCGGCCAGCGCCAGCGCGTCGCCATCGCCCGCGCGCTGGTGATGAAGCCTGACGTGCTGATCTGCGACGAGCCGACCTCGGCGCTCGACGTGTCGGTGCAGGCGCAGATCCTGAACCTGCTGATGGAGCTGAGGCGCGAATTCCGCCTCACCTACTTCTTCATCAGCCACAACCTCGCCGTGGTCGAGCATCTGGCCGACCGGGTGGCGGTGATGTATCTCGGCCGCATCGTCGAGGAACGCAGCCGCGAGGCGCTGTTCGAGCGGGCCGGGCATCCCTATTCCAGGGCGCTGCTCGACTGCGTGCTGACCCCCGACCCGTCGCTGGGCATGCCGGATGCCGGCATCACCGGCGCCTTTCCCAACCCGATCGCGCCGCCCCCGGGCTGCACCTTCCACCCGCGCTGCCCGCGCGCCGCCGACCGGTGCCGCGTCACGCCACCGGGGCCGGTGCCGGTCGCCGACGGCTTCGCCGCCTGCCATTTCGCCGCCTGACCCTCCCTTCAAATCCCACTTCAAATCCCACTGCCCCCGATCCCACTTCTGCCGAGCCCGATCATGACCAACCAGCCATCGCGTGCGGGCGCCATTGCCCGCGCGGCAGACCATTACGCCTCCGGTGCCTTCCTGGCCGAGCTGTCGCGCCGGGTCGCCATCAGGACGGAAAGCCAGTCCGCCGACCGCGGCGCCGAGCTGCGCGCCTATCTGACCGACGAGATGGTGCCGACGCTTCAGGCGCAGGGCTTCGGCTCCACCATCGTCGAGAATCCGGTGTCCGGCCGCGGCCCGTTCCTGGTCGCCGAGCGGCGGGAGGATCCGGACTTGCCGACCGTGCTGGTCTACGGCCACGGCGACGTGGTGCTGGGCCATGAGGGGAAATGGCGCGACGGCATGGATCCCTGGACCGTCACGGTGGACGGCGACCGCTGGTACGGCCGCGGCATCGCCGACAACAAGGGCCAGCATTCGGTCAACATCGCCGCGCTGGCCCAGGTGATGGCCGAGCGCGGCGGCCGGCTGGGCTTCAACGCCAAGATCCTGATCGAGATGGGCGAGGAGGCCGGGTCGCCGGGGCTGCGCGCGATGGCGGAGGCCAACCGCGACCTGCTGGCCGCCGACGTGCTGATCGCATCGGACGGGCCGCGGGTGATCGCCGGGCGTCCGACGGTGTTCCTCGGCTCGCGCGGGGCGCTGAACTTCGATCTGAGCATCACCCTGCGCGAGGGCGGGCACCATTCGGGGAACTGGGGAGGGCTGCTGGCCAATCCCGGCACCATCCTGGCCAACGCCATCGCCTCGCTGATCGACCAGCATGGCTGCATCAAGCTCGACGCGCTGAAGCCGCCGCCGATCCCGCCGGCGGTCAAGACCGCGATCGCCGACCTGACGGTCGGCGGCGGGCCGAACGATCCGGAGATCGACCGCGACTGGGGCGAACCGGGATTGACCCCGGAAGAGCGCGTGTTCGGCTGGAACGCGCTGGAAGTGCTGGCCTTCGAGACCGGAAACCCGCGGGCGCCAGTAAACGCGGTGCCGCCCTCGGCCATGGCGACGTTGCAGCTGCGCTTCGTCGTCGGCACCGATCCGCAGGCGGCGCTGGCTGCGATCCGCGCCCATTTCGACGCCAACGGCTTCCAGCAGGTGCAGCTGTCGACCAGCCGGATGGAAACCTTCGCCGCGACCCGCCTCGACCCGACCGACCCCTGGGTCGGATGGGCACTGGACTCGCTGGCGCGGACGACCGGCAAGAAGCCAGCGCTGCTGCCGAACCTGGGCGGCTCGATCCCCAACGACGTGTTCTCCGAGGCGCTGGAGCTGCCGACGATCTGGGTTCCGCACTCCTACCCCGCCTGCTCGCAGCACGCCCCCAACGAGCATATGCTCGGCAGCGTCGCGGAGGAGGCTCTGCGGATCATGGCCGGGCTGTTCTGGGATCTGGGCGAGACCGGACCGTCGATCAGGGAGGCGCGTGCGCGATGACCACGTCCATGACGCCGCTTGCCCGGCGCGCGAGCGACTGGCTCGCCACCCGCCGGACGGAGATGGAGGATTTCCTGAGGCAAATCGTGGACATCGATTCCGGCAGCCGCGACGCCGCCGGCATCGATGCGGTCGGCGAGGCGATGGCGGCCCTTCTGGAAGCCGACGGCATCGCGGTGACGCGCATCCCGAACGCGACCTACGGCGGCGTGCTGAAGGCGGAGATTCCGGGGCGGATCGGCGGGGCGCCGGTGCTGCTGATGGGGCACCGCGACACCGTCTATCCCAAGGGCACGGTGGCGGCCCGCCCCTTCAGCCGCGACGGCGACACCGGCTTCGGGCCGGGCGTGGCCGACATGAAGGGCGGTCTGGTCGTCGACGTCTTCGTCCTGCGGGCGCTGAAGGCGGCCGGCGGCACCGATTTTCCACTGATCGGGCTGTTCACCGCTGACGAGGAGATCGGATCGCCGTCCGGCCGCGCGGTGATCGAGCAGGTGGCGACGGGCGCGCGGGCCGCCTTCAACGCCGAGCCGGGGCGTGCGTCGGGCAATGTCGTCACCGCGCGCAAGGGCGGGCTGACGCTGGACATCGCGGTGACCGGCCGCGCCGCCCATTCCGGCGTCAACCATGCCGACGGCGCCAGCGCCATCGGCGCGCTCGCCGCCAAGATCACGGCGCTGCACGCGCTGACCGACTATGCCGCCGGCATCACCACCAATGTCGGCGTGATCCGCGGCGGGCGCACCTCCAACACCGTGGCCGACCATGCCGAGGCGGCGCTCGACATCCGCTTCCTGTCGGTGGACCAACTGGACGGCA
The DNA here is from genome assembly GCF_001305595.1 of Azospirillum thiophilum. Lineage (NCBI taxonomy): Bacteria > Pseudomonadati > Pseudomonadota > Alphaproteobacteria > Rhodospirillales > Azospirillaceae > Azospirillum > Azospirillum thiophilum. The sequence goes on from NZ_CP012402.1 coordinate 963,675, forward strand.
TTCTCGACCGGGTCGAGGCGATCCTGGCGAAGGAGGACGTGCCGGGCACCAGCGCCAGCTACCGGCGCGGCCACCTGTTCATGCCGCTGGAGGAGCGGATGGCTGCGGATCTGTTCGCCCGCTACCGGGCGGCAGCGGCGGCGGTCGGCTTCGCGGTCGACGGGGAGTTCACCGGCGGCTGCGCCGATTCCGGCTTCACCGGAGCGCTGGGAGTGCCATCGCTGTGCGGGCTGGGACCGGTCGGCGGAGCGGCCCACACGGAGCGCGAATGGTGCCGGCTCGACACGCTGGTCCCGCGGGCGCAGGCACTGGCGGTGACGGTGGCGGACCTGTGAGGAGAAGGGTGTCGGGACGGAAAACGACCGACCGGCGCCCACCTCTCCCATCGGCCGTCGTCGGGCCCGCACAGATCTCCAGGTGCCAGCTTCCCGCTTCGCCGATCTTGGCGGCGGCGGTCTCATTTGAATGCGACGGCGACACCTGCTCGGAGGGAGTTGGCGACGGTGCAGCGCTCCCTAGCCCTGGCCAACAATTCGTCAGCGGCTCCTCCGTCCGCAAGTTCGCACTGTACCCAGACTGTTGCGTTAGTTGCTAGAAGCGGGTCGCCGTCAAAGTCGATAGTTACAGTAACCTGCAACCGTGATACAGCGGTGCCCAGTTCGTGTGCTGTATAATGAACATCGTTGCAAAAGCAGCCGCCAAGCGACAACGCGAGTAATTCGCCTCCGTTGAACCCGATCCCAGTTCCCGAAGCTTTTCCTACGGGCCTGTCGGCAATGACCGTGTGATTGCGAGCGCGGCCAACTGAAGCTCCCGTTCCTTCGATGCTTCGATATTCAATTGTCATGGACGTCATGGCTAACCCCGCACCGTCCACATAGCAAAAGCCAATGTCCGTTTCCTATCCACGCAGACTTTAGCACACTAACTTCCGATTGATGCGTTACCAGGAGCGGTGCCACAAATGTGCTACATGCACCCCATGCTGAGCGCCAGCATTTGGCGCAGGTCAACGCAGCCATGACGGGCGCAAGTGTCTGGCTTCAACATCGCTGGCACCCTTCAAGAATGCTCCTTGACTCGCAAACGACTCTTCCGATTCAACAAATTCGTGTGCGGGCACCAAGAGATTGTTTGGGAATTGGAAAAAACACAATATTCAATATATAAATTGGGGTATCTTCTGCTACATGCCGTAAGTTCTCCGCATTCTCAAACAGGCACGAACACCTACCGCGCTGTCCTCAAGCAGCCCGAATCCCCGATGTCCACGTTTCTGCGTGGACAGGGCTTTTGCCCGGCAGCCTCCCACAGGTGCCGTTTCCGGCTCCTGACTGAGGCCTGCGCCGGTTTCCCATCCCCGTGCTCCCGGAGCCCCTGACATGTGGGCTGCCGGTCCATACCGGAATCCGCCATTGCCCAGACAAAGGCAATCTGTTACCCATTTTGAATGCTGCATCGCGCCACGCCGCCCTGACCGTCCCGTTCTGATTCCTGGCCCCGTTTCGGGCCACGCTGGGACGTGCGCAGCTTTTCCTCTGCCCGATGAATTCAAGATCCCCCTTGGCCTCGGCTCCTTGAAGCTGGGGGAGCGGTCTGTTTACCTTTGATGAGTCTCATGTCCCTCGATTTGCAACGACTCCGCCAGGAGTGGTTCGGCAATCCGCGCGGCGATCTGCTCGCCGGGCTTGTCGTCGCTCTTGCCCTGATCCCCGAAGCCATCGCCTTTTCCATCATCGCCGGCGTAGATCCCAAGATCGGCCTCTACGCCTCCTTCTCGATCGCGGTGACCGTCGCCATCGTCGGCGGCCGACCCGGCATGATCTCCGCCGCCACCGCGGCGACGGCCGTTCTGATGGTCACGCTGGTCAGGGAGCACGGGCTGCAATATCTGCTGGCGGCCACCGTGCTGGCCGGCGTGCTGCAGATCAGCGCCGGCTTCCTCCGCCTCGGCGCGGTGATGCGCTTCGTGTCGAAGTCGGTGATGACCGGCTTCGTCAACGCGCTCGCCATCCTGATCTTCATGGCCCAATTGCCGGAACTGGTCGGGGTTCCCCCGCTGACCTACGTCATGGTCGCCGGAGGCCTCGCCATCATCTATCTGGCCCCGCGCGTGACCAGGGCGGTGCCGTCGCCGCTGGTCTGCATCCTCGTGCTCACCGCCCTGTCGCTCGGCCTCGGCCTCGATGTGCGCACGGTCGGCGACATGGGCGAACTGCCGTCCACGCTGCCAGTCTTCCTGCTGCCCGACATCCCGCTGTCGCTGGAAACGCTCCGCATCATCCTGCCCTACTCGGCGGGGGTCGCGGCGGTCGGGTTGCTGGAATCGCTGATGACCGCGTCCATCATCGACGAGCTGACCGACACCGGCAGCGACAAGAACCGGGAATGCGTCGGCCAGGGCGTCGCCAACATCGTCACCGGCTTCATGGGCGGCATGGCCGGCTGCGCGATGATCGGCCAGTCGGTGATCAACGTGAAATCCGGTGGGCGCGGCCGCCTCTCGACCTTCTGTGCCGGCATCTTCCTGTTGTTCCTGATCGTGGTGCTGGGCGACTGGGTCCGGCGCATCCCGATGGCGGCGCTGGTCGCGATCATGATCATGGTCTCGGTCGGCACCTTCAGCTGGTCGTCGCTCAAGACGCTGGCGACCCATCCCCGCAGTTCCAGCATGGTGATGGTCGCGACGGTCGTCGGCGTCGTCGCCACCCACAATCTGGCGATCGGCGTGCTGGTCGGCGTGCTGCTGTCCAGCGTCTTCTTCGCCTGGAAGGTCGCGCGCATCTTCCGTGTGACCTCGGTGGCGTCCCCGGACGGCGCCGCCCGCACCTATGTGGTCGAGGGCCAGCTGTTCTTCGCGTCCTCCGACGATTTCTCCGCCGCCTTCGATTTCAGGGAGGCGCTGGACCGGGTCACCATCGATGTCAGCCGGGCCCATATCTGGGACATCTCAAGCGTGGCCGCGCTCGACACGGTGGTATTGAAGTTCCGCCGCGAAGGTGCGGAGGTCGAGATCGTCGGCCTGAACGAGGCCAGCGCGACCATCGTCGACCACCTCGCCATCCACGACAAGCCCGGCGCCATCGAGCCCCCGATGGGGCATTGAGGGAGGAAAAGCCATGAACAGCGTCCTGACCCTGATCGACGGTTCGGTCTATACCCCGAGCGTCTGCGACCATGCGGCATGGGCAGCCACGCGGCTGTCCGCACCGGTCGACCTCGTCCATGCGCTGGGGCGGCGGCCAGGGGCGGGCACGCCGGCGGACTTCACCGGCAGCCTCGACATCGACGCGCGCGACACGCTGCTCAACGAACTGGCCGATCTGGATGCACAGGCGGCCAAGCTGGCCCATCGGCGCGGACGGCTGATCCTCGACGCGGCGAAGGCACGCCTGCTGGAAGCCGGCGCCGGCGATGCGACGTTGAGGCTGCGCAACGGCGATGTCGTCGAGACGGTGGAGGAGCTGGAGGCCGACGCCCGCCTGATCGTGATCGGCAAGCGCGGCGAGGCCGCCGACTTCGCCAAGCTGCATCTGGGCTCCAACCTGGAACGCGTGGTGCGTGCCTCCCACAAACCGGTGCTGGTGGCGTCGCGTGCCTTCAAGCCGATCCGGCATGTGCTGCTCGCCTTCGACGGTGGACCCAGCGCCACCAAGGCCGTCGAGGCCATCGCCGGCAGCCCGCTGCTGCGCGGGCTGGAATGCCGCCTGCTGATGGTCGGCGCGGAGACCGACGAGGTGCGCCAGCGCCTGGACGCCGCGGCGGAGCGGCTGAGGCTCGCCGGCTTCATGGTGGAGGCCGGCATCGAGGGCGGCCTGCCCGACGACACCATCGCCCGTGCGGCCGAACGGAGCGGCAGCGACCTGCTGGTGATGGGAGCCTACGGGCATTCGCGCATCCGCAGCCTGATCATCGGCAGCACGACCACGACGATGATCCGCTCCTGCCGGATCCCGCTGCTGCTGATCCATTGACGATGCAGCCACGTACCGATCGCTCAGGCGGTCTGCGACGCCCGACCAGTTGGAGGATCTGACCCGTGAATTTTCCCAGCGTTGCGCAATCCCCCTACAGCATGGTCGTCAACATCGTCACCACCTGGAGCGACAACACGAGGACCCAGGGTTCCGGCGTCCTCGTCGGGCGGAACGACGTGCTGACCGCCGCCCACAACGTGAAGGGCGTCGGAAGGCGGGTGGTCGATATCGACGTCTACACCGGCTACGACCGCGGCAGCTATTCGCCGCAATCCTTCACCTCCGGCCAGATCAGGGCCAACTACTACGACATCGATTTCGCACCGCCGGCCATCACGCAGGACCAGGCGGCATGGGACATGGCGGTGATCGGCCTCTCGAAGCCGATCGGCGATTCCATCGGCTATCTTCCGTGGGTTGCCAATGCACCGGCCGGCACCTACCAGGCGGTCGGCTACCCGGTCGAGCACAATGGCCGCCTCGTGTCCGATGGCGGCTTCATGGCCATCGGCACCCACGACATCTTCGACATCAGCCGGATCTACAACGCGCCGGGCAGCAGCGGCGGCCCGATCCTGGACGCCGGCAACCGCGTCGTCGGGGTGATCTCCTCCTACAACTGGGCGGCGCGGATCGATCGGGAGGCCGACAGCCTCGCCGCCTGGATCCGGGACAATGATTCCCTGATCGACAGCAGCAGGACATTGGTCGCCGACGGAAAGGCCTTCGATCCCTGGAGCTATGCCGCCCTCAACCCCGACCTTCATGCCGTCTTCGGGACGAACCTCCAGGCGCTCGCCGACCATTATGCAACGGCCGGGCGCACTGAAGGCTGTCAGGCATCGGGTTTCGATCCATGGTCCTATGCGGCCTCCAACCCCGATGTCTTCGCCGCCCATGGCGCCGATGTCCAGGCCCTGACCACCCATTACATTGCCTTCGGCCGCAACGAGGGACGCACGCAGAGCGCCTTCGACCCCTGGTCCTATGCGGCATCGAACCCCGATCTGTTCGCCGCCTTCGGGACCGACACGCGGGCGCTCACCGCTCATTACCTGTCCAACGGGCGGGCCGAAGGACGGATGATCGGAGCGTTCGATCCCGAAGCCTATGCGGCACTGAACCCCGATCTCTTCGCCGCGTTCGGCCTCGATCCCCAGCGCCTTCTCGACCATTACATCGCCTTCGGGCGCAACGAGGGCCGGCAGACGATGGGGTTCGATCCAGTGGCATATGCCGCAATGAACCCGGACGTTCTTGCCGCCCATGGCACCGACAGCAGGGCCCTGGTCGAGCATTATGTCACCTTCGGCCGCAGCGAAGGGCGGTCCGGCGGCTATGAACGGGCGGTGGCCGCCGGGTCGACCGGAGCGGTCGCCCAGGGACCGGGTCCCGGCGATGCAGGCATCGCGGGAGCGCTTCAGGCGGCTGTCGCCGATCCGTTGACGCTGGCCATGGAAATGTCCTGGCCACTCGCAACCGGTGCCGCGGAAGCCCCCCTCACGGTCGGCGCCTGGCTCCCGTCCGATACACTCCCGGAAAGCGGCATGACAGGCCCTGCAGGAGGATACGGGTTGTTTACCGAATCGGCACCACCGCCTATGGTAGGGTTTCCGGCCTGAGAGAGCTTTCGGAACCGGTCAGGGAAACGGCCACAAGCCGGCTTCGAGGCATCGTGGGCTTGGCCGTCATCGTCGGCAGCATCGGCCTACCGCCCAAGCACAGCCGGTCAGGTGGCAACGACAGGGGAGGACAAGGCATGCAAGATGTTGGTGAAGAGGCGGCGGTACTCCGCCATACGCTTTGCGAGCGGTTGAGCCAGGCGGCGCGAGCGTCCGGCGATTGGCGCATGCTTCAGGCCAGGGACCGCCGTGATTTGGAACCGAGCCTTACCCCGCTGGTTCTTCTCGGAGCCGGATCGGCGATGGCACAGCCGTTCGTGCGGCATGCCATCCGAAACTGGACCGTCATCGGGGTTGTGGACAACGCCCGTCCCGGCCAGCTGCTTGACGGCAGGATGATTCTCGATGATGGCGGACTTCGCGACCTGATTCGGCGCGAACCCTTGGCCGTCGGGGTCATGTGCTGCAATTCCGATGAAGCGGTTGCCCATTTCCGGACATTGTGGCAACCGAGCGGCCGGCCGCTGCTCTCGCTGTTCGAGGCGATGCGCCTTGCCGGGCAATGCCCGACGGACATGATGGGGTCCGTCGCACAAATCGGTGCCCTGGTGGATTGGGAGGCCGGGCGGAACGGCTTTGCCGACGACGCCAGCCGCCGCTGCTTCCTCTCGGTGATGCTCTACCGCCTGACCTGGGACGCCCGCTGGCTGGAGCCGGTCCGGCTTCCTTACCGGGATATGTATTTCTTCACCGATGCGCTCGACATCGGTGAGGACGAGGTGCTGATCGATGGCGGCGCCTTCGACGGCGACACGGTCGCGGCCTTCGCTGCGCGGACACGGGGCACCCACCGCCATATCCACGCCTTCGAAGCCGATCCGGCCAATCTCGGCCCTTTGCAGGATCGGATCGGCTCCATTCCCCGCGTCACCCTCCATCCGGTTGGACTGTGGAGCCATCCGGACACGCTGCGTTTCTCCAGCGGTCAGGGTCCGGGCGGGCGGCTGGGCGAGGGTGGCGACGTGACCGTACCCGTTCAGTCCCTGGACGGTCTCGATATCGGACCGGTGACGCTGATCAAGCTCGACATCGAGGGGGCGGAAATCCAGGCCCTGCACGGAGCGGCGAACCTCATCCGGCGCCACCGCCCCAGACTGACGGTGGCGGTCTATCACGACGTGGACGACTTCGCCGCGATCCCCGACCTGATCGAGACCTTGCGTCCGAACAGCCGCTACCGCCTGCGCCACCACAGCCCGATCCATCACGACACCGTGCTGTATGTCGACTGAACCCCGGCTCCAGGAGCCTGAAGTCCCGGCGTCCGCAGAAGCCCGGCATTGCGGACAAGCATTCTCACGGCCGCCGTCGCGGCCGCTACCGGGACTGGAGACCGGACTTTCCGGCTCCGATATGACTTCCAGGAAACTGCGATCGCTTTCGCGTGACGGCCACCATTTCGCCCTCCTCTCCCCCTGAAGGGAGAGAGGAGGAATGGGACGAAAGCCACTCGGCCGTTGCAGGCTCAGCCGTTGCGGTAGGTGTAGCTGTAGCCGTTGATCGCCGGAGCGCCGCCGAGATGGGCGTAGAGCACCTTCGAGCCTTCGGGGAACCAGCCCTTCTTCACGAGGTCGATCATGCCCTGCATCGACTTGCCCTCATAGACCGGGTCGGTGATCATCGCCTCGGTGCGGGCAGCCAGCCGGATGGCCTCGTTGGTCTCGGCGCTGGGGACGCCGTAGGCGGGATAGGCGTAGTCTTCCAGGATGACGATCTCATCGTCGCGCACCTTGCGGCCAAGCTCGACCAGTTCGGCGGTGTTGTCAACGATCTGGCGGACCTGGTTGCGGGTCTGTTCCGCGGTGCCGGAAGCGTCGATGCCGATCACGCGGTCGGCGCGGTCGTCGGCGGCGAAGCCGACGATCATGCCGGCCTGGGTCGAGCCGGTCACCACGCAGACGACGATGTAGTCGAACTTGAAGCCGAGGTCGGCTTCCTGCTTGCGCACCTCTTCGGCGAAGTTGACGTAGCCGAGGCCGCCATATTTGTGGACCGACGCGCCGGCCGGAATGCCGTAGGGCTTGCCGCCAGCGTCCACGACCGACTGGATCGCCTCTTCCCAGCTCTTGCGGATGCCGATGTCGAAGCCGTCGGGAACGATGCGGCTGTCGGCGCCCATCAGGCGGGTCAGCAGGATGTTGCCGACACGGTCATAGACGGCGTCCTCGTGCGGGACCCAGCTTTCCTGGACCACGACGCACTTCATGCCGATCTTCGCCGCGGTCGCCGCCACCATGCGGGTGTGGTTCGACTGCACGCCGCCGATGGAGACCAACGTGTTGGCCCCCGACGCGATGGCGTCCGGCACGATGTATTCGAGCTTGCGCAGCTTGTTGCCGCCCATGGCAAGGCCGGAGTTGCAGTCGTCGCGCTTGGCGTAGATCTCGACCTTGCCGCCCAGCGCCGCGGTCAGGCGCGGCAGATGCTCGATGGGGGTCGGGCCGAAGGTCAGCGGGTAACGTTCGAAACGGTCGAGGCGCATCGTGTCGGGCTCCAACTGGTAGGATGAGGCAACCGTATCACCCCGTATTTGAAAGGTGCTCTCATAGTTGGCCGTTCAATTTCATCAATGAGACGGCTTGATGCAGATTCACGGGATGAATAGGCTATTTATCGACAGGATATGGAAGGTTCTTTCATGGCTTATGAGCTGGATGCGGTGGACCGCAAGATTCTTCAATATCTTCAAAGGGATGGCCGCATGAGCAATGCCGATGTTGCCGAGGCGGTCCATGTCAGCCCGGCGACCTGCCACCGGCGCACCCAACGCCTGTTCGAGGAGGGCTACATCCGGTCGGTGCGGGCGGAGATCGCCCCGGCCAAGGTGGATCGCGGGACGCTGGTGATCGTCGGGGTCGTGCTGGACCGCTCGACCTCGGAAAGCTTCGGCGAGTTCGAAAAGGCGATCCGCAAGCTGCCCTTCGTTCTGGACTGCCATCTGGTCGCCGGCGATTTCGACTTCTTCTTGAAGATTCGCGTCAGCGACATCGCCGACTTCAACGGCCTGCACGGCGAACAGTTGATCGCGCTGCCCGGCGTGCGGCAGACGCGCACCTTCTTCGTGATGAAGGAAGTGATCGACAACGCCCTGCTGGATTTCTGAGGGCGGCCGCACAGAATTGAAAACCGGCCCCATCGCCGGCCCAGTGGATGGAGCCGGGCGGATGGAACCGGTTGAACAGCGGTCAGACCGGCAGCGGAGAAGCCTGGCGGGCGAGCAGCTTCCAGGCGCCGTCCACCGACTTCCACACCTGAAGCACGCGGATATGCGCGGTGCTGGTCTTGCCGTCCGGCAGGTTGTTGACGCAATCGAAGGTGTGGCGCGCAATGGCCACGTCGCCGACCAGTTGGAACGAATGGTCGCTCAGGTCGATTGCCTTGAAGGCGTTCTTGCCGTCCAGGCCACTGACGAAGGCCGCCTTGTCTTCCAGGCGGCTGTTGGAGTGACCGTAGGTCAACTCGTCCATCGTCATCGCGTCCAGCGCCGCGCCGTCGCCGGCCAGCATGGCGTCGCGCAGGGCGGCGACGGCCGAAGCGATGGTGCCGGATTCGGCGGAATTGTTCGTGAGCATGGCGACCCTCCCGGTCAATTGCAGTCCATGCCCGCCAGGAAGGTGGCGGGCTCACAGATTGATATACTAGTATTCATCTGTGGGCCAGATCTGCATCGGGGTGTGCGCCGGTTGGCCGCAGGAGTCGGACTGTTGAAACCCGGACCGTCACGCCGTGCCATGTCGCAACGGAGTCCGCCTGCCCGGCGGGCTCCGTTCCCCGTCCTCAGTGAGCGTCGGCAACCATGACCGGAAGGGAGCGCACCATCTCGACGGCGACGGCGGCACGGACTTCGTCGGCGGCCAGGATGGCGTTCGCGTTGGAGGTGGCGGCGATCGCGGCAAACAGGGCGACGGCGGCGATGACGCGGACGACGGCGAACTTGGCGGCGAAAACGCGGGATTCGATTTCTTGCGCGGTCATGACTGTCTTCCTTTGAGGTGGTTGGGAGTTCCGAGGGCCATCGCCTCGCTCCGTTGGGAAGAGTTTGTCACAATCACGGCCCGGAAAAAGCACAGACATCACATTGCAGACTGCGTTCTTTCGCATTGCAGCATAGCGCTACGAAAGACGAGGTCGCACCGATGTCTTGTGGCATATAGATATTTCGCAGCGCTACAGGGGGATTTCTGGGGACTTCGCAGCGCTATTACTGGCTGCTGCTTCAACAGTATAAAACAGATGGGTGCGCCTCCGTCAAACGGCAATGGCGGAGGCAGCACCCGTCAACGCCCCGGCGACAGCCGTTCGGCGCTGGCCTTCAGCGTGTCGATCATCATCTCCTGCGCCTCTTCGGTGGTGTCTGCCGGCACGACGAAGCAGATGGTGGCGATGCAGCGCCCGGCCGGATCGCGGACCGGGGCGGCAAGGCAGGTGGTGAAGCGGTCGACCAGGGCGGTGGTGCGGACATAGCCCTGGCTGCGCGCCCGGCCGATGTCCTGCATGAACTCGTCCTCGGCGATGCGACGGCCGTCGGGCAGGATGAAATCCTCGGGCGGAATGAAGCGCAGGATCTCGTCCCGGTTCAGATTGTCGACCAGCAGCCGGCCCGATGCCGTCCAGGGGATCGGCACCTTGATCCCGATCTCCGAACTGATGCGGAACATGCGCCGGCCCGGCTCGTTCAGCACGACCAGATATTTATCGCCGTCCAGCGTGCAGAACTGCGCCGTCTCCCCCACCATCTCGGCGATGTGGGCGACCTCGACCCGTGCCTTGCGGATCAGGTCGACGCTGTCGAGGTAGTCGCTGCCGTAATAATGCATGGCCGGCCCGAAATAGACCGTGCCGTCACCATCGCGCAGTTCCAGCCAGCGCGCCTCAACCAGCGTGTTGACCAGTTCGTACATGGTGGAGCGCGGGGTTCCGGTGTCGCGCGCTATGTCGGCGATCCGCGTCGGCGCCCGGCGGCTGTGCAGATGCTCCATCAGCGCGATGACGCGGTCGATGCCGCGGGCACGGCCCGTCGGCTTCTCCTCAACCTGCTTTTCCGCCACCTGCTTTTCCGCCACTCCGCCGCCCTTCATCTGATCCGCGCCCCTCTTTTGCTCTGCAACACCGATTAGCACGCGGTTTTTCGGCTTGCCAGCGCTCATTGTCCGATATACCGTTCGCTTGTCTGGAATACAAGACCGACGTCCGATATTTCGGACAAACGGTTCGGGAGACGGAAATGACAGGGATTACGCGACGTCTGTTCAACACCGCCCTCGGCACGACGCTTGCCGTCGGCGGACTTTCCTCCGGTGTCCTGGGGACCTGGACCACCCCCGCGCAGGCCCAGCAGGGCGGCGCGTCGGTCGTCACCGTCGCCACCATCGGCGAGCCGCCGACGCTGGACCCGGTCGGCACCACGTCCGATCTGGTCAGCATCATCACCCAGCACATGTTCGAGACGCTGTTCACCTTCGACGGCGACTGGAAGCTGGCCCCGCTGGTCGCATCGGCCCTGCCGCAGGTGTCGGCGGACGGCAAGACCTACACCATCCCGCTGCGCAGCGGCGTCACCTTCCATGACGGCAGCACCGTCACGGCCGACGACGTCGTCGCCTCGCTCGACCATTGGACCAAGGCCTCGCCGCGCGGCAAGACCGTCGCCCCGCTGGTGGAGAGCATCACGGCCAAGGGCGCCGACGCCGTCGTCATCGCGCTGAAGGAACCCTTCGCGCCGCTGACCGCGCTCCTGGCGATGAACAACGGCGCCGCGGCCATCGTGCCGAAATCGGTGATCGACGGGCCGGGCGCCCTGAAGTCGCTGGTCGGCACCGGCCCCTACAAGCTGCTGGAGCACAAGCCCGACCAGTATATCCGGCTGGTCCGCCACGACGGCTACGCCTCGCCCGCCGGCACGCCCAGCGGCTATGCCGGCAGCCGCAAGGCCGTCATCGGCGAGGTGCGCTTCGTCCCGGTGCCGAACGCCGCCACCCGCGTTTCGGGCGTCCTGGCCGGCCAGTACCAGTTCGCCGACAGCCTGCCGGCGGAGACCCTGCCGCGCATCAAGGACGCCGCCGGCGTCAAGCCCGTGATCGTCAAGCCCTTCGGCTTCCCGCTGATGATCATGAACACCAAGACCGGCGTGATGGCGAACCAGAAGGTGCGTCAGGCGGTCCTGGCGGCGCTGGAGCCGAACGACATGCTGCTGGCCGGCCTCGGCGATCCCGCCTTCGTCCAGGCGGAGGGGTCGATCTACGCCCAGGGCACGCCCTATTACGACGCGGCCAGCGCCAAGCCCTATGCCGACCATGCGGCCGGCAAGGCGGCGGAGCTGCTGAAGGCCGCGGGCTACAAGGGCGAGCCGATCCGCATCATGACCTCGGTGCAGTACGAGTTCCTCTACAAGATGAGCATGGTCGCGCAGGCCCAGCTCGAACTCGCCGGCTTCAAGGTCGATCTCCAGGTGCTGGACTGGGCGACGCTGCTGCAGCGCCGCGGCGACGACAAGGGTTGGGACGCCTTCTTCACGTACCATACCTTCGTGCCCGAGCCGTCACTGATCACGGTGCTGAACCCCAGCTATCCCGGCTGGTGGGACAGCCCGGCCAAGCGCGAGGCGCTGGCCGCCTTCAACCGCGAGATGGACCCGGCGGCGCGCAAGACGAAATGGGTGACGCTGCAGACCCTGTTCTACAGCGAGGTGCCCAGCGTCAAGGTCGGCGAATTCTACAACCTTGCCGCCAGCAGCGACAAGCTGACCGGCTACACGCCGACCCCCTGGCCCTTCTTCTGGAACACCGACCTGAAGAGCTGAGGGCGACTGAAAACTCCCTCTCCTGAATACCCCCTCTCCCCCCGCTCACGCGCAAACGACGTTTGCGCTGACGCGACAGGCGGACCTTTGGTCCGCCGAAAGCGGGGAGAGGGTCGGGGTGAGGGGGAGGCACTTGGTGGATTCCCCCGGCAAAGGGCCGCCGCGCATCCCCCTCACCCTAACCCTCTCCCCGGGGGGGAGAGGGGATCGCTCGTTCGCGATTTTTTCCTCGGTCCGGGACCGCAATCATGCTCGTTTACATCGTCCGCCGGTTCGCCGGCATGATGATCGTCATGCTGCTCGTCGCCATGGTGGTCTTCGTGATCGCCCGCGTGGTGCCGGGCGACCCCGCCGCCGTCATGCTGGGCTCCTCCGCCACGCCGGAGGATGTCGCGGCCCTGCGCGGCCGGCTCGGGCTCGACGAACCGCTGCTGACGCAGTTCCTGCTCTATCTCGGGCAGATCGTCCGCTTCGACCTCGGGGAATCCATCTTCCTCAACCGGCCGGTGGCCCAGGCGCTGGCCGAACGGTCGGAACTGACGGCGCTGCTGACGATGATGTCGGTCGGCATCGCCATGCTGATCGGCGTGCCGGTCGGTATCCTGTCGGCGGCCAAGCGCGGCGGCCTGATCGACCAGACGGCCGTCGGCCTCGCCATGCTGGCGGCCAGCGTGCCCAGCTTCTGGATCGGGCTGACGCTGATCAAGTATCTGGCGGTCGACCATGCCTGGTTCCCGGTCGCAGGATATGGCCCGCCCGAAGCCGACCTGATGGAGCGGATGCGCCATCTGGTGCTGCCGGCAATCGCGCTCGGCATTCCGAATTCCGCGCTGATCCTGCGCTTCACCCGCACCAGCATGCTGGACGTGCTGAGCCACGACTATGTCCGCACCGCGCGGGCCAAGGGGCTGCCGCCGCTGGTCGTGGTGTTGAAGCATGCGCTGCGCAACGCGATGATCCCCATCCTGACGGTGATCGGCCTGACCACCGCGGTGATGATCGCCGGCGCCATCGTGACGGAGACCGTGTTCGGCCTGCCCGGCGTCGGCAACCTGATCGTCTCGGCCGTGCTGCGCCGCGACTATCCGGTCATCCAGGGCGCCCTGCTGGTGGTGTCCGCCATCTATGTGCTGATCAACCTGACGGTCGACCTGCTCTATGCCGTGGTCGATCCGCGGGTCCGTTACTGACGAGGGAGGGTTTCCATGGCAAGCGTTCCCGCCGATCCCGGCGCCGTTCCCCTTCCCTCCTCCGCCAGGCCCCAGCGCAGCCGGTCGCCCTTCGCCCTGCTGCTGCGCCAGCTGTTCCGCCGGCGGCTGGTGGTGCTGTCCTTCCTGGTCATGGTGGCGATCCTGGCGGTGGCGCTGCTGGCGCCCTGGATCACCCCCTTCAATCCGATGAAGATGGACATCCTCGGCCGGCTGAAGCCGCCGTCGGCCGCCCATTGGTTCGGCACCGACGAATATGGGCGCGACGTGCTGTCCCGCGTGATGCTGGGCGCCCGGCTGTCGCTGCTGGTCGGGCTGCTGGTGGTGGTGGTGGCGACGCTGCTCGGCACGCTGCTTGGGCTGGCCGCCGGCTATATCCGGCCGCTGGACGGCGTGCTGATGCGGCTGACCGACGCGCTGATGGCCTTTCCCGACATCCTGCTGGCCATCGCCTTCATGGCGGCGCTGGGTCCGTCGCTCTACAACGTCGTGCTGGCGCTGGGCATCGTCTACACCCCGCGGGTCGCCCGCGTGGTGCGCGCCGCCTGCCTGGTGGTGCGCGAGATGCCCTTCATCGAGGCGGCGACGGCGCTCGGCGCGTCGACCCCGCGCATCGTCTTCCTGCACATCCTGCCCAACCTGATGTCGCCGATCCTGGTGCAGGCGACCTTCATCTTCGCCTACGCCATCCTGACGGAGGCGGCGCTGTCCTTCCTCGGCGTCGGCGTGCCGCCGACCACCCCGACCTGGGGCAACATGATCGCCGGCGCCCAGCAGTATTTCCAGCAGGCCGACTGGCTGATCCTGTTCCCCGGCTGCGCCATCGTCCTGACCGTGCTGTCGTTGCAGATCGTCGGCGACGGGCTGCGCGACGCCCTAGACCCCCGGCTCCAGAAGGCGAAGTGAGATGAGTGCCTCTGCCATCCTCATCCGGGGCGCCCGCGTCATCGACGGCACCGGCGCCCCCTGGTTCCCCGCCGACGTCCTGGTCGAGCATGGCCGCGTCGCCGCCGTCGGCCCGACGCTGGAGGCGCCCGGCGCCGACCTGCTGGAGGCGCAGGGCCGCTTCCTTGCCCCCGGCTTCATCGACGCCCATTGCCACGACGACCTGATCCAGCTACGCCAGCCCGGCCGGCCGGAGAAGGTGGCGCAGGGCGTCACCACCGTGGTGGTCGGCAACTGCTCCTTCGGGCTCTACCCGCAGAGCCCGGCCAGCGCCGGCCCGCTCCGCGAGCATTTCGGCAACCTGCTGGGCACCGTCGCCTCCGAAGAGACCTTCGCCGATTTCGCCGCCTACCGCGCGGCGCTCGACGGGCGCGGCACCGCCATCAACCTCGTCTCGCTGGTCGGCCACGCCGCGCTGCGCCTCGCCGTCATGGGCTGGCAGAACCGCGCCGCCACGGCGGAAGAGCGCGAGGCGATGGCGGCCCTGCTGGCGGACCAGCTGTGCCAGGGCGCGCACGGCCTGTCGCTCGGCCTCGTCTATCCGCCCAGCGCCTGGGCCGACCGCGCCGAGTTGGTGCGGCTGGCGGAAGTGGTGGCGGCGCATGGCGCGCTGCTGACCGCTCATGTCCGCTCCTACGAGGGCGGACTGATCGCCTCGGTCGACGAGTTCCTGGAGCTGCTGAAGGCCGGCGGGGCGAGCGGCCTGCTCTCCCACCTGCAAGCCGCCGGACGGCCCTATTGGGGCAGCCTGCCGCGGGCAGTCGAGCGGCTGGCGATCGCGCGTAGGGGGGGCACCGACGTCAGTTTCGACATGTACCCCTACCCGGCCGGCTCCAGCACCATCCTGCAGCTGCTGCCGCCCTCTGCGCTGGACGGCGGGGTCGACGCGCTGCTGGCCCGCATGGCCGATGTGGACGGACTGGCGGCGCTGCGCCGCGCGGTCGAGGAGGGCGAGGCGCCGCTTGATGCCGGCTGGGAATCCAAGATCCGCCTGATCGGCTGGGAGAATGTCCGCATCGGCGGCGTCGGCGAGCCGGATCTGCGCACGCTGGAAGGGCTGTCGCTGGCCGAGATCGCCGAGGTGGCGAAGGAGCCGCCCTTCGACACGCTGGTCCGGCTGATCCGCGCCGACCGCGGCCGGACCAACATAGTCATGTTCCAGCTGGCCGAGGCCGATCTGGAAACCGCGCTGTCGCACCCGCTGCACATGCTGGGTTCCGACGGGCTGCCACGCGAGACCGGCAAGCCGCATCCGCGCGCCTTCGGCAGCTTCCCGCGCTATCTCGTCCGCGCCATCAAAGGCGAGGGGCAGCTGGGGCTTGAGGATGCTGTGCGCCACATGACCGCCGTCCCGGCGCAACGCTTCGGGCTGGCCGACCGCGGGCTGGTCCGGCCGGGCATGGCGGCCGACCTCGCCCTGTTCACCGCCGACGTGGTGGACCGCGCGACCTTCCAGGACCCGACGCAGCCGCCGCACGGCATCACCGACGTGCTGGTCGCCGGACAATTCGTGCTCCGCGACGGCGGGCACACCGGCGCACGGCCGGGCAAGGCGCTGGCCCGCGCCTGACAGGTCAAACCATTTCCATACTCACTTTCCATACCAATGAGGACCCGATGACCAACCGCAAGCCGATCTTCGCCGAAAAGGGTGCGAAGCCCGCCGGCCAGTACAGCCATGCCATCGTCGCGAACGGCTTCGTCTATGTGTCGGGCCAGGGGCCGCACCATCCGGAAACCGGCGCGCTGCCCGAGGATTTCGCAGGCGAGGTCCGCCAGACCCTGCGCAACCTGGAGATCATCCTGAAGGCCGCCGGCACCGACCTCGCCCATGTGGTGAAGGTGAACAGCTATCTCAGCGACCTCGGCCGTTTCCAGGAATACAACGCCCTCTATTCGGAGTTCTTCCCGACCGAGCCGCCGGCCCGCACCACCATCGGCTGCGAGCTGAACAACATCCAGGTGGAGATCGACTGCATCGCCGTCCTGCCGTCCGCCGGGTAAGATCGCCTGCCTCCGGCCGATCCCGTCCCGTTGACGGCCGGGATCGGCCCATTCCCTTCATTCCGCGTTCCGGAGCAGTCCAATGCGCGTCGACGACCTCGACACCCCCGTTCCCGTCATCGACCTCGACCGGGTCGAGCATAACCTTGCCAAGATGCAGGCATATTGCGACCGGCACGGGTTGGCGCTGCGCCCGCACATCAAGACCCACAAGCTTCCCCAATTCGCGCTCCGCCAGATCGAGCTGGGCACCGTCGGCATCACCTGCCAGAAGATCGGCGAGGCGCTGGTGATGGCCGAGGCCGGCTGCACCGACATCCTGCTGACCTACCCCATCGTCGGCGCCGCCAAGGTCAAGCCGCTGGCCGAGCTGGCCGGCAAGACCAGGCTCAGCGTCGCGCTGGACAATGCGGTGGCGCTCGACACCGTGGCGGCAGCCGCGGCGCAAGCCGGCATCGAGATCGGCATCCTGGTCGAGTTCGACAGCGGCGACGGCCGTTGCGGCGTGCAGACCCCGGGCGAGGTTCTGGCGCTGGCCCGCCGCGCCGCCGGCAACGGGCTGACCCGCTTCCGCGGCCTGATGACCTATCCGCGCGGCCCCCGCACCGTGCCCTTCGTCGCCGAGACGCGCGCCCTGCTGGACGGTGCCGGCATCGCGGTGGAGACGGTGTCGGTCGGCGGCACCCCCGGCTGCTGGGACACCCACGAGCTTCCCGGCGTGACCGAGCTGCGCGTCGGCACCTACATCTACCATGACCGCGCCACCGTGGGCGCCGGCGTGGCGACGCTGGACGAGTGCGCCGTGCATGTCCTCGCCACCGTGGTCAGCCGCCCGACATCCGACCGCGCCGTGCTGGACTGCGGCAGCAAGACGCTGTCGAGCGACCGCGTCGCCCCGTCGGTCGGCGACGGGTACGGCCTGATCCTCGACTACCCCGACGCGGTGATCGTCCGCGTCAACGAGGAGCATGCGGTGGTCGATTTGAGCAAGTGCGAGGCAAGGCCCGCCATCGGCGACCGCGTGCGCATCCTGCCCAACCATGTCTGCGTGGTGACCAACCTGCACGACCGCATGGCGGTCAGCCGCAACGGCGAGGTCGTCGGCGACTGGCCGGTGCCGGCCCGCGGCTGCACGCGCTGACCCGAACCCGCCGATCAAAGTTCCGGATTTCCGCCATGGACGCTGACATCACGCTCGACATCCGCAACCTGCAAACCCACTTCACCGCCGATCCCGGCGTGTCGAAGGCGGTGGACGGCGTTTCCTTCGCCGTCCGCCGCAACGAGACGCTGGCCGTCGTCGGCGAATCCGGCAGCGGCAAGTCGGTGACCAGCCTGTCGGCGATGCGGCTGATCCCGTCGCCGCCTGGCATCATCGCCGGCGGCGAGATCCTGTTCCGTGGCCGCGACGGCCAGGTGCGCGACCTCGCCCGCCTCAGCGAGCGCGCGATGCGCAGCGTCCGCGGCAACGAGATCGGCATGATCTTCCAGGAGCCGATGACCTCGCTGAACCCGGTCTACACCGTCGGCGACCAGATCGGCGAGGCGCTGCGCTACCACCAGGGCCTCGACCGCAAGGAGGCGCGGGCCGAGGCGCTCGCCATGCTGAAGAAGGTCGGCATCCCGGCGGCGGACCGGCGGCTTGACGAATATCCGCACCAAATGTCGGGCGGCATGCGCCAGCGCGTGATGATCGCCATGGCGCTGGCCTGCCGCCCAACCCTGCTGATCGCCGACGAGCCGACGACGGCGCTGGACGTGACCATCCAGGCGCAGATCCTCGATCTGATGCGGCGCCTCCAGGAGGAGACCGGCACCTCGATCCTGTTCATCACCCACAATCTGGGCGTGGTGGCCGAGGTGGCGCACCGGGTGGTGGTGATGTATGCCGGCCGCATCGTCGAGGAGGGCGACGTGCGCTCCCTGCTGAAATCGCCCAAGCACCCCTACACCCGCGGGCTTTTGGCCTGCATGCCGCATCTGGGCCAGCGCCGCGGCGACGGTGGCCGGCTGCACGCCATCCCCGGCAGCGTGCCGAGCCCGGTGAACCGCCCGGCCGGCTGCACCTTCGCCCCGCGCTGCCCGCTGGCCGAGCCGGCCTGCACCGCAACCGAACCCGTGCTTGAGCCGGTCGGCCCCGACCATTCCGCCCGCTGCCGCCGCTGGAGAGACGTGCAATGACCGCCGAGACCGTGACCGCCGATGTTTCGACCGAACAGCCCCTGCTGAGCGTCCGCAACCTGGAAAAGCGCTTTCCAGTGCGCGGCGGGCTGCTGCAACGGCCGGTCGGCTGGGTCAAGGCGGTGGACGACCTGTCCTTCGACCTGAACCGCGGCGAGGTGCTGGGGCTGGTCGGCGAGTCCGGATCGGGCAAGACCACGGCGGGGCGCAGCATCCTGCGGCTGATCGAGCCGACCGGCGGTTCCATCCGCTTCGACGGCCAGGAGATCACCGGGCTGGCGACGGCGGAGATGCGGGCGCAGCGCCGCCGCATGCAGATCGTCTTCCAGGATCCCTATGCCAGCCTCGATCCGCGCCAGCGCGTGCGCGAGGTCATCGGCGAGGCGCTGGTGATCCATGGCATCGGCAGCCGCGCCGACCGCCGCGACCGCGTGGCGGCCTTGCTGGAGAAGGTCGGGTTGAGCGCCGACGCGATGGACCGTTTCCCGCACGAATTCTCCGGCGGCCAGCGCCAGCGCATCGGCATCGCCCGCGCACTCGCGGTCGAACCCGACTTCATCGTCGCCGACGAGCCGGTGTCGGCGCTCGACGTCTCGGTGCAGGCCCAGGTGGTCAACCTGCTGGGCGATCTGCAACGGGAATTGGGGCTGGCGGTGCTGTTCATCGCCCATGATCTGGCGGTGGTGCGCTACATCAGCGACCGGGTGGCGGTGATGTATCTCGGCCGGCTGATGGAGATCGCGCCGAGCGACAGCCTCTACGAGCGCCCGCGCCATCCCTACACCATGGCGCTGCTGTCGGCGGCTCCCGACCCGGACCCCGACGCGCCGAAGTCCCGCATGCTGCTGGACGGCGACGTACCGAGCCCGATGAACCCGCCGTCCGGCTGCGTCTTCCGCACCCGCTGCCCCTTCGCCCTGCCGGCCTGTGCTGAACCGGAAGCGCGGGCGCTGCGCGAGGTGGCGCCGGGGCATTCGGTGGCGTGCATCCGGGATGATGTGGTGGTGGGGTGAGGGGACGGTTGCGCCACCAACGGACTTTGAGCTCCGCCCCGAAGCAACCCCGCCAAGGGTAGGCCATCGTCGTAGTTTGTCGAACCATTTCGGACACAATGGCGCTTAAATCGGGTAAATTTCCAGCCTATGCAGGCCTCCATCTCATTTTTTCTTTCTAGCTGCGCGACCTATAGCGTCCATTCCCGCAATATAATTCTCCAAACCCCCATAAATATCTAGAATCCGATAGGGATTTCTCATTGCTACCGCTCGCTTGGTATCATCAGTTATTTGACACCAAATGCAATTTTCTTCATCGTCCCCAATCGGCTCAGAGCAAGAAAAACAATAATTCTTACTTGGCATAATTTTATCATCAACGAATGAATAAACTTCCCCCTTCCAGTCAACCATATAAGGGACAGCAGAAGTTCTTCCAATTCTGAGCTCATAGAACTCAGCAGAATATCTCAGAGCGATCTCTTTGAGTCTAGCCTTGGTTTCGTGCGTAGCTCTCGCGCCGCAGATGATGCTAGAAACACATGAACTCGGAATATTCATGAGCATCAAATCACCTGATGCTCTTACATCTTTATCCCCTACGACCATCCTGCGCTCTTGCTCGTAAGCCCAACATGTAGACTTCGTAAAATAAGCAGAATTAACAACAGCTGCTTGCAGAAAATATGTATACCTGGGCTTTCCTATATGCAAAACTCTTGCAACTAATTCTGAGAAATTGTAAGAAGCCCCATCTTGATAAGCAATGTTATCAAATCTGGCTTCAGGAAACTCTTTCAGGATAGCTTCTTCTGAAAACTCAATCACGAAGCCGTTGTGATTATAGGCGTAATCCGCCCACATCGGTATTACGATGGGAGATCGAGAAAAGCATGTTGTAGGATACTGAGGAAGCTCACCAATCGCTTCCGCATAACATGCAAGCATCTCAGGGTCTCCCCCGAAATCTGTAGCCAGAAAAAGCTCGTACGGATCGTTGAAATCTTTAGGTTTTGAGAATTTAAGAGTTACTTGGTTGTCTTCAGTAAATAACACACCAACCAATTCTTCTGGTAAGTATTTATATAAACGGCCAGTGCCTTCAGCCATTCTCTTCACTCCCCAAAACTCTTGTTACCTTAAGGTAGAAACCCCACTAACCTAACCGTCCAATTTTCCCAATTCTGCTGCGCATGTTATCTGGCATATCTACCAGCAGACTAGCCTACATCGTTGGATGTATCCAAGAGTCAGTTATGTGGCACAAGCCGACACACCTCCTCCCTCACCCCCGCCGAGCCGCTTCAATCGCCGCCACGTCGATCTTCGTCATCCCCATCATCGCCTCGAAGGCCCGCTTGGCCTCGTCTCCGCCCGCCGCCAGTGCATCCGTCAGTACGCGCGGCGTGATCTGCCAGGAAATGCCCCACCGGTCCTTGCACCAGCCGCAGGCGCTCTCCTGGCCGCCGTTGCCGGTGATGGCGGTCCAATAGCGGTCGGTCTCCTCCTGGTCGTCGGTGGCGATCTGGAACGAGAAGGCCTCGTTGTGGGTGAAGGCCGGGCCGCCGTTCAGGCCGAGGCAGGGGATGCCCGTGACGGTGAACTCGACCGTCAGCACGTCGCCCGCCTTGCCGGACGGGTAGTCGCTGGGGGCATGGTGGACGGCGGTCACCGCGCTGTCGGGGAAGATCCCGGCGTAGAAGTGGGCGGCGGCTTCGGCGTCCTTGTCGAACCAGAGGCAGATCGTGGTCTTGGCGACGGCCATGGCGTGTCCTTTCGCGCTGAAACCCAATCCAGCCCGAGGCCGGCCCCTGCGGCCTGTCGGCCGGCCTATGCCCGCGTGCCGCTCAATAGGGTTTTACCACCACCAGCGTAACGATGGCGATCATTCCGGCGATGACGGCAAGGGGGGAAAAGCGCAGCAGGCCGGAAACCGGCGGGCGGCCCGGTTCGGGGAGCTGCCGCAAGGCGCGGGCGAGCCTGCCGTAAAGGGCGGACAGGGCGACGACGACGGCGATCTTGGTCGCCAGCCACGGCTCCGCCCCCCAGCCGCCCTGGAACACCAGCGTCAGGCCGAGAATCCAGGCGAGCCCCATGGCGGGCGAGGTGACGCGGCGGTCCCAGCGGCTCACCGCGCGCAGGATGCGGGCCGGCCCGTCGGCTGCGGTCTCGGCATCCAGGGCGCTGATCAGGACGGCGGCAACGAGCATCCCGCCGATCCAGACCGTCACCGCCGCAACATGAAGCCCGATGAGCCAGATGTAATCCACGATTGCCTCTCACCCCGACAGGACCGATGCCCCGCCCCGGCGATGGGACGGGCGCGTCCGGGGAGAGAGGCACCGAAGGCGGCGGCGGATGCAAGCGCCTTTCGGCCGCCTCCTTCCAACCGGCTCCGTCAGCCGCCCGGCACCACCCAGGGCCGCGCTTCGGCATCCGCCCGGTCGTAGGCGTCGATGGCGTCCTGCTGGCGCAGGGTCAGCGCCACGTCGTCCAGGCCGGCGATCAGGCATTCCTTCTTGAACGGGTCGATGGCGAAGGTCAGGGCGAGGCCGTCGGGGTCGGTCAGGGTCTGCGCCGGCAGATCGACGGTGACGGCGGCGCCCGGCGTCCGTTGCAGCCGGCGGCGGAGCGCGGCGACCGTCTCCTCCGGCAGGGCGATGGTCAGCAGGCCGTTCTTGGCGGCGTTGGCGGCGAAGATGTCGCCGAAGCTGGGGGCGACGACGCAACGGAAGCCGCCATCCACCAGGGCATAGACCGCCCCCTCACGCGAGGAGCCGCAGCCGAAATTGCGATCGCTGACCATCACCCGGGCGCCGGCATAGGCCGGATCGTCCAGCGGGAAGCCCGGCTTGCGCTCGTCCCGGAACAGGAAATTGCCATAGCCGGCGCTGCGCGGCTTCTTCAGGAAACGGGCCGGCAGCAGCTGGTCGGTGTCGATGTTGGCGATGTCCAGCGGCAGCGCCGGAGCGGTCAGGGTGACGAAGGGCTCCATCTCAGGCGACTCCCAGCTTGCGGACATCGGCGAGCTTGCGGACATCGGTGATCCGGCCGGTCGCGGCGGCGGCGGCGGCCATGGCCGGGCTCATCAGGTGGGTGCGGGCGTCGGGCCCCTGGCGGCCGGGGAAGTTGCGGTTGGTGGTGGAGGCGCAGCGCTCCCCCGCCGGAACCAGATCGCCGTTGATGCCGACGCACATCGAGCAGCCGGGCTCGCCCCATTCCAGCCCGGCGTCGATGAAGATTCGGTCGAGCCCCTCGGCCTCGGCCTGCCGGCGGACAGGGACCGAGCCGGGAACCACCAACCCCGGCACCACCGCGCGCCGGCCACGGAGCACCGCGGCGGCGGCGCGCAGATCCTCCAGCCGGGCGTTGGTGCAGGAGCCGATGAAGACGCGGTCGATTGCGACCTCCTCCAGCCTCATGCCGGGGACGAGGCCCATATAGTCCAGCATCTTGCGCATCTGGCCGGCACGCACCGGGTCGGGCTCGGCGCCGGGATCGGGAACCGCGGCGCTGACCGGAACCGCGGTCTCCGGGCTGGTGCCCCAGGTGACGGCAGGGGCGATGTCGGCGGCGTCCAGCGTCACCTCGCGGTCGAAGACGGCGTCCGGGTCGCTCGGCAGGCTGCGCCAGTGATCGACCGCGCGGTCGAACAGCGCGCCCTTCGGGGCGAAGGGACGCCCCTCGATCCACGAGATGGTGGTGTCGTCGGGGGCGATCATGCCGGCGCGGGCACCGGCCTCGATCGACATGTTGCAGATGGTCAGCCGGCCTTCCATCGACAGGGCGCGGACGGCGCTGCCGGCATATTCGATGACGTGGCCGGCGGCCCCGTCGGCACCGATGGCGGCGATCACCGCCAGGATCAGATCCTTGGCCGTCACATGCGGCCCCAGCATGCCGTCCACTGTGATGCGCATGGTCTTCGGCCGGCGCTGCCATAGGGTTTGGGTCGCCAGCACATGCGAGACCTCGGTGGCGCCGATGCCGAAGGCCAGCGCGCCGAAGGCACCGTGGGTCGAGGTGTGGCTGTCGCCGCAGACGATGGTCAGGCCCGGCAGGGTCAGCCCCTGTTCGGGCGCCAGCACATGGACGATGCCCTGCGCCGGGTCGTGCAGGCCGAAATGGCGCAGGCCGTGGCGTCCGGCATTCGCCTCCAGCATCGTCACCATGTTGGCGATCTCCGGATCGGCAATCGGCCTGGACCGGCTGTGCGAGGGCACATAATGGTCGGCGACGGCGAAGGTCAGCTCCGGCCGGCGCACCTTGCGGCCGGCATGGTCGATCATGCCGAAGGCGTGGAAGGAGCCTTCATGCAGGAAATGGCGGTCGATGGCGAGCAGGGACTGGCCGTCGGGCCGGGTCGCCACCAGATGGGCGTCCCACACCTTCTCGAACAGGCTGCGTGGCTGGCTGGTCATCGGTCGTTCTCCTCCCTGACGGCGCTTGCCGCCGCTTGCCCGGCGATGCGGCCGAGCGCCACCGCGGTCAGCAGCCCGTTGCCGGACAGATAGCCGGACGCCTTCGATCCCGACACGCCGCAGGCCGCACCCCCGGCGGCATGGAGGTTGGGCAGCGGCCTGCCCTGCCGGTCGAGCACGCGGGCATCGTCGTCCACCACCAATCCGCCCTGGGTGTGGAACAGCGCGCCGGTGACGCGCACCGCACGGTAGGGCGCGGCCAGCGGCGGCGCTCCGGCGAAGTCGCGGCCGAAGCCATCGGCAGCGCCCTCCCGCTTCAACCGCTCGACCTCCGTCAGCGTCGCGGCCAGCGCGTCCGGGTCGATCTTCATAAGACGGGCGAGGCCGGCGGGATCGTCGGCGGTCAGCACCGCGCCCATCGCCTCGGCCTGGCGGAAATCCTCGAACTGGCGGGCAATGGCGGCGATGCGGTCGTCAAAGACCGTCCAGGCGATGCCGTCCGGCTGGCGCAGCACGATGGCCGCCTGTTCCGAATAGCCCTGCTCCTCGTTGGAAAAGCGCCGGCCCTCGGTGTTCACCTGCACGCCGCCCTCGGTGATCGTCGCCCAGGTGACGAGGATGCCGGCCGGATGGGCGACCGAGCCATGGCCCTGGTGCCCCGACAGGTGGCGGCTGGCGGCGCCCAGCGCCTCGCCCCACAACAGCGCGTCGCCCTGGTTGCCGGGATGGCCGAAATAGAGCGCGTCGGCCAGTTCCGGCACATGGCGCCCGACCAATTCCCTGTTGCCGCCATAGCCGTTGCAGGCCAGGACCAGCGCCGAACAGCCGACGCGCTCGCTGCTGCCGTCGGGACGGGCGAACTCCACGCCATGCACGCGGGACGCGGCGTCGGCGTAGAGCGCCGTGACATGCGCCTCGCACAGCACGTCGATGCCGGCGGCCTCGACGGCGCCGCGCAGACGGTCGATCAGTTCGGAGCCCGACCGGCTGGGCAGCCCGTGCATGCGCCGGGCGCCGTGGCCGGGATAGGTGAAATTGTCCACCAGCGAGACGGGCAGCCCGTAGCGGTCGGCCAGCCACTCCAGCGCCGGCCCGACCGCGCGGGCGACGCGGGCTGCGTCGGCCGGATCCGGCTCGCCCTTGGCCTTGCCCAGGATGTCGGCGGCGAACAGCTCCGGGCTGTCCTCGATGCCGGCCGCGCGCTGCCAGCGGGTGCCCGGCGCCGGGATCAGCCCAGCCGACAGGGCGGTCGAGCCCTGGGGCAGCGCATCGCGCTCCAGCACCAGCACCCCGGCGCCCTGCTCGTGGGCGGCAAGCGCGGCGATCATCCCGGCTGCCCCGCCGCCGATGACGACAACGGGCACGGTGAACTCGAACTCGACGCCGTCGGCGGGCAGGATGCGGCTCATGACTCACCGACCTCCGCCAGCATGGTGGCGATGGTGGTGACGCGGCAGACCGGGCGCAGGGCCGCGACCGAGACCTCATGCACCTGCGGGGTGAAGGCGGCGCAGCCATCCTCAAGCAGGATGGTGTCGAAGTCGCGGACATGGGCGTCGCGCACGGTCGAGGCCACGCCGCCATTGGTGACGATGCCGCAGACCAGCAGCCGCTCCACCCCGCATTTCGCCAGCACCCATTCCAGCCGCGACATGTAGAAGGCGGAATAGGCGATCTTCTCCACCTCGACATCCACCGGCTGGAGGGTGTCCACCGTGCGGTGGCCCCAGGCGCCGGGCAGGAAATCGCCCTTGGCCAGGAAGGGACGCAGGGTCTTCAGGTGGGGCGAGATCATCGGCTCGCCGCTGCGGCCCGGCACCAGCGTGAAGTTGGTCGAGATCACCCAGCCGCCGCGCGACCGCAGCAGGTCGGCCAGCGGCTTCACCCGGTCCGGCAGTTCCAGGATCTCCGGTGCCGTCTGCCCGGCGCGGCCATAGGCGCCGTCGGGATGCAGGAAGTCGTTCTGAAGGTCGCAGACCAGCAGCGCGGTTCGCTCGGCCGGGATGGTGGCGGCGTTCATCGGCCGGTCCTTTCGACGACGACATTGCCGAAGCCGTCGACCCGGGCGCTGAGGTCGGGATCGATGACGGTGGTGGCGTCGGGCTGTTCGAGGATCGCCGGCCCCTGGATCACCACGCCGACCGGCAGGTCGAGGCGGTTGTAGACCGCCGTCTCGTGCCACGCGCCGTCGAACCACACCGGGCGCGAGCCGGCATAGGCGCCCTCCACGCTCGTCCCGTCCCGCGGCGCCAGCGTCGCGAGGTCGAAATGCGGGCGGCGGCCGATGGCTGCGGTGCGCAGATTGACGATCTTGGCGCCGACACCCGGCAGCAGCCGGCTGAAGGATGCCTGATAGGCACGCTCGAAGGCGGCGCGGATGGTCGCCTCGTCGATTCCGGTCGTTGGACCGGTGGTGCCGTTCTCGACCGAGACCGGCAGCGCCACGGCAACCGTGTGGGTCTGGCCGATGTAATGCATGTCGAGCTCGAAGACGAGGTCGATGCGCTCGACGCTGAGGCCGGCGGACTCAACCACCGCGCGGGCGGCTGTCGCCTCCTCCACCATGCGGCGGTCGAGCGCGGCGGCGTCGATGCCGGCCAGCGGCAGGTTGACCGTCTGCACCTGATCGTGGCGGATGTCGGCGATGACGCAGCCGAGCGCCGAGGTGACGCCGGGGAAGCGCGGCACCAGCGCCGCCTTCAGCCCGACATCCTTGATCAGCGCGCCGACATGCAGGGCGCCGCCGCCGCCGAACGGCACGGCGGCGAACTTGGCCGGATCGTGGCCGCGCTCGATGGAGACGAGGCGGATGGCGCCGGCCATCTTGCTGTTGGCGATGCGCACCACGGCTTCCGCCGCCGTCATGACGTCGAGGCCGAGCGGCCCGGCGACATGGGTGGCGATTGCCGCGCGGGCGGCATCGACGTCGAGCCGGGCCAGCTTGCCGCCGATCGGGCGCTCGGCGTTGATGCGGCCGAGCAGGACGTTGGCGTCGGTCAGCGTCGGGCGGCTGTTGCCCTGGGCGTAGCAGACCGGACCGGGGCGCGACCCGGCACTTTCCGGCCCGACCTGGAGCATGCCGCCGGGATCGACCCCGGCGATGGAGCCGCCGCCGGCGCCGATGGTGGTGATCTCGATCATCGGCGTGCGGACGACCAGGCCGAAATCGATGGTGGTCTGGGCGGCCAGCATGGTCTGCCCCTCCACCACCAGCGACACGTCGAAGCTGGTGCCGCCGAGGTCGCCGGTGATGACGTTGGGGAAGCCCGCCGCCTTGGAGATCGCCGCCGCGGCGATGACGCCGGCCGCCGGCCCAGACAGGGCGGTGCGCACCGGCAGCCGCCTTGCGGTGTCGGTCGACATGACGCCGCCGTTCGACTGCACGATGTGGAAGCGGCCGCCGAACCCCTCCCCCGCCAGCGCGTCGTCGAGCTTGGCGAGATAGCTGCCGACCACCGGCTGGAGATAGGCGTTCAGCGCGGTGGTCGAGGTGCGCTCGAACTCGCGGATTTCCGGCAGGATGCGGGACGAGCATTCGAGATTGGCGTTCGGCCAGACCTCGCGCGCCGCCTCCAGCGCCGCCAGCTCGTTGGCCGGGTTGGCATAGGCGTTGATGAAGACGATGGCGAGCGCCTCCGCCCCCATCGCGACCAGCCGGCGGGCGCAGGCGCGCACCGCCTCCAGGTCGACGGCGGTGCGCACCGTGCCGTCGGCCAGCGTGCGCTCCGCCACCTCCAGCCGCATGTCGCGGTCGACCACGGGGACGAAATCGCCCCACAGGCCCCAGGTGTGGCGGCGGTCGCGGCGGCGCATCTCCAGCACGTCGCGGAATCCCGCCGTGGTGATCAACCCGACCCGGGCGCCCTTGCGCTCCAGCAGCGCGTTGGTGCCGACGGTGGTGCCGTGGACGATGGAGCCGAGGTCGGCAACCGGGCCGAAGCTCTGCAGGCCGGCCAGGAACCCGACCGCCTCGTCGCCGCGGTTGGAGGGAACCTTGGCGGTGCGGAAGCTGCCTCGCGCCTCGTCGTAATGGAACAGGTCGGTGAAGGTGCCGCCGACATCGACGCCGACGATGGTGCCGCCGGCGGAGCCCTTGGGTGTGGCCATGCTCATGATCTTGGTTCCGGGTTCGTCAGGCGGCGGGGGATTCGCGGAGAAGCGCGGTGGCGGCGAGGTCGAGCGCGCCGTCGTCGGTCAGCGCCACGCCATAGGCGCTGCGCGCCGCGCCGATGCCGAGATAGCCGAGCCGCACGTCGCGGGCCACCGCCTCCGCCTCGCGCCGCCTCGGGTCGCCCCAACCGCCGCCGCCCGGCGTCTCCAGCCGGACACGCTGGCCGTCGCGGATCCTGACGTCGGTGATCTTGGAGGCGAGCGGCGGCGACTTCTCGCCCTCGTCGCTCTGCCAGGTGAAGCGGTTCAGCGCGGCGGGCGTGCCGCCGGCCACCCCGAAGGGGGCGAAGACGCCGCGCTCGCCCAGCAGGAATACGTCGGCGTCGGTCAGCGCCTCGATCTCATAGACGGCACCGACGCCGCCGCGGTGCAGGCCGGCCCCGGCGGAATCCGGGCGCAGCGCCCATTGGGTGAACATCACCGGATAGGCCGCCTCCAGGATCTCCACCGGCGGAATGGTGGCGGTGGAAATCGGGTTGTTGGCGTGGTTCAGCCCGTCCGTCTCCGGGTTGCCGCCCAGGCCCCCGCCGAAGAAGGAGAACATCACCCAGCGCGAGCCGTCGGCACGGTGGCCGGCCAGCGACAGCGCGTTGATGGTGCCGAAGGGGGCGGCGGTGGCGCGCGCCGGATCGGCCAGCGCCAGCGCGCCGAACACCACGCCGATGACGCGCAGGATGGTCTCGGTATAGCCGCCGACCGGCTTGGGCGGCTTCACCGCCAGCAGCGTGGTTTCGGGGATGACGAAGGTGATCGGGTTGAGGCAGCCGGCATTGGCCGGCACGTCGGTGAAGACATGCTTCAGCGCGACATAGCAGCAGGCGACTGCGGTGGAATAGGCGATGTTGAGCGGCCCGGCGCAGGGAGCCGATGAGCGCGAGAAGTCCAGGATCATCCGCTCGCCCTCGATGGTGAGGTCGAGCGCGATGAGCAGCCGGTCGGCGGTGATGCCGTCGTTGTCGAGATAATCCTCGAAGCTGTAGGTGCCGTCCGGCAGCTTGGCCACCGCGGCCCGCATCAGCGCGTCGGCCCGCGCGGTGAAGGCGTCGAAGGCGGCCGAGACGGTCGCCTCGCCATGCTCGTCCAGCAGCTCGGTCAGCCGGCGCACGCCGAGATCCAGCGCGTTCAGCTGGCCGTTCAGGTCGCCGTAGTTCGACACCGGCACGCGGGAGTTGGCGGCGAGGATCGCCAGCAGGTCGGTGTTCATCACGCCGGCCCTAACCAGCTTCACCGGCGGGATGCGCACCCCCTCCTGGAAGCTGTCGGTGGCCCGCGCGTTGAAGTTGCCCGGCACGTTGCCGCCGATGTCGAGCCAGTGGCCGACCGACGCCATCCAGCAGAACAGCGTCCCCTGCCGGAAGATCGGCCGCACCAGCCGGAAGTCGTTCAGGTGGGTGCCACCGTCATAGGGGTCGTTGAACAGGAAGATGTCGTCGGCGTGCAGGTCGCCCTCGCGCGCGACCTTGTCGATCACCGCCTTGACCGCGAAGGCCATGGCGCCGACGAAGATCGGCAGGCCGTTGGTCCCCTGCACCAGAGTCGCGCCGGTCTCGGCATGATACAGCCCGTGGCAGGCGTCGCGCGCCTCGGCGATGATCGGGTTGAAGGCGGAGCGGTAGAGCGTCGCGTCCATCTCGTCGGCGATCTGCTCCAGCCGGCCCTTCAGGACGGCGAGCGTGACGGGATCGATCGGAGTCTGCTTGGTGGTCATGCTGCGTCCTCCCGCTTGGCGGGTGCAAAGTCCTTGTAGGTCTCGCCGAGCGCCAGCATCCCGGGCGTGCCGATCAGCTCGTTCAGCGCGTTGAAGTCGAACATGCGGTCTCGGAACGGCTGGGTGGTGCCGTGCTGCGCCAGCGAGCCGTAATAGTCCTGCGCCTGCCGGGCCAGCGCCCGCACGATGCCGCCGGGGAAGATCACCAGCCGGTAGCCCAGCGCGCCCAGCTCCGCGGCCGAGCTGATCGGCGTCTGGCCGCCCTCGACCATGTTGGCGAGCAGCGGGCGGATGCCGCCCAGGTCGGTGGCGATGGCGGCCAGCTGGTCGCGGGTCTTCGGCGCCTCGACGAACAGCACGTCGGCACCGGCCTCGACATAGAGCCGGGCGCGGTCGAGCGCCGCCGACACCCCTTCCACCGCAACCGCGTCGGTGCGGGCGACGATCAGCGTGGCGTCGCTGGCGCGGGCATCCACCGCCGCCTTGATCTTGCCGGCCATCTCCGCCGCCGGGATCACCGCCTTGTCGGTCAGGTGGCCGCAGCGCTTGGGAAAGCTCTGGTCCTCCAACTGGATCGCGGTGGCGCCGGCCCGCTCGAACATGCGCACGGTGCGCTGCACGTTCAGCGCGTTGCCGTAGCCGGTGTCGCCGTCCACCACCAGCGGCGTGGCCACGCGGTCGCGCACCAGGGCGATGGTGTCCGCCACCTCGCTGACCGACACCAGCCCGATGTCGGGCCGGCCGAGCCGGGTGTAGGCGATGGCGGCACCCGACAGGTACAGCGCCTCGAACCCGGCGGCAGTGGCGAGCGAGGCGGTGAAGGCGTCATAGACGCCGGGCGCCAGGACGACGCGGTCCTGGGCCAGCCGGTCCCGGAAACTCGTAGTGGGGACGATCATGTCAGGCGCTCCCCCCGGTGCCGGTTCGCGATGGCGTCGCGCTCCGCCGGGTCAGGGTTGGAAGAAGTCGGGCGGTAGTAAGGATCTTGGGACCGGGCCGGAGCACGCATCGCTCACAGCCCGAGATAGGTGCGTTTCAGTTCGGGATCGCGGGCGATGGCCTCGGCCTCGCCGGACATCGCGAAGACGCCGTTCTCCAGGATGTAGGCGCGACGGGCGACCTCCAGCGACTGGACGACGTTCTGCTCGACCAGCAGGATCGCCAGCCCGTCGGTGTTCAGCTTGCGGATCAGGCCGAACATCTCCTCAACCACCAGCGGCGACAGGCCGAGCGACGGCTCGTCGAGGATCAGCAGCAGCGGCTCGGCCATCATGCCGCGGCCGATGGCGAGCATCTGCTGCTCGCCGCCCGACAGCGTGCCGGCCAGTTGCCGCTCGCGCTCCTTCAGGCGGGGGAAGGTGGCGAAGATGTGTTCCAGGTTCCGGGCGCGGTGCGGCTTGCCGCGGCGGTAGCTGCCCAGCTCCAGGTTTTCGCGGATCGACAGATTGGGGAAGATCTTGCGGCCCTCCGGCACCTGGATCAGTCCCTCCTCCACGATGCGGGCGGCCGACCGGCCGTCGATGCGCTCGCCGGCAAAGCGGATCTCGCCGGCCCAGGCCGGCAGCACGCCCGACAGCACCTTGTTCAGCGTGGTCTTGCCGACGCCGTTGGAGCCGAGCACGGTGACGATCTCCACCGTCTCGACCGCCATGTCGATGCCGCGCAGCACCTCGGTTGCGCCGTAGCCGGCCCTCAGGCCGCGGATGTCCAGCAGCGCCTCAACCATGGACCGCACCCTCCGCCTTCAGCCGGGCGGCGGCGCCGTGGCCGAGATAGGCCTCGATCACCCGGGCGTCGGCGCAGACCGCGGCGGGCGGTCCCTCGGCGATCATGCGGCCCTGTGCCAGCACATAGACGCGCTCGCACAGGTTCATCACCGCCTGCATGACATGCTCGATCATCAGGATCGTCACCCCCTTGTCGCGGATGTCGCGGATCACCGGGATGATGTCGCGGATCTCCGACGGGTTCAGCCCGGCCAGCACCTCGTCCAGCAGCAGCAGCTTCGGTTCGGTGGCGAGCGCGCGGGCCAGCTCCAGCCGCTTGCGCCCGGCCACCGTCAGCCCGCCGGCCGGGCGGTCGAGCTCGGCGGCCAGCCCGACCCGCTGGGCCACGTCGCGCGCCTTGGCGATGGCGTCGGCGCGTTTGGCATGGCGCAGATAGGCGCCGACCGCGATGTTCTCGCACACCGTCAGCCCGGCGAAGGGCTGCACGATCTGGAAGGTGCGGCCGATGCCGCGCCCGGCCCGGCGGTGCGGCTCCTCGCCGGTGATGTCCGCGCCCTCGAACCGGATGCGACCGTCGGTCGGCTCGATGAAGCCGGAGATCATCGAGAACAGCGTGGTCTTGCCGGCACCGTTCGGGCCGATCAGCCCGATGATGCCGCCGGGCGCCACCGTCAGCGACGCGCGGTCCACCGCCATCAGCCCGCCG
The DNA here is from genome assembly GCF_001305595.1 of Azospirillum thiophilum. Lineage (NCBI taxonomy): Bacteria > Pseudomonadati > Pseudomonadota > Alphaproteobacteria > Rhodospirillales > Azospirillaceae > Azospirillum > Azospirillum thiophilum. Next base: position 996,198 of record NZ_CP012402.1, read on the forward strand.
AAGCGCTTGGAGACGGTCTCAACGGCCAGCATTGGAAGGCTCCTTGGCGGCATCGGATCGTGAGGAAGGCCGCAGCAGCCCGGCGCCGCGGTCGCGCAGCCGCTCCAACAGGCCGAGGATGCCGCCGCGGGCGAAGGCGACCGCCAGCACCAGCACGGCACCGAAGACGATCAGGTCGATGCCGGGAATGCGGCCGGCGAACTGCTTGGCGACCTCGCCCAGCCCATGCAGGGTCAGGGCGCCGACCACCGGGCCGAAGACGGTGCCGACGCCGCCGATGATCGGGGCCAGCAGCAGCTCGACCGAAATCCAGCTGCCATAGGCGATGGTCGCGTCGATGTAGAGGAAATACTGGGCATAGAGGCAGCCGGCCAGCGCGGTGACGCCGCCGGACAGCGCGATGGCGCGCAGCTTCACCCGCAGGCTGTCGACGCCCAGCGCCTTGGCCGCATCCTCGTTCTCGCGCACCGCCACCAGCTGCGCCCCGAAGCGGGAGCGCTGGATCCAGCGGGTCAGCACCAGCACCGCCCCGACCAGGGCCAGCACCAGCCAATAGAAGACGGCGCGGTCGGCGAATTGCAGGTTGGCGGGATGGACCTCCAGCTTGATCAGCAGCCCGGCGGCCCCGCCGGTGAAGGAGGCGGCGTTGGCGAGGATGCGGAACACCTCGGCAAAGGCCAGCGTCACCAGCGCGAAATAGGAGCCGCGCAGGCCCGAGCGGAAGCTGAGGAAGCCGATGCCCCAGCCGACCGCGGCCCCGGCGGCGGTCGCCAGCGCCAGCCCGGCCCAGGCATTGACGCCCCAGCGCAGTTGCAGGATCGCGGTGACGTAGGCGCCGGTGCCGAAGAAGGCGGCGTGGCCGAAGCTGAACTGGCCGCCGAAGCCGCCCAGGATGTTCCAGCCCTGCGCCCCCAGCGCCACGATCAGCATGAAGACCAGGAAATTCAGCACCGGGCTGGAGGTCACCACCAGCGGCAGCAACGCCGCCAGCGCCAGCAGGACGAGGATGGGGAGAAGATCGCGCGCGGTCATGCCCTGGCTCCGAACAGGCCGGTCGGCCGCACCAGCAGCACGGCGATGAAGATCAGGAAGATGCCGATCTGGCCCAGGCTGTCGCCCAGCAGCAGGCCGCACAGGCTTTCCACCACCCCGATGAACAGGCCGCCGAGCAGGGCGCCGGGAATGGAGCCCATGCCGCCCAGCACCACCACGGTAAAGGCGACCAGCACGAAGGCGCCGCCGATGCGGGGATTGACGTAGAAGGTCGGCATCAGCAGGCAGGCCGCCACCGCCAGACAGGCGCAGCCGAGCCCGAAGGTGACGGCGTAGATGTGCGGCACGTCGATGCCGACCAGATTGGCGCCCAGCTTCTCCTTGGCAACCGCGCGGATCGCCTTGCCGGTGTCGGTGCGGTTCAGCAGCAGCCACAGGAGGCCGGTGACGACCACCGCCACGCCAAGCCCGACCAGCCGCGGGAAGGACAGCAGCAGCGGCCCAAGCGCCACCACCTGGAAGGAATAGTCGGTGTCGAGCGTGCGGGTGTCGGACTGGAAGGTGGCGAGCAGCACATTCTCCAGCACGATGGAGAGGCCCAGCGTCACCAGCAGGATGTTGCCGTCGTCGCCATGGCTGGCCGGCCCGATGATGAAGCGCTGCAGGCCGTAGCCGAGCGCGAACATCAGCGGCACCAGCGGCAGGATGACGATGTAGGGGTCCATGCCCAGCCCGGCCCAGGCGACCCAGACCGCGAACATGGCGCAGGTCAGCAGCGCGCCGTGGGCGAAATTGATGATGTGCAGCACGCCGTAAATCAGCGTCAGGCCCAGCGCGATCAGCGCATAGACCGCACCGGTCATCAGCCCGTTCAGCGCCGCTTCCAGGATGATCTGAGGTGAATACATGGCATCCTGCACGAAGGGTGAAAAGCCGTGTCGCAATCGCTCCGATTGCCCCCATCCTTCCCCCGGACGTCGGGAGAGGGATGGGGGCAGACAGAAGGGACTTCAGACCGCCGGGAAGTTCGCCTTCACCTCGGCATAGGCTTCCGGGAAGATCACCTTGATGTCGTCGCCCTGGATCTGGGTGTTGATCGGGGTGGCGCCCTCGTTCTGGCCGTTCACGAACCTCGTCGGGCCATAGGGCATGATATGGCCGGCGAAGCTGGAGGCGTTCAGCGCCTCGATGATCCTGGCGCGGTCGGTCGAGCCGGCGCGCTCGATGGCGTCGGCCAGCAGCTTCACGTTCGAATAGTTCAGCGAGACGTTGTAGGCGAAGGACTTGCCCCGGTCCTGCACCGCCTTGCGCAGGGCCAGCGCCTGCGGGTTGCGCGGATCGTGCCAGTGGTTGCAGTCGATGACGTTCTGGGCCGCCTGCGGGAACTCCTTGAGAAAGCGGCCGTTCGACGCCGCCCCGCCCAGCACCGCGTAGATGCCCTTCGGCTTGATGCGCTGCTGCTGCATGGTGCGGGCGAGCAGCACGAACTCGCCGTAATAATTGGACGGAATCACCAGATCCGGGTTCAGCGAGCGGATGCGCAGCGCCACGTTGGACATGTCGCGCGCCGGGGTCGGATGGGCGATGGTCTCCAGCACCTCGAAGCCGCGCTTGGGCAGTTCGGCCTGCAGCAGCTTGGCGAGGCCGGAGCCGAACAGCCCGTCCTCATGCACCAGCACCACGGTCCTGGCCGGCTTGCCCGCCAGTTCGTTCATGCGGGTCAAATTGTCGAGCGCGACGCTGGTGACCTTGCCGAAGCCGGGGCCGAAACGGAAGGTGTTCTTCAACCCGCGCGCCATGATCTGGTCCGACACGCCGACATCGACGAGGTACGGCAGGTCGTAGCGCGCCGCCGCCTGCGACGCCGCGAGGCAGATCGGGCTGGCGAAGCCGCCGACGATGGCGCAGGCGCCCTCCGCCTGCATGCGCTCGACCTCCTGCGTGCCGGCTTCCGGGGTGGAGCGGGCGTCGCCGAACAGCATCTCCAGCTTGGCGCCGCCCAGCGACCTGATGCCGCCGGCCGCGTTGATCTCGTTGATCGCCAGCTCGGCGCCCAGACGGCCGAGGTCGCCGTCGTTGGCGAGCGCGCCGGTCACCGGCTGGAGCACGCCGACCTTCACCGCGGCGCTCTGCGCCCGCAGGATCGACGGCGCGGCCAGCGGCACGGCGGTGAAGGCGGCGGCCGCGGCACCGGCCTTCAGGACCGAGCGGCGGGTGATGCCGGGAAGCGCGGAGTCCCGATCCGAACGTCTCATTACGCTCAACTCCTCTGTCTGGTTGCCCGCTTGGCACGGGGTGGCTTTTCGCCTTTGGCGGCCTTTTCGGCCTTGGTCTTATCCGATGCGCGCGGCCAGCCGAGCGCCGGGCTCCAGCGCCGTTCGCCGTCGCTGCCGGTGCGCACCAGATCCATGTGGAAGCTGTAGCGGTCGGGCCGGTACAGCGCGTGAAGATGCTCGACGCCGCGGCCCGACGGCTCGTAGACGACACGGGTCAGCGACAGCAGCGGCGAGCCGATCTCCAGATCCAGCGCCGCCGCCGCTTCGGGACCGGCCAACGTCGCACTGATCGCCTGGGTCGCCCGTTCGGCCTGCACGCCCGACCGTTCGATCAGTTCCAGCAGCGGACGCGCCGCCAGCTCCGCTTCCGACCAGGTCAGGCCGATCCATTCCGGCACATGGGTGGTCAGGTAGGAGAAGGGCACGCCGTCGATCATCCGTATCCGGACGGAGCGCTGGACCCGCTCCCCCGCCGCCAGCCCCAGGCTTGCGGCGACCGCCTCGCTGGGCAGGCCGTAGCTGAAGGACAACAGCTTGACGTCGGTGCTGCGGCCCATGTCGATCAGGTGCGACAGCACGTTGGACAGGTCGGCGACGATGGGGCGGACGGTGCGCGTATCATGGACGAAGGTACCGGACCCCGCCTTGCGCTGCACCAGCCCTTCCTTGTCGAGCAGGTCGAGCGCGCGCCGCACCGTGACCCGCGACACCGCATGCTCGGCCGCCAGCGCCGGCTCTCCCGGCAGCCGGCTGCCCGGCGGCAACTCGCCGGCGACGATGCGGTCGCGCAGCAGCAGATAGATCCTGCGTGCCTTCAAGGGTTCAACCGCCGACTTCACAGCGTGCCGTCCTCCGCTTCACCGCGCCCCGAACCTGTCTCTTGATAAGACAGGAACCTGTATGATGGATAAGACAGGTTTGGTCAACGGGGATGTTGGACCGACGGACGGTCTGCGGCAAAAGTGCAAAGCAAAACGCCCCGGCCTGCGGAAGGCCGGGGCGTCGGAAGACGATGCAGACGGACACCGTCATCAGCCGATGCGGAACTCCTCGCGATGGATCGCCGTCATCGGCAGCCCCTCCGGCCCGATGACTCCGCGATACATGCCGGAGCAGTTGAAGGGCAGAGCCACCCGACCGTCACGGTCGATGGCGACCAGGCCGCCCGAGCCGCCGATCACCCCCAGCTCGTCCACCACGCCGGTCGCGGCGCGGTCAAGCGTCTGGCCGCCCCAGCGCATGCGGGCGTCGATCTCGTGGGCGGCGCAGCGGCGGATGAAATGTTCGCCATGGCCGGTGGCGGAAACCGCGCAGGTCATGTTGTCGGCGAAGGTGCCGGCGCCGATCACCGGGCTGTCGCCGACCCGGCCCTTGGCCTTGGCGGTCATGCCGCCGGTTGAGGTCGCCGCGGCGAGGTTGCCGTCACGGTCGCGGGCGACGGCACCGACGGTGCCATGGCGGCGCTGATCGGCGTCGCCATCGGAGTTGTCTTCCGGGGCGCCGGACCGGCGGCGCTCCAGTTCGGCCTGCAGGGCGTCCCAGCGCGGCTGGGTGAAGAAATAGGGGGCCTCCTCCATCGGCAGTCCCTGGCGGCGGCAGAGGTCGAGCGCGCCCTCGCCGATCAACAGGACATGCTCGCTGTGCTCCATCACCGCGCGGGCGGCGAGGATCGGATTGCGCGGGCCGAACAGGCCGGCCACCGCACCGGCGGCGCGGTCGCGGCCGTCCATGACGGCGGCGTCCATCTCCTGCACGCCCTCCGCGGTGAAGACGGCGCCGCGGCCGGCGTTGAACAGCGGCTCGTCCTCCAGCGCCATCACCGCGGCGGTGACGGCGTCGAGCGCGCTGCCGCCGTCGGCCAGCACGTCATGCCCCGCGGCCAGCGCCCGGCGCAGCCCGGCATGATAGCCCTCGGTCAACGCGGGCGTCAGGGCGCTGCGCTTGATGGTGCCGGCGCCGCCATGGATGGCCAGCGCGAAGGGCTGCGGTACGGAGAAGGTCATGGGCAGGGTCTCAGCGCAGGGAGGCCGACATGGCCGACAGGGTGTTGATCCAGCCGAGGGCGGCGGCCATGCTGGCGGCCGGCAGGCGGATGGTGACGGGGTCGAGGCGCTCGGACACCGGGATCAACGATGCCAGGTCGGCCAGCGCCGGGCTGTTCATCTCGATCTCCAAGCGGTAGGGCGCTCCGTCGCCGCGCGGCGGAACGCGGAAGGGCGGGATGCTCGAGGCGCGGCGGACGGCACGGGCCGCCGCCTCGCGGATGCGGTCGCGGGCGACCGACGGCGCCACGGCGCGGGCGGCGCGCTGGCCGAGCGCGTGCTTGACCACCACCTGTTCGGCGTCCGGGAACAGCGGCGCCATCTCCGCGGCGAAGCGGTCGTCGCCGCTCAGCAGGATCACCGGCACGCCGATCTCGCCGGCATAGGCGCCGTAATTGCCGGCCTCACCCAGTTCCAAGCCGTTCACGACGACGCGGCCGAAGGCGAAACTGTTGGTGGTGTGGGCGAGGATGCCGTACTGGCGGGCCGAGCTGTGGAAGCCGACGCACATCACCCCGGCCGTCCCCGGTTCCAGCCCGGCGAACATGCCGATCGGCTTGGGCCGGCCAAGGATCAGTTCGGCTGCAGGATGCAGCTCGTCCGGCAGCAGGTTCAGCATCGGGCCGTGACTGTCGTTGACCAGGATCTCGCTGGCACCGCCAGCAACCGCGCCTTCGATGGCGGCATTGACCTCGGCGGTCATCAGGCGGCGGGCACGCTCGTACTCGGTATTGCCCGGCGTCACCTGCTGTTGGGAGACCACGCCGGCCACCCCCTCGATGTCGGCGGAGATGTAGATCTTCACTCTGTGCTCCCGGAGGTCAGGATAGCGGACAGGCAGGGCCGGGTCGCGCCGTCCCGGCCGATCACCGGCGTCGCTGCGGCCAGCGCGTCGAGCACCGCTTCCTGCGTCGCATCGGCCATCGCCTCGAACAGGCCGTCGATGCGGCGCTCGTTCAGCATGCGCAGCGGCACGATGTCGGCGCGCTCGTCATGGTCGATGCGGTTGGCGGTGGTGAAGCCGAGCGCGATGTCGCCGCTGCCGTGGCCCCAGAAGGAACCGACCCGCGCCAGCCCCACCCCGGCCCGGCGGATGACCCGTCGCAGTTGGCGGTGATCGAGCGGCGCATCGGTGGCAGCGATGACGATGACCGAGCCCTTCTCCGGCGCGTCATCCGGCACCGGCGGGGCCACGCGGCGGCCGTCGGGCAGGCGCAGTTCCCCCGGCCGGCCGAAATTGGCCAGGACCAGCACGCCCAGGTGATGGCGCCTGCCGTCCAGCTTCAGGCGGCGCGAGGACGTACCGATGCCGCCCTTGAAGCCGAAGCAGGACATGCCGCGCCCGGCACCGACCGAACCCACTGCCACTTCGGCTCCGTCCGGCTCGCCCATCGCTGCGGCCAGTGCCGCGGCGGCATGGGCCTCCGTCACCGCCAGCGCCTGGATGTCGTTCAGCGGACCGTCGTTGCACTCCATCACCACCGGGTTGACGGTGGCGGTGGTCCGGCCGATGTCCGGGTTGGCGGCGATGGCGTGGCGGACCAGCGCGGTGGCGGCGGTGCCGACCGACAGGGTATTGGTCAGCAGGATCGGGGTTTCCAGCGCCCCCAACTCCTCCACCTGCATCAGACCGACGCTCTTGCCGAAGCCGTTCAGCACCTCGGCCGCCGCCACCGGCTTGTCACGGTAGAGGTTGCCGGCATGGGGCAGGATGGCGGTGACGCCGGTCTGGACGGCGCCCTCATCCAGCGTGACATGGCCGACGCGCACGCCCGGCACGTCGGTGATGGCGTTGCGCGGCCCCGGCGTCAGCCGGCCGCAGGCGAGCCCGAAGGCCCACGCCCTGCCCCTGCCGTCAGCGGAGTTTCGGGTCGAGGGCATCGCGCAGTCCGTCGCCGAGCAGGTTGAAGGCCAGCACCGTCAGGAAGATCGCGAGGCCGGGATAGAAGGTGACGTGGCTGGCGACGCCGATGTAGCTGCGCCCGTCGGCCAGCATGGCGCCCCATTCCGGGCTGGGCGGCTGGGCACCGAGGCCGATGAAGCTGAGGCTTGCCGCCGTCAGGATCGAGGTGCCGATGCGCATGGAGACATAGACGATCACGCTGGGCAGTGTGCCGGGCAGGATGTGGCGGACCATCAGCAGCCGGTCGCGCACGCCGATGGCGCGGGCGGCGTCGACATAGACCGCGCGCTTCAGCCCCAGCGTGCTGCCGCGCACGAGGCGGGCGAAGACCGGCACGCTGAAGATCGCCACCGCATAGATGACGTTGTCGATGCCCGGCCCGAGGACGGCGACGATGCCGATCGCCAGCAGGATACCGGGAAAGGCCAGCAGCACGTCGCAGACGCGCATGATCAGCGAATCGATCCAGCCGCCGCGGAAGCCGGCGACCAACCCGAGCGCCACGCCGGCCACCCCGCCCAGCAGGACCGACAGCAGCCCGACCGACAGCGAGATGCGCGCACCCCACAGGATGCGGCTCAGGATGTCGCGGCCATAGGCGTCGGTGCCGGCCCAATGGTCCGCCGACGGCCCTTCCAGGATGCGGTCATAGTCGAAGGCCGCCGGGTCGAACGGCGCGATCCAGGGTGCGGCGGCGGCGGCCAGGGTCAGCGCCAGCAGACAGATGCCGGCCGCCATGGCGGTGCGGTTGCGCCGGAACTTGCGCCAGAATTCGCGCAGCGGCGACCGGATGGCGTCGTGGCTCACGGCCACGCTGGTTGCGTCTGTCGTGGTCATGAGTAGCGGATCTCGGGGTTGGCGAAGGCGTACAGCACATCGACCAGCAGGTTGATGATGATGAATTCCAGCGAGAACAGCAGGATCTCCGCCTGGATGACGGTGTAGTCGCGGTAGTTGACGCTATCCACCAGCAGCCGGCCCAGCCCCGGCCAGGAGAACACCGTCTCGACCACGATCGACCCGCCCAGCAGAAAGCCGAACTGCAACCCGACCATGGTGATGATCGGGATCATCGCGTTGCGCAGCGTGTGCTTCCACACCACCAGCCGGGCCGGCACGCCCTTGGCCCTTGCGGTGCGGACGTAATCCTCGCGCGCGATCTCGATGAAGGCGGAGCGGGTGAAGCGCGCCATCACCGCGGCGACGCCGAGCCCCAGCGTCAGCGACGGCATCACGTAATGCTGCCACGTCCCGTAACCGCTGGTCGGCAGCCAGCCGAGCTTGACCGAGAACAGGTCGATCATCAGCAGCCCGAGCCAGAATGAGGGAAAGGCGATGCCAGACACCGCGACGATCATGCCGACATGGTCCTGCCAGCGTCCGCGCTTCGTCGCCGACGCCACGCCGATCAGCAATCCCGCCAGTGTCGCCCAGACCATGGCGACGATGGTGAGGTAGAGCGTGGGCAGGAAGCGTTCGCCGATCTCCTGCGACACCGGCCGCTTGGACTTCATCGACCGGCCGAACTCGCCCTGCACCGCATTGCCGAGGAAGCGGCCATACTGCACCCACAGCGGTTGGTCGAGGCCGAGATCCTGGCGCACCAGCTCGACGTCGCGCTGGGTCGCATCCGGGCCGGCGACCAGCCGCGCCGGATCGCCCGGCAGCAGATGGACGAAGCCGAAGACGAAGACGGAAATCACCAGCAGAACCGGAAGGATGCCGGCAAGACGGCCGACGAGATATTTCAACATGGGACGGAGGTCCTGGAAGAGGGCCTGGAGGTGCGGGGGGATTCTCGGGGACGTTAGACCCCCACCTAACCTCCCCCGCTGGGCGGGGGAGGGACTGCCGCCACTCTCCCGCCTTAAGCACTTGCCCCCTCCCCCGCCCAGCGGGGGAGGGTCAGGGTGGGGGCAATAGGGAGCCCCCACCCTCACATCACTGCAGGTCGGCTTCTTCCATCTGCAGCCCGCCGTCGGCGACATAGTAGAAGCCGGTCAGCTTCTTCGACTTGCCGGCCAGCAGATTCTCGACGCCAAGGAAGATCCAGGGCGCGTCCTTCCAGATCTGCTCCTGGGCGACGCGGTAGGCCTCGGCGCGCTTGGCGGTGTCGGCGGTGCCGATGCCGGTCTCGATCGCGGAATCGACCGTGTCGTTCTTGTAGTAGGCGACGTTGAAGAACTTCGGCGGGAAGCCCTTGCCCCACAGCAGCGGACGCAGGCCCCAGTCGGCGTCGCCGGTCGAGGCCGACCAGCCGCCATACTGCATCTGCACCGTCGCATCCTCCGGCTTCTCGACGCCCCAGACGCGGGCGGTCTCGACGCCGGCCTCCAGCGGGGTGACGGTCAGCTTGACGCCGATCTGCGACAGCTGCTGCTGCACGAACTGCATGCCGCGGATGAAGTTCGTGCTGTTGCGGCCGAACATCTCGGCCTCGAAGCCGTTCGGATATCCGGCTTCGACCAGCAGCGCCTTCGCCTTGGCGAGGTCATAGGTGTACTGGTTGGGCTGGGTGACGTGGAAGCCCAGCTTGGACGGGATCGCCGAATCCAGCGGACCGGCGTAGCCGCGATAGACCACCTTGGCGTAGGCGTTCTTGTCGACGGCGTAGTTCAGCGCTTGACGGACTCGCGGGTCGTTGAAAGGCTTCTTCATGGTGTTCATCGCCACGTAGCGGGCGATGATCGACGGCGCGTCGATCAGTTCCAGCGCGCTGTTGGCCTCCACCATCTTCACCATCTCCGGCGGCAGCGGATAGATGAACTGCGCCTCGTTGGTCTGCAGCATGGCGATGCGGCTGCCATTCTCCGGCACGCTCTTCAGCGTCACCGTATCGACCTTCGGCAGGCCCGGCTTCCAGTAGTTGGCGTTCTTCTCGACCTTCAGCGTGTCGGCTGCCCAGCTGACGAACTTGTAGGGGCCGGTGCCGACCGGGTGGCGGCCGATCTCCTTGCCATAGGTCTCCAGCGCCTTCGGGCTGTGGATCATGGCGCCGGGATGGGCGAGGTTGTTGTTCAGCGCGCCGAAGGGCTGCGACAGCTTCAGCGTGACGGTGTAGTCGTCGACCACCACCGTCTCGGCCAGCATCGCCAGCAGGCTCTGGCGCTTCAGCCGGTTGGCCGGGTTGGCGAGGCGGTCGAAGTTGGTCTTCACCGCCTGGGCGTTGAAGGGCGAGCCGTCATGGAAGGTGACGCCCTTGCGCAGGCGGTAGGTGTATTCGGTGGCGGTGTCGTTGACCGTGAAGCTCTCGGCCAGCAGCGGCACCAGCTTCATGTCCTTGTCGAAGCCGAACAGGCCTTGCATCATCGTGCGGCTGGCCGACTGCGACAGGGTGTCGTTGATGTCGGCCGGGTCCAGCGTGGTGATGTTGTCGGGCAGGCCGACCACCAGATCCTTTGCGGCGAAGGCCGGACCGGCGAGAGCGGTGCCGGCCAGCAGGCCGGCCAGCAGGGGAAGGGCGAAACGCGTCACGTGATGTCTCCCTTTTCTTGATTCAGAAATCACCGCCGACGGCATGGCGGGCGACGAAATGATCGTCGCCGACCGGCACCAGCGGTTGCACCGCCGGCTCGTCGCCGACGTTGCGGATCGGACTGGGAATCTCGCCGGTCAGCAGCCTCAGGTCGCGGGTGCGGCGGCTGGGATCGGCGATCGGCACCGCCGCCATCAGGCGGCGGGTGTAGGGGTGCTGCGGACTCTCGAACACGGCGCGGCGCGGGCCCAGCTCGACGATCTGGCCCAGATACATGACGGCGACGCGGTGGCTGACCCGCTCCACCACCGCCATGTCGTGGCTGATGAACAGGTAGGACAGCCCGCGCCGCGCCTGGAGCTCCATCAGCAGGTTGACGATCTGCGCCTGGATCGACACGTCCAACGCCGCGACCGCCTCGTCGGCGATGATCAGCTTGGGATCGCAGGCGAGCGCACGGGCGATGCAGACGCGCTGGCGCTGGCCGCCGGAGAATTCATGCGGGTAGCGGCGCGCATGCTCCGGCTTCAGCCCGACCTGGGTCAGCAGTTCGGCCACCCGCTCCTCGATGGCACGGCGGCGCGACACGCCCGGCTTGGAAGTCGGCACGTAGTCGTGGACCAGCATCGGCTCGGCGATGCTGAAGCCGACGGTCATCCGCGGGTTCAGCGAGGCGAAAGGATCCTGGAAGATGTACTGGATCTTCTCCTTCAGCTTCGCCTGCCCGTTGGAATCCAGCGTCGCGGTGTCGAGGCCGTCGAAACGGATGGTTCCGGAGGTGGCGGACTGCAGCCCCATGATGGTGCGGCCGGTGGTCGACTTGCCGCAGCCGGATTCACCGACCAGCGCCAGCGTCTCGCCGGGGCGGACGGCGAAGCTGACCTTCTCCACCGCATGCACGCGGGCTTTGAGCGAACCGAAGATGCCCTTGCGCACGTCGAAGCGGGTGGTGAGATCGCGCACCTCCAGAAGCGGCGCGTCGGCGGCGCGGACGGTGTCCTGCACCGGCGGCGGGGCCGGCAGCGCCGCGTCCGCCTTGGCGTCGTCCACCACCAACAGGGGGAAGCGCACCGGCAGATCCTGCCCGCGGAGCGCGCCCAGCTTCGGCACCGCCGACAGCAGCGCCTTGGTGTAGGGGTGCTGAGGTGCCTGGAAGATGCGCTCGACCGGGCCCTCCTCCACCTTGCGGCCGCGCCACATCACGACGACGCGGTCGGCCACCTCGGCCACCACGCCCATGTCGTGGGTGATGAAGATGACGCCCATCCCCATCTCGTCCTGCAACAGGCGGATCAGCCGCAGGATCTGCGCCTGGATGGTGACGTCCAGCGCGGTGGTCGGTTCGTCGGCGATCAGCAGCGACGGACGGCAGGACAGCGCCATGGCGATCATCACGCGCTGGCGCATGCCGCCCGAAAGCTGGTGCGGGTGACGGTCGAGCAGCCGGGCCGGTTCGGGAATCCGCACCTTCTCCAGCATGCGCAGCGCCTCGGCCCGCGCCGCCTTGCGGTCGAGACCCTGGTGCAGCATCACCGCCTCGGCGATCTGGTCGCCGATGGTGAAGACCGGGTTCAACGACGTCATCGGCTCCTGGAAGACCATGGCGATGTCGTTGCCGCGCATGTCGGTCAGCGCCTCCGCCGGCGGGGAAGCGAGATCGCGCTCGCGCCCGTCGCGGCCCTTGAAGCGGATGCGCCCGCCGACGATGCGGCCGCCGGCATAATCGACCAGCCGCATCAGCGACAGCGAGGTCACCGACTTGCCGCTGCCGGACTCGCCGACGATCGCCACCGTCTCGCCCGGCGCGACGCTGAAGCTGACATCCTCAACCACGCGCACGGGACCATGTTCGCCGTCGAAGGCGACGCTCAGCCCCTCGACGGAAAGCAAGGCCGGCGCGGTATCGGCAGCCTTCGCGGCAGCGACAGCGCTCATCGGCCCAGCCTTTCGGCGAACAGCGCGAACATGCGGCGCCACACCATGCCCGGCGCACCGGTGCCGACCGGCTTGCCGTTCAGGTTGGTGACAGGGGTGATCTCCTTGGTGGTGCTGGCGATCCAGATCTCGTCGGCCGCATCGAGTTCGGCCGCCGGGATGTCGCGCTCCTCAAGCCGCAGGCCATTCTCGGCCACCAGCCGCAGGATGACGGTGCGGGTGATGCCCTCGAGGATGCGGGGATCGTTGAGCGGGGTGGCGATGACGCCGTCCTTGACCACGAAGATGTTGGTGGCGGCGCCTTCGGTCACCAGCCCGTCGCGCAGCTGGAGCGCATCGACGACGCCGGCATCGGTCGCCGCCTGCTGGGCCAGCACGCTGCCCAGCAGCGCGATGGTCTTCAGATCGCAGCGGCCCCAGCGGATGTCGGGGATGGTGATGGCGGAAACGCCCTGGTCGCGCCACGCCGCGGGCGGGCGCTTCAACGGGCTGACCATGCCGAACACCGACGGTGTGACGCCGGCCGGGAAGGCGTGGCCGCGGCTGGCGGCGGCACCGCGGGTGACTTGCAGGTAGACGGTCAGATCGCCGTCGATGCCGGAGTCGGCGGCCAGCCGCTCCATGATGCCCATCCAGTCGGCGGCCGACAGCGCGCAGTCGATGCGTAGGGCCGCCATGCCGCGTTGCAGGCGGGCGACATGGGCCTCCGGCTCGAACAGGTGGCCGTTGTAGGCGGCGGTCACTTCATAGAGGCCGTCGGCGAACAGGAAACCGCGGTCCAGCGGCGACACCTGGACCTCGTCCAGCGGCAGGTAATGCCCGTTCCAATAGGAGATCGTCATCGGATTCAGCTTCGTTGGCGCGTGGATGGGAAGGGTCCGGTCACTTGGACAGCAGGTCACTCTGGCGGCCGGTTCGATTTCGGTACGACGTGGAGATAGGGCAGGATGCGTTCGGCGACGTCGGCTGCCTGTCCAACGCTGTCGGGGCCGGAGCGCGACAGCGCGGTGCCGAGCGCCACGATCAACGCCATCAGCCCAGTCGGCGAGCTGTGGCGCACGCCATGGTCGGCCCCGGCGAGCAGGGTGACGTCGGCCAGCGGCACGATGGGGCTGTCCGGCGCGTCGGTCAGCGCGATGGCCTTCGCCCCGCGCTCTCGGCACAGCTGGAGATGCTCGATGGTCCGACGCGAATAGCGCGGCGAGGTGATGGCGACCACCAGATCGCCCGGCTTGACCGTCATCAGCCGGCGGATGGTACGCTCGGTGCCCGCAAATTCGACGGCCTCGCGGACGTTGTCGACATAGGGCTCCAGCATGTCGGCGAGGAACAGGGCGAGATAGGCGCTGTCGCCCAGGCCGAGCGCCACGACGCGCTTGGCCTCGCGGATCAGCCGAATCGCCGACTCGCACTGTTCGGGCTGCAGCAGTTCCATGGTGCGGGTGATGTTGCCGGCGTCACTGGTCAGCGATTCCCGCATGATCTCGGCGTTCGAGGTGTCGCGCTGCACGGCAACGCGCAATTTCTCCACCGGCGCGAAGGTGGACTCGAAGGCGCGCAGCAGATCCTCGCGGAATTCCGGAAAGCCTTCGTAACCGAGGAAGCGGGCGTAGCGGTTGACCGACGCCACCGACACCTCAGCCGCCGCGGCCAGTTCGCCGATCTTCAGCGTCGCGGTGCGGAAGGGATAGGCCAGCGCCCAGGCCCCGACCTTGGCCAGCGCAGCCGGAAGCTGCTGCTGGCAGTTCTGCATCCGGATCAGCAGCGATCCCGTCTGTATGGGCTGCACCATCCCCCGACGCCTCTTCGAAAGCTCAGCCGCAACTGGATGTCTACAGAGTTACAGGATATGCATAATTCTGTAAAAGCATTTTCATGGATGCATATGCATCGCTTGCGGCGCACGCCATGCGGCCGGGCCATGGATCGACCCATCCCGGTGCCGGCCGCTGCCCTGTGTCGCAGGCGACCGCCCTTCCCAAGCTCCGCCCATCGGGACTAAAGCCTTCCCCTGCAAGAAGCTTCCGGAAGAGGCTCCCCTGCCGACCCGAGCACGCCATCCTTCCCATGACCGCCTGCCAATGACCAATGTCCTGCATGAGTGCGACGTGCTGGTGGCGGGCGGCGGCAATGCGGCGCTGTGCGCCGCCATCTCGGCCCGCCGGTCAGGTGCCGCCGTCATGATGCTGGACAGCGCGCCGAGGGCGCTGCGCGGCGGCAATGCCCGGCACTCCCGCAACTTCCGGATCGCGCATGACGAACCGTCCCCCTGGATTCAAGGCCGCTACCCCGCCGGCGATTACTGGTCCGACCTGCAAGGCGTCGCCGGGAGTGCGGTCGACGAGACGCTGGCGCACCTGCTGATCGGCGAGTCCGCCGGTATCCTCGGCTGGATGATCGGCAACGGCGTCCGGTTCCAGAGCGCCGACGACGATGCCCTGCCCTATTCCCGGAAAACCGCCTTCTTCCTCGGCGGGGGAAAGGCGCTGGTCAACGCGCTCTACGCCACCGCCGAAGGGCTGGGGGTCGTTGTCCGCCATGACAGCGAGGTGCGCGCATTTCATCCCGCTGACGGTTTGACCGCCGTCACCGTGCTCCGTGATGGGCGCAAGGAGACCATCCGGGCGGGTGCGGTCGTCGTCGCGACCGGCGGATTCCAGGCCGATGGAGACTGGTTGCGCGACCGATGGGGCGAGGCGGCCGATGGCTTTGTCATCCGCGGCACCCCCCATGCGACCGGCCGGCCGCTGAAGGCGTTGCTGGAGAGCGGCGCCGATCCCGTCGGGGCGTCCGGCCTTTGCCACATGGTCGCGGTGGATGGCCGCTCGCCGGGATTCGACGGCGGCATCGTCACCCGGCTCGACGGCGTGGCATATGGCATCGTCGTCGACCGAAACGGCCGGCGCTTCGCCGACGAGGGGGAGCATGTGGGACCGACGCGCTTTTCCGTGTGGGGCGATCGCGTCGCCCGCTGTCCCGGCGCCGTCGCCTTCTCGATCTTCGACACGGCGATCGAACGAGGTTTCCGCCCCTCCATCTTCCCGGCGGTCCGGGCGGCGAGCATCGGCGGGCTGGCGGCCGAACTGGGGATGCTGCCGGCCGTTCTGGAATCCACCGTGGCCGCCTTCAACGCCGCGGTCCGCGCCGGCGGCCATACCGAAGGCATCCTGCCGGCGAAGACACGGCTCGCTGCGCCGGTTGCGGTTCCGCCCTTCGGTGCCTATCCGATGCGGGCCGGAGTCACCTCGACCTGCCTGGGGGTGCGGGTCGACTGCAAGGCGCGGGTGCTGCGGAGCGACGGGCAACCGCTCGGCGGCATCTTTGCGGCGGGCGTCATCATGGCGCCCAACATCCTCGGCCATGGCTATCTGGCGGGAAGCGCCATGACCATCGGGTCGGTGTTCGGGCGGATCGCCGGACGGGAGGCCGCGGCCCATGCCCGGCGATGACGGCAACGCGGCGCGGATTGCGCAGGACGCACGGCAGGCGCTGGAGATCTGCAATGCCTGCCGGTATTGCGACGGTTATTGCGCCGTATTCCGGGCACTGAGGTCGCGGCGGGAGCTGTCGGCGGCCGATCTGAGTTTCCTGTCCAACCTCTGCCACAACTGCCGGGCCTGCTACCATGCCTGCCAGTACGCGCCGCCCCATCCGTTCGACGTCAACATACCGAAAAGCCTCAGCCTCGTCAGGCAACGAACCTACCGCGACCATGCCTGGCCGGCGCTGCCGGGCGGCCGGGTCCGCCACACCGGCCGCTTCGCGATGGCCGTCACCCTGTCGATGGTGGCCGTCCTGTCGGTTCCGGCGCTGCTGTGGCTGCCACCGGAGCAAGTGCTGGGGCGGCATTCGGGTGCGGGGGCCTTCTACCGGGTGCTGCCCTGGAGCCTGATCGCCGGACTTGCCGGGCTGACGCTCCTCTGGTCGCTGCTGTCCGTCGGGTTCAGCGTCGCGGCCTTCTGGCGCAGCATGGGTCCGGTGCCGCCCGGGGCGGCGACGGGGCCGGCCCTGCGCGACGCCCTGTGGGACATCGCGAGCTTGCGCAACCTCGGTGGCGGCGGGGTCGGCTGCAACGACCGGGACGACCGCTTCTCGCAAGCCCGGCGCCGCTTCCACCATGCGCTGTCCTATGGCTTCGCGCTCTGCTTCGCCGCCACCGCCGTCGCCACGGTCTACGACCATGTGCTTGGCTGGCAGGCGCCCTATCCGGTCTTCAGCCTGCCCGTCCTGCTCGGCAGCCTGGGGGGAGCCGGCATGATGGCCGGGACGGCCGGGCTGGCTTGGCTGAAGCGCCATGCCGATCCGGGACCGGTGGCGGCGGAGCTGCTGGGCGCCGATCTTGCGCTGCTGGCCCAGTTGTTCCTGATCGCGACCAGCGGGTTCGCCCTGCTGGCGCTGCGGGAAACGGCCGCGATGGGGCCCTTGCTGCTGATCCATCTGGGCGTCGTGCTGGGCTTCTTCGCGACGCTGCCCTGCGGCAAGTTCCTCCACGCACCGTTCCGCGCCGCCGCCCTGCTGCGGTGGGCCCTGGAGCGGCAGGAGCAACGACGAAAGGAACCGCCGTCACCGTGAGGCCGGCAAAGCAACGGTGAGTGTGGGCCGGCTCACATCGGGGATTGGCGGTCTTGGGTAGGGTCTGTCCATCGACAACGCGCCACACACCGCGGCGCCCCAGACCGGAGACCACACCATGATCCGCACCGCCCTGCTGACCGGCTTCGCCTCGCTCGCCCTGTTCGCCGCCCCGGCGATGGCCCAGAACATCTCCGACATCTCCAACACCGCGGCCGGCGTCGGCAACACCGCAAGCCAGAGCGCCACCGTCCTGCAGAAGTCCAAGGGCGGGTTCGCCGGACCGAACGTCGCCACCGTCTCCAACCTCGCCGCCGGCATCGGCAACACCGCCAGCCAGGGCGCCTTCGTCAAGCAGAGGAGCGGCGGCCTGTTCAACGGCGGCTCGATGGCCACCATCGGCAACACCGCGGCCGGCATCGGCAACGAGGCCGGGCAGCGGGCCACGGTGATGCAGCGGAGCGGCGGCATGCTGAGCGGCGGCTCGGCCGCCACCATCGGCAACACCGCGGCCGGCATCGGCAACACCGCCCTGCAGAGCGGCACCGTGATGCAGCGTTCCGGCGGCATGCTCGGTCCCTTCAACCGCAGCACCATGCAGAACCTCTCCGCCGGCACCGGCAACTTCGCCGGGCAGAGCGCCTTCGTCAAACAGCGCTGATCCCCCCAGTCCTCCTCGGCTTCCTCCCCTGACCTCGCTCCGGCCGGCATCCCGGCCGGAGCCTTCTTTTGTCCGGGTTCCTTTGCCCGGCAAGGAGGAAGCCCTGAAAACCGCCGGCACTTGTGGGGCGGCTCACAGCGGCGAGCAGACAGCACGGCTAGGCTTCCTCATCGGAACAGGCCGGGGCTTGGAAGCCCGATCGGATGAACCCATTGTCAAGGAGACCACGGATGACCCTCAAGACCCTTCTCGCCGGCTTGGCCGCCGTCGCACTGCTCGCCTCGCCCGCCCTGGCCCAGCCCAAAGCCGGCACAGGCACCGGAATGGGCCTTCCATCCATGATGGCCGTGCCCGGGCTGGTCAGCACCAATGTCGGCAACGCCACCAATGTCGGGGCCGGCATCGGCAACACCGCGCAGCAGCAGGGCACCTTCGTCCAGGGCGGAGGCCAAGGTGGAGGCGTCCCCGTCCGCGGCGGCGGCCCGCTGGTCAGCACCAATGTCGGCACCGCCACCAACGTCGCGGCGGGCATCGGCAACACGGCCGGCCAGAGGCTGGTCGGCGTCCAGGGCAGCGGCGTCCAGGTCGGGCTGAACTTCAGCGGTCGCGGGCCGCTGGTCAGCACCAATGTCGGGATCGGCACCAACGTCACCGCCGGCCTCGGCAACAGTGCGGCCCAATCGCTGACCGGCCTGCGGCGCTGACTGCAGCTTTCCACGCCCATCGGGGCGATCCCGATCCGGATCGACCGGTCGGGATCGCCCAAACCCCGGGAGTGCTCCATGCCGAAGACCATGCTTGTCCTGGCGCTTTTCCTCGCCGCGCCCACCCTGCCGTTCCTGGCCGCCCCGGCGCACGCCGACTCCCTGGCCTGCCAGACGGTCAACGGCAAGACCGTCTGCCTGCGCGGTTCGGGGACGCTGAACTGCGTGACGGTCAACGGCGAGACCCGCTGTTCGGCAACATCGGCGGACACACAGGCCGCGATGGTTCCCGATGCGGAGGCCTATCCGCTGCCGCGGCCCATCGCGCCCGACCTGCGTGGCTTCCTGGAGCGCCCGGGAGCCATTCCAAACCGCTGGACCCATCCGCCGCGCCCGGACGACGACGAGCCGGACCCGGACCTGGACTGATGGCGCCCGCAGCCGATCCATGGGCGCGAGCAGGAAAAGCGGAGGGCGACCGACAAGCGCCGGCCGCCCTTTCCGTCGGCGGCACACGAAGGGTGCAGGAGCGCCAAGGGCGAAGTACCGCCTTTGACGGGGAGGGGCACGTCGATTGCCGGGGTACCATGCCCCGGAAAGACCGCAACCGGCGACCACGACCGCGATCCAGCGACGCAGATCAGGATCAGGGGGCAGCCATGACCGCGATACGGATCAATTTCGACAAGGACCTCGTTCTCGCCGGGCATTTCCTGCTGAAGCATCTGGAACGCGAGGAACGTCAACGCCTGGCGGCCGCGGCGCGGCTGTCGCACCATGCGCGCGGCGCGGTGATCTTCCAGAAGGGCGACCCCGGCGACAGCATGATGGCGGTCATCCGCGGCCGAGTGAAGATCTGCTCCCACTCCCTCGACGGCAAGGAGCTGGTGCTGAGCATCATCAACAAGGGCGGCCTGTTCGGCGAGATCGCCCTGCTGGACGGCGAGCCGCGCACCGCCGACGCCGTCGCCCTGGAGGAAAGCGACCTGCTGGTCCTCGACCGCTCGCAACTGATGCCGCTGCTCACCGCGCGGCCGGACATCGCCTTCCGGATCATCGGCGTGCTGTGCAAGCGGCTGCGCCAGACCAGCGAGCATCTGGAGGACACGCTGTTCCTCGAAGCGTCGTCCCGCTTCGCCCGCGCCCTGAAACGGCTGGGCGATGCCTTCGGCCGCGCCGGGCCGGAGGGCTTGCGGCTGGACATCAAGCTGTCGCAGCAGCAGTTGGGCTGCCTCGTCGGCGTTTCGCGCGAGAGCATCAACAAGCTGCTGAACGAATGGCAGCGTGCCGGGGTGATCCGGATGGAGTCCGGCCACATCGTCATCCTCGACGCCCGCGCATTGGACGAGATCACCGAGTCCTGTGCCTGAGTTTTACCCGCTGCCTGTGGTCCGGGCCACAGCCGCGGACCGCCCGGATGCCCTACCCTGCTCCCTACAGTCCGGAACCGAGGGAGCCAGCGATGTTCCAGCCCCGCACCGTCCTTTTGCCCGCCGCCACCATCCTGCTGCTGACCGCCGGGACGGCCGTGGCCCAGGTCAGCGGCGGCATCGCCTTCCCGTCCGGCCCGATCCCCGGCGCGGCGATGGCACAGGCCTTCGCCCAGTCGCCGCGCCTGCCGGTCTCGGTCGACCCGAACCGCCGCGGCGCCCCTCCCGGCGCCATGGTCACCAACCACTCGATCAGCCGGTCTTCCGTTCATCAGCAGTCGATCACCCGCATCCGCGGCGACGCCGGCTTCCTCGCCGGCTTCAACAAGGGCCAGCCGTTGGCCGCCAGCCGGCAGCCGCCGGTCCAGCCGGTCGACCCAAGCTTCACCTTCATCGATGCGCCCTTCATCGTGAACAACTTCAACAGCGCGCTGAATTTCGCCTTCGGCGACGGCAACATCAGCCAGCAGCAGCTGAGCGACGGCACCGGCGTTCCAGTGGAGGAGTCGGCCGCGCCGGCACCGGCACCCACGCCGGAACCGGTGCAGGCCGCCGCGCCCAAGCCGGCTCCGAAATCCGCCGGGCCCTCCACGCTCGATCAGCTGATGAGCGCTGCGGGGCCGCTGCCGCATTTTCCCGCCGCGCTGGCCAATGGCGGGGTGCGGTTCAACAATGTGAACACCTCCATCAACAGCGCGGTCGGCACGCAGAACCGCGCTACCCAGAAGGTGGTGACGGTCCAGAAATGAGGGGCTGAACCGAAGACCTTCAGTTCAGATCCCGCGCGACGCGGAAGCCGTTGGCAAGATAGCGCACGTCGATGTCGTAGGAATTCCGCACCGTGCCGTTGATCACGTCCAGGCCGTCGCGCCAGGAGCCGCCGCGCAGAACCCGCTTGCGGCAGGCGCCCTGGGTCCAGGCGCTGCCGTCGGCGGGCGCACCCTGGTAGTTCTTGTTCCAGCAGTCGGCAACCCATTCCGCCACGCCGCCGTTCATGTCATGCAGGCCGAAGGGGTTCGGCTTGTAGCTGCCGGCCGCCGCCGGGGTCAGATGCTCATGCGGGCCGCCGCAATCGTCGCAATCGGCGTGGATACCGGCCTCCGTTCCCCACCAATAGGGCGTGCCGGTCCCGGCGCGCGCGGCATACTCCCATTCCGCTTCGCTGGGCAGGCGGTAGCGCTGTCCGGTCTTGCGGCTGAGCCAGCCGACATAGGATTGAGCGTCCTGCCAATGGAGGTTGTGGACCGGCGTGGCGTCGGTGGGATTGGTCATGCGCGGCAGGTCGGTGCAGCCGCCTTCCTGCATGCAGGCACGCCATTCGCTGACGGTGACCTCGTAGACGCCGAGCGCGAAGGGCTTGGCGATGGCGACGCGGTGGACCGGCCGTTCCGACGGGTCGCCCTTGTCACTGCCCATCATGAAGCTGCCGGCCGGTAGCCGCAGCATCACCGGGCAGGTCGGACAATCCTGGAAGCTGTTGCCGGCGCCATGATTGCGCGCCGTGCCGTTGAGCGGTGCAGAAGGCGCTGTTGCGGCCACCTGCGGTTCGGCCGCCTGGGGAGCGGGTGGCTGTGGAGGGGGCGGCGGCTCGTGCTTCAGCAGGGTGGCGGCGACGAAGCCCTGGGTGCCGTCGTCGAGCGCGATGCGGAGCCATCCTCCCTCCGGCACGCGGCCGAGCACCTGCACCGTGGTGCCGCGCGCCACCCGGCCGACGCGGGCGCCGTTGCCGGCCGGCGTCGCCCGCAGGATGCCGTCGGCACTGGCGGTGTAGCGACCGGGGGCGGCCGGCTCCAGACCCGGACCCAGGATCGGAGCCGGCTCCGGCTTGGCATCGGGGACGGCATCCGCGCCCTTCCCCGGCGGCTTCAGCGCCTCCAACTGGCTGCGCGCCATCGGGGCGTAGCCGCTGCCGCCGAACAGTTGCAGGAAGGCCTGATGGTCCGCGGGCTCCTTGCTGGCCTGGATGCGTTTCCAGACGCCCTCCTCCAGATCGGCCAGCGGCGCGGTGCCGGGCTCGGCGATCTCAACCGTCACGCCTGCCGCGGCGGAGCCGCCGCGCCCGTCCTCGACGCTGTAGCGCAGGGCACCGGCCGGGCCGGGCCGGGCCGCTTCCGGATCAAAGGTCAGCGCGGTCAGCGCCTGCACGGTCAGCCGGTCGCCGGACTTCACGGCGGCTGTGCCGTTGCGCACGCTGCCGCGCTCCGGCACGGCGGTGACGGTGATCGTCAGCGGATCGCCGTCGGGATCGGTTGGGGCGTCGATC
The DNA here is from genome assembly GCF_001305595.1 of Azospirillum thiophilum. Lineage (NCBI taxonomy): Bacteria > Pseudomonadati > Pseudomonadota > Alphaproteobacteria > Rhodospirillales > Azospirillaceae > Azospirillum > Azospirillum thiophilum. The sequence continues at coordinate 1,018,452 of NZ_CP012402.1, forward strand.
CCCATCGGGTTGCCAACAGCGCTCAGCCTGCGCTCCGCCACCACGGCCGGCGGCTGGTTGCTCGGCTTCACCGTGACCGGGATGGCACCGGTGACGGTGCCGCCGCGTCCGTCGGCCACCAGGAACTCGAAGGATCCGGCCTCGCCGCGGAAGCTGCCGTCCGGCTTGAAGCTGACGGCTGCGAGCTGGTCGACGGTCAGGTAATCGCCGATCAGCACGCTGCGTTCCCCGACCCGTACGGCGCCGCCGCGCGGCAGGCCGGTGACGCGGACATACATCTGGTCGTCGTCGGGATCGGTCGGCTTGCCGGGGTTCAGCGGCTCGGCGCCCGCGCGGTCGATCAGGGTCAGCGCCCGCAATTCGCCCAGCACCGGCGGCCGGTTCGGCGGGCGCGGGTTGAAGTAGAAGGGAGTGGCACCCAGCGAGCCGTAGACGAACGGCTCCTGCCGGCCGTTGGTCGCCTGCTTCACCGTGTCCCGCACGTTGCGGAAGAACAGGCTCAGCTCCAGACCGGGGCTCTGGAGGTGCTGGAGCAGCGCCGCGCTGAACGGGCTGTGGTCGCCGGTGCCGTCCTCCGCCAGCTGGTCGGCGCGGGTCGCCATCGCCACCAGCGTGTCGCTGGGCGTGTCGTCCACGCTGCCGAAGCCGGGATGCGCCTGGTTGCGGTTCGACCCGCTGCGGGTCAGCCGGTCGACGAAGGGGTTGTTGCGGCAGGCATCGAGGATGAGGATGCCGAGCTTGCGCGCACCTGCCAGCTCGCCCATCGGCAGGTTCAGCGGGATCGCCTCATAGACCAGATCGCGCTCCCGCTCCAGTTGGGCATCCGCGGGCAGCAGGTAATTGATACCGCCGACCTGGATGCCGTGCCCGGCATAGAAGATCACCGCGACATCGGCCTGCGAGGCCTTCAGGCCGAACTGGCGCAGCGTCGTGGCGAAGCCGCGGGCATCGAGGTCGTATTGCTCGTCGACCGTGAAGTTCAACGCCCTCAGCGCCTCGCCGATGGCGCGGGCGTCGTTGCGCGGGTTCACAAGCTCGGGCGCATTGCGGTAGTTGCTGACGCCGATCACCAGGGCGATGCGGCTCTCGGACGTCGCCGCTCCCGGCGAAGGTCCGACCGATGGTGGCCCGGCAGCATCCGCAAATCCCCATGGCCCCGCCACTGCCAGCAGGAAGATGACCACCGCGCAAACGATCCGGCGACATCCGACCGGTCCGACCATCCCCGCCTCCGTACCCGCCTCCATACCCGGGGATAAGAGCGCCGCATCCTGTCGCATCGCTTCCGACGACGGGATTGGTCGGCCCGGCTCCGCGGCGCGCAGCGGATCGCATCCAAAGACTTTATCGAAAATTTCCAGCAATACGCCATGGAAGAAATAAGGATACCCGCAAATATGGCATATGCCAAGCCGCCCCATCCGTCTACATCCGGCAAGAGAGGGGCGGATCACTCCAACGGATTACGCCTTTCCGTCTGCCACGAATACTCACCGACTATTTTTTATCTTCCCTGATGCCCTGACTATCGACATGGCTCATCGCCCCCGGGGGGACAGCCGCCGACGTGCGTGCCATCGTCATCGACCAGCAGCCAGACGCGCACAGTCCTGGTCTTGCCCTTCAGCGCCACCTCCCCGACCGGCAGGGCGGTCCGGCGGTCGCCCGCCGCCTGCCGCACCGCCTGCCAGGTGGGATCGCCGACGATGATCCGGCAATGACGGGACGAGCGGGCGTCGACCGTCTTGCCATAGGCCTCCAGCCGCGCGGCGGTGTTCGCGGTGTCGCCCAGCAGGGAATATTCGCTGTGCCGCAGCCCGCCCAGGCTGCCGGCGACCAGCGGTCCGGTATGCAGCCCGACGCGGATGCCGACCGGCGGCAGCCCCTCCGCCTGCCATTGCCGGTTCAGCGCTTCCAGCTCCCGCCCCATCTGCAGGGCGCAGGCGACGGCCCGCGCCGCGTCGGCATCGATTTGTTCCTGGCTGGTACGGGCGACCGGGGCGCCGAAGACCGCCAGGATCGCGTCGCCGACGAAGCGCAGCACCACCCCGTCATAGGTGCCGACGATGCGCACCATCGCATCCAGATAGCCTTCCAGCCAGCGGATCAGCGGTTCCGGCTCCAGCGCCTCGCAGATGGTGGTGAAGCCTTCGATGTCGGAAAACAGGACGGTCGCGGTGAGCTGCTGCGGACGCGGGCGGTTGCCGGCCATGAAGGTCGCGCGCTCCCGCCAGATCTCGTCGGCCACGGGTTGAGAAACATGGTTGGCGAACAACCGCATCAGCGTCCGGCGGTCGGCGCGCTCGCGCAGCGACATCTGCGCGGTCATCGCGGCGATGCCGCCAGCCCAGGCCAGCGACGGCGCCACCAGCGGCACCAGCGGCCCGCCCGCGCCGAACAGCGCCGCCGCACCGGCCCAGGCCCCGACCAGCAGCATCAACCCCGCCGTCGCCAGCAGCCAGAGCGGCAGCCCGGCCATCGCCACCGCCACCCCGGCGGCTGCCATCAGGACCGCCAGCGCCGCCTCCCCCGCCAGCGGCAGGCGCGGGCTGTTCCGCCCGTCGAGCAGTTGGGCCAGCACATGCGCCTCGATCTCGACGCCTGGGGTGGAGGAACCCGCCGGGGACAGCGGCGTGCGGTGCTGGTCGATGCCGGCCAGCGCGGTGCCCACCAGCACCATCCGCCCGGCCAGCCAATCCTTCGGCAGCAGCGCCACCGCCTCGGCCGGATAGACCGGGAAGGGCGTGGTCGCGGCATCCGGCCGGCCATGCCAGTCGATGCGGAAGGGCTCCACCGGCAGGTTCCCGCCATTGCCGCCGGCACGGGCAAGCTGCGCGGGAAGGCTGGGCGTACCGTCACCGCCGAAGGGGACATGCCAGCGCACCGCCGCATCCAGCCGGTCCTTCGCCAGATTGGCATGTCCGCGCGGCAGGCCCTCGGTGAAACTGTCCAGGAAGCGGCGCTGCCGCTCGGTCAGCGGGGTCTGGTCGAGCGCGGTGATCGCCACCACGGGGACCGACGCGCCGAGCATGGCACGGCGCAGCCGCTCGTCCAGCGCCGGCAGGGTCGGCTGGTCGAACAGCACGTCGATGCCGATGGCACGGACCCCCGCGGCCTCCAGCGCGACGATCACCTCGGCCAGCATGCCACGGTCCACCGGAGACCGGCAGGCCAGCCCGGCGAAGCTGTCCTCCCCGAACAGCACCAGCGCGATGCCGGGATGCTGCGGCCAGGCCGGGGCGGCCCCGGCGATCAGCCGGTCGGCCAGCGTCTCGTCGGCGGCGCGCAGCGGCGGCACCAGCCTTGCGGCGGCCAGCGCCAGCACGGCGCTGCCCAGCACGATCGTCATAACCAGCCGGATGCCCAGCCCGCGCCTTGCTGCCCTGTTCCGGTCCCGATCCGCCGGCTCCGGGACGGGGGAGGCCGGCGGTTCCGCTCCCTGCCTTGCGGGTGCGCCGTCCATGCGGCCCCCTCAGCGGATCTTCAGGAAGAGTTGGGCGGACGCCACCTCGGTGTCGCGCAGGCGGGCAACCGCGCGGTCGAGCTGGACGGCGGCATCCTCGGCCAGCGGACGGAAGGCGTCGGCCCGGCCCGGCATCTCGTCGTCCAGGTTGCGGCTGGCGGCGATGCAGCGCACCTCCAGCTCGCCGGGACCATCCCCGGCACGAAGGGGCAGTGGCATGCGGTCGCCGGGCAGGTCGAGCGGCGCATTGGCCGCGATCCGGGTGCTCCGCGCGGCGCCGGCCGGGAAGATCGGGATCAGCTGGGCGCGCGCATTGCGCAGATAGCAATAGAGATGGGCGTCGCGGTCGGTCCTGATCCGCAGGCGGATGTCCTCGCCCGGCCGGTATGCGGCGGCCGCCCCGCGGTCGGCCGATACGGAAAGGTCAAGCGGCAGCGTCGCGTCGCGCAGCGCGGCCATCGCCGCGCCGATCTGCCCGGTGCAGCCGGCCGACGCCATGCCCACCGCCAGCGCGGCGCCACCCTCCTCCTCCACCAAGCGCACATGCAGCGTGCCGAGCGTCGAGCCGTCCGGCCGCAGGGCGCGGATGTCGGCACCGTCGGCCAGCGGCAGTGCCTGCGGCCAGGGAACGGTCGCGCCGCCGCTCCAACCCACCGGCGCACCGGTATTGCCGCCAGCATCCTGAAGCATGAGCCGGTCCAGCCCGGGTTCGGCCGGGCGGCGCAGCAGCGGCGTGCTGCCGGCCTTGACGCACTGGGTGCCGGATATCGCCGGGTCGAGCGCCAGGGCACGGTCCAGCGCCGCATCCAGCGGATTGCCCAGCGCCCGTGCCGCGCCGAGGTCGCTCTGCATGAAGCGGTCGTCGCCGGGACCGGCGCGGGCCGCGGTGGCACGGCCTGTGGACGCACTGTCCGGCCCCTCGCCGGGCACTCCGTCATAGGGGCCGCGCAGACGCAGGAGACGGCCATTGGCGAACAGCAGGGTCGCGTTCGCCCCGTCGGGAAGCCGGACTGCCTGCCCGTCGGGAACCAGCTGGCCCTGGGCATAGCCGGGCGCGCTGGAGGCCACGACCACGGCCTCCGCCCGCACCGTGGTGGTGTGGCCGCATCCCAGCGTCACGGCGGCGGCGGCCAGAAGGCGGGAGAAGGGCAAGGTCGACATGATCATCACCTTTCATGGTGTCGAAGGGTCAGTCGGGGCTGCGCCGGTCGTGACCCTTGGTTTCGAGCGGGGCGAGCAGGCAGGTGGTGCGGGACTGGGTCGTCACCGACACCGTCCCGTCCGCCCCGCCGCTGCGGCGGAAGCGCAAGCCGTTGATCTGGCTGGCGATGCTGAGCGAGACGACGGCGAGGTCGGATTCGTCGATGATCTTGTGTCCGTCCTGCCAGCACTGGACCCGGACCCGGCTGCCGGAGGGGGCGATGTCGACGCCGCCTGCCATCGTATCTCCGGCCGCCGCACCGCCGGCGGCGCCCGATGACTGGCCGTTCTTCTTGCGGACCAGCGTGGCGTCGGCCGCTCCGCTGACCAGCAGGCCAAGCGCGGCGGCGATGAGCAAGGCGCGTTTCATGACATCCCCTCCCTGTTCGGGTGGCCGCTCAATGGATGGGCTTGAATTCGACGCGCCGGTTGCGGCCGTCATAGGGATCGGCGGCGATCGGCGTGGCCGGCCCCTTGCCGTCCACGGTGATACGCTTCGGGTCGATCCGGTGGACACGGACCAGATACTCGCCAACCGAAACCGCGCGGCGCTGCGACAGCAGCATGTTGTAGGCAAGGCTGCCGCTGGCGTCGGTGTGGCCCTCCACCGTCAGGGCGAGGCTCGGATCCTCCTTCATCAGCGAGCCGACCGAGTCGATGTAGGAGGCGGACTCCGCGGGAATCTCAGCCGAGTTGAGGGCGAAATTGATGCGGAAGCCAAAGGCCTCCGGGACGGCGATCGGGGCGGCAGCGGGTTCGGCGGCCGGCTGGTCCGCCCGGGCCTCCTGCCTGACCTCCTGCTTTGCCTCCTGCCGGTGCCGCCTGGGAGCCGGACGGTTCGGCGTCGGTTGTGCCCCAGGCTGGACATCCGGCTGGATATCCGGCTGGGCGGCGGGGGGAGCGGCGGCCGGCACGCCGTAGTTGATCTCGTCCACCGGCCGGGGGCGCTTGGCCGCTGCACCGGCCGCACCGCCGATGATCTCGATGCTGCGGGTGCGGATCTTCGGCTCGGGCGCCACGACCTCGCGCAGTTCGTCCACGCTGGGCGGCCGGTCGAACATCATCACCCTGGACGGGCCGGAACCCTCGACGGTCTGGGCCGGCGCCGGGCCGGCACAGACAGCGGCCAGCATCGGCAGGGCGGCGGCGCAGAGCAGGGCGTGGGACAACAGGGCGGATTTGGTCATCTGAAGCTCCATCGGCAGGAGAAGGGCGGCGTTGCCCCGGTTCTATCGCGTCCCCCTCCCGCCGCGCTGTGAGCCGGCCAACAGTCGGACGGCGTTTTCCGCAAGGGCAGCCGCGGCGCCTCACTCGCCTTGCGCCAGCGTCCCCGGCAGCACTTTCACCGTCAGCTGCTTGGCGCGGGAATCGCTGCCCTTCGCCGCGGCGAAGGCGTTGATCACGTCGTCCAGCGCCGTGCCGGGGATGGATTGGAGATCCTCGCTCTTGAACTGCTCCGGGATCCGCACGCCGATCTCGTCATGCGACAGGATGCAGGCCACCGTCTCCTCCGCACCCGGCCGGTCCATGCGCAGGTTGAAGGGCTTCTGCACCCCGGGCGGGATTTCCACCTGACGGTTGGCCTCGACATAGGCGTCGGGCTGGAAGCGGTTGGGGAAGATGCGGGCCACCGTGCCGGCGGCGTCGCGGTAATAGCAATAGATGAAGCCGTCCGCCGTCGGCTGCACCCGCACCACCAGCGCCTCCCCGGCGCGGTAGCGTGGCGCCGGACCGCGGTCGGACGACAGCAGCAGGTCGAGCCGGGCCGGCGACGGCTGGGCGCGCGGCAGCCCCTCGCCCCCGGCGTTGCTGACGCTCTGCAACCGGGCCGGCGACGCCCCGCCCTGGCCGGGCGGCTTGGCCAGCAGGCGCTGGTAGAGGTCGAAATCGATGCGACCGGTGGCGATCAGGTCATGGTCGGCCTGGAAGCGGCCGGCGGCCTCGGCGGTGCGTTCGTCCAGCTGCCCGTTGACCGGCCCGTCATAATAGCCCTGCGCCGACAGGGCACGCTGGGTGAAGCTGACCCGTTCGGCCGGCGCCATGCCGTCGAACCAGCCGCGCGCCTCCGCCATGAAGGCCGGGTTGGTCTGGTCGATGCCCAGGCATTGCCAATAGGGCACGCGGGTCAGCTTGCCCAAAACCTCGATGGTGCTGAGCTCGACCAGCGTGCGCACGCCCTGATGCAGTCCCTCCGACCGGTTGAGGGAGACGTTGAAGGACAGGCCGGCCTTGCCGATCACCCCGCCGGCATCGGTGCCGCGCCCTGACGACACCACGGCCAGCGTGTTGGACGCCGACATGCCGGGGATGATCTGGCGGGTCACCAGTTCCCCGACATTGAGGTCGACCGAGACCATCGACACCACCTGATCGGCCGACACGCCGAGGTCGAGCTTGGGCAGCGACAGCCCCGCCCCCGCCGCCTCGCTGACCACATTGTCGTCCAGTTGGGTGATGGCGCCACGGATGTAATAGGACGGCGCCCGGAAGTTCGGCTGCACGCCGATCATCCAATAGAGCGCGTTGACGTCGTCCAGCGCCGGTTCGAAATCGACGAACCGGAAGGCGTTAGAGGTCTCCGACATGCGGGAGACGGCGGTGATCAGCATCTCCTTGGTTCCGCCGGCCACCCGGCCGGTGGCGTCGGGCAGGCCGTTGGCGGTGACGTAGATGTCGCGCTTACCGTGGGTCCACAGCAGCGTGTCCATGCAGCGCAGCGCCTCGCTGAAGCTGCTGATGGTGCGCACCGCCGGGGTCTTCGGCTGCTGCACCACACGGGCCATCTCACCGGAGGTGAAGCAACCGCCGAGCGCCAGCGTCAGGCCGACGGAAGCGAGGATCCGGACCATGCTCATGACGCTGTCTCCCTGGGTTGTTCCGTCCGGGCCCGTCACCGCGCCGACAGTTGCGGATTGCGGTCGGCCCGGACGGTGATGATGATCTTCTTCGACAGGATCGGCGGGTCGTGCGGCACATGATCGGCGTCGGCCAGCACCAGCTGCAGGGTGTGGCGGCCGGGGGGAAGCTCCAGGACCGTCTCGGTCTGGCCCTTGCCGAAATGCAGGTGCTGCTTGTCGCTCGGGATCGGCCCGTCGAACTCCTTCAGATCGGTGTCGATCAGCAGATGGTGGTGTCCGGTGCCGTCCTTGCGCACGCCGGCGGGGGCGACGCCGAAATTGCGCAACCCGAACCACACCTTGAACCGCGAGCCGACCACCTGTCCGTTGTTGGGCCAGCCGATGTAGAGCCACGCATCCTTGCGTCCGGGCGTGCGCTGCGACTGCGCGGCGGACGGTGCCGACCCGGCCTCCGATCCGCTCGCCGATCCGGCGGCAGCGGCATGGGAATGGGTGACGGCATCGGCCGCCATCGCGCCGGTTGCGGCGAGCGCGAGCGCGAGCGCGGCGCAAGCCGGGATGCCCAGCGGCCCGAGGAATCCTGTCTTCATGGTGCCCTCCCTGGCGGATCCGCGCGTGCCGCGGATCCCGTTGGCCAGCCGCAGTCTAGCCGGGCACCGGCCGGGCTGGCTGTGAGCTGGCAGACATGTCCCGCAAGCCGGCCGGTCAGCGGACCGTGATGGTGATCTTCTCCGACATCACCGGCGGGTCGTGCGGGATGTGGTCGGCATCCCCCAGCACCATCTGCAGCGTGTGGGTGCCGGGCGAAAGCTCCAGCCGCGCCTCGGTCTGGCCACCGCCGAAATGGAGATGCTGCTTGTCGCTGGGGATCGGCTCGTCCGGGTTCGGCAGGTCGGCGTCGATCAGCAGGTGATGGTGTCCGGTCTCGGCATGGCTGATGCCGGCAGGCGCCACCCCCATGTTCTGAAGCCCCATGCGCACCCAGAATTTCCCGCCATCGATGACCGTGCCGTTGGCCGGCCACAGGATGTAGGCACGCGCGCCCTCCGGCGCCTTCGCCCGGTCGGCCATTCCCTGCCCAGCCAGAAACAACGGCAGAAGCAACAGGGCGCCGACCGCGATCACGGCAGTCCGCAGCATGATACCCCCCTGGTTTTCTTCATTGCCCTTCGTCCGATGACCTCCATCTTAGGCTTCGACCGTGAAGCGCGGTCCCCCCGAATTCCTGGGTAATCCCATCACGTTGGAAGTCGGTCCCTTTCCAATGCCCTCCATTCCGAATAGGGCGTGATCGCGGGCGTTTTGACCTCCCTTTCAGGCACTCCGTCTTGCGGCAGGACTGGAAACCGGCGGCAGGGTGTGAGGCGGGCGACAGTCCGCGGACCCGGAAGCTGCGATGATCGCAACCATCCCCAACCATCCGGCCCGGTGCGATCCATGGCCCCCTCCGTCACCCGTGCCCTTCACGCCATCAAGCGCTACGGCACCGACCCCGAACAATTCGACCGCGCCATCCTGGCCGCCATCAACGTGACACTATGCCTGATGTCGAACGGCGACGATCGTGTGGCGGAAGGCTTCAACCGGGACATCGCATCGAACGGCAGCGGCTTCGTCCCGGCCATTGCGCCCCGGCCGAATCGCGCAATGTTCGCGTGACCGGGCGGAGGCGTCAGGGAATACGCACCGAAAACCCGGCCGCCGACACTCCCGGAGCCCGGCCGAATGGCCGAGGGCGCCGGTATCACGCATGCCGGAATGTCGGCTTCGTCAGCGCCTGATCCCGAACAGTTGTTCGTTCATGACCGCACGGTCCCCCGTGGCCACGCCGGCCGGCCGGACCGGCGGCTGGAGGCTGCCCCTCATTCCGGCGAAACCGCCCGTGACATCGCCGCCGGTGCGTCCGCCGCCCATCCAGGGGGGAAAGGGACTGCCTCCCCCACCGGTGGCCGGCGGCGGACCGCCGACGCGGTTGGCCAGCATCGACATCGTCGCGGCGGACAGGGGGATGCCGCCCGACTGCACCTCGAACGCCCCGGCGGGCCGGGCGGCTGCCGGCAGCACCGCAAGGGGGACGATGCACAGTGTGCAGAGGACGAGTCGGCGCATCGGGCGTCTCCTTCGGTCGGGCCATGGGGCGGATCAGGACGCCATCATGGCACCGCCGCCCGCCCGCCACTGTGGCGCAGGCCACATTCCGGAACCGGAATGCCAGACGGCTACCGCTGGTAACGGCCGGACAAGCCTGAATTTTTCCGCATTCCACACAGGAGGTTTGACGGATCGCACGGATACGGTGAACCTTTGGGCATCGAACGGGCGGGAGCCATGCTCTCCGCCCTTCACCCGACCGGCCGAAGGCCGACGGGCGCCGTGATCGGCCAACAACAGGGAGCTTCCGAACATCATGACCGCTGAAACGCTGCGCTGCCGTCTCGTCGCCCGGATGGCAGGCCCGGTCGTCGCCAGCCTGCTGGGCCTTGGCGTCGCGGCCGGCCCGCTGGCCGCCGCCGCCGAGACCTGGGACATGCCGACCCCCTACCCGGACACGAACCTGCACACCATCGTGGTGAAGCAGTTCGCCGACGACGTGAAGGCGGCGACCGGCGGCAAGATCCAGATCACCGTCCATTCCAACGGCTCGCTGGTTCGCCATCCCGAGATCAAGCGGGCCGTCCAGTCCGGACAGGCCCAGGTGGGCGAGGTGCTGATCAGTTCCTGGGCCAACGAGGATCCGCTCTACGGCCTCGATTCCGTTCCCTTCCTCGCCACCGACTTCCAGGCGTCGCGCAGGCTCTATGACGTCTCCAAGCCCTATCTGGAGAAGAAGCTGGAGCGCCAGCGCCTGAAGCTGCTCTACTCGATCCCGTGGCCGCCGCAGGGCCTGTACGTGAAGGACGAGATCCAGACGGTCGAGGGGCTGAAGGGGCAGAAGTTCCGCGCCTACAACCCCGCCACCACCCGGATCGCCGAGCTGAGCGGCGCCATCCCGGTGAAGATCGAGGCGGCCGAGGTCGCGCAGGCCTTCGGCACCGGCATCGTCACCGCCATGATGACCTCGGCCGCCACCGGCGTCGACACCAAGGCGTGGGACTTCGTGAAGGTCTATTACGATGTCCAGGCCTGGCTGCCGCGCAACATGGTCTTCATCAACGCCGACGTGTGGAAGGGGCTGGACGCCGCCACCCAGAAGGCGGTGCAGGACGCCGCAGCCAAGGCCGAGGCCGCCGGCTGGGCCGACTGGGAGAAGAAGACCTCCGACCTGAACAAGACCATGGCCGGCAACGGCATGAAGGTGCTGCCGCCGTCGGACAAGCTGAAGGAAGGCCTGTCGGCCATCGGCAAGACCATGACCGAGGAATGGACCAAGGCCGCCGGCGCCGACGGCGAGGCCATCGTCGCGGCTTACCGCAAGTAGCCCCCAGGCCACCGGCAGCAACCGGCACTCGCCGTCGTCTCTCATGGGGACGGTCCGGGTGCCGGGCGCCTGCCCGTCACGCCCTCTTCGCCCCGACCGACCGCAGGAGGTGGTTGCGCCATGCGCACCGCACTGTCCATTCTTTACCGCACCGCCGAGATCCTGGGCGCGGTCCTGCTCGCCGCCATCGCCGTTCTGATCGTGACCCAGGTGGCAAGCCGCCTGTTCGACCGCATGGTGCCGGGTGCCGACGAGTTGGCCGGCTACTGCATGGCCGCGTCCTTCTTCATGATGCTGGGGCCGGCGCTGCGCCGCGGCGCGCATATCCGCGTCGGCGTGCTGGTGGAGCGGTTGCGCGGCGCCCCGCGGCGCGCCATGGAGCTGCTCTGCCTGGGCTTCGCCACCGCGCTCAGCGGCTATTTCGCCTGGTACTGGGCGCGCATGACCTATGATTCCTATGATTTCGGCGACCTCAGCCAGGGCGTCCTGCCGATCCCGCTGTGGATGCCGCAGTCCCTGATGGCGGTCGGGCTGGTCGTGCTGGTGATCGCCCTGGTCGACGACCTCGTGGCGGTGCTGCTGGGCCGCGAGGCCTCCTACCAGCATGCCGGCATGCAGAGCGAGGGCTGAGCGATGGACCAGACAACCGCATCCATCGTCGTCGTCGTGACCATGTTCCTGATGCTGGGCGCCGGCGTGTGGGTGGCTCTGGCGCTGGCCGGCGTCGGCTTCGTCGCCATGGCGCTGTTCACCGCACGGCCGGTAGGCATGGTGATGGCGACCAACATCTGGGGTGCCAGCACCTCCTGGACGCTGACGGCATTGCCGCTGTTCATCTGGATGGGCGAGATCCTGTTCCGCACCCGCATCTCGTCCGACATGTTCAAGGGGCTGGCGCCCTGGACCGGCTGGCTGCCCGGCCGGCTGATGCATGTGAACATCATCGGCTGCTCGATCTTCGCCGCGGTGTCCGGCTCGTCGGCCGCCACCGCCGCCACCATCGGCCGCATGACCATCCCGGAGCTGAACCGGCGCGGCTACGACCCGATGATGACCATCGGATCGCTGGCCGGCGCCGGCACGCTGGGGTTGCTGATCCCGCCCTCGATCATCATGATCGTCTACGGCGTGGCCGCCGACGTCTCCATCGCCCGGCTGTTCATCGCCGGCGTCATTCCCGGCATCGTGCTGACCGGATTGTTCATGCTCTATGTCGGCGGCTGGTCGCTGCTGAATCCCGGCCGGGTGCCGCCACCCGAACCGTCCCAGAGCCTGGCCGAAAAGATCCGCGACACCGGGGCGCTGATCCCGGTCGTGGCTCTGATCGCCGCGGTGCTGGGCTCCATCTATGTCGGCATCGCCACCCCGACCGAGGCCGCCGGCATCGGCGTGCTGGGCTCGCTGGTGCTGGCACTGGCGACGGGGACTCTGAACTGGGCGACCTTCCGCGACAGCCTGTTCGGCGCAGCCCATACCTCCTGCATGATCGGCTTCATCCTGGCCGGCGCGGCTTTCCTGACGGTGGCGATGGGCTACACCGGCATTCCGCGCCTGCTGGCGGAATGGATCACCTCGATGCAGTTGTCGGCCGCGGCGCTGCTGGTGGCGCTGACCGTCTTCTTCATCGTGATGGGCTGCTTCCTCGACGGCATCTCGATGGTGGTGCTGACCACCTCGGTCATCCTGCCAATGGTGCAGCAGGCGGGGATCGACCTGCTGTGGTTCGGCATCTACATCATCATCGTGGTGGAGATGGCGCAGATCACGCCGCCGGTCGGCTTCAACCTGTTCGTGCTGCAATCCATGACCGGCAGGAGCATCTTCACCATCGGCAAGGCCAGCCTGCCCTTCTTCGTGCTGATGATGGTGATGGTGGCGCTGCTGTGGATCTTCCCCGGCATGGTGTCCTGGCTGCCGTCGATGATGATCGGATAAGGGGAAGACCGTGGATGTCCGTTTCACCTCCGCCGGCGACACCGCCTTCAACGTCGAGTTCGGCGAGGCCGTCGATCGGGCGACCAACGCCCGCGTCATGGCCCTGCACGCCCGGCTGAAGGGGGCGCCCCCGCTTGGGCTGGTGGAGACGGTGCCGACCTTCCGCTCGCTGCTGGTGGTCTACGACCCGCTCACCAGCGGCCGGCGGGAGATGCAGGCCGCGGTGGAAACGGCGCTGGCCGCCGCCACGGCCGCCACGGAACCGGGACGGCTGTGGCGCCTGCCGGTCTGCTACGCTCCCGACCTCGGCCCCGACCTCGTGGAGGTGGCCGACGCCCTCGGCCTGACGGCGGAGCGGGTGGCGGCGCTGCACGGCTCGTCCGAGTATTTCGTCTACATGCTGGGCTTCATGCCCGGCTTCGGCTACATGGGCGACCTCGTGCCGGAATTGGAACGGCCACGACGGACCGAGCCGAGGCTGCGGGTTCCCGCCGGCTCCGTCGCCATCGCCGGGCGGCTGACCACCGTCTATCCCTGGGAAAGCCCCGGCGGCTGGCACCTGATCGGCCGCTGCCCGGTGCCGCTCTACGATGCCGGCCGGACGGACCCGATCCTGCTGGCCGCCGGCGACCGCGTGCGCTTCGACCCGGTGGACCGCGCCGGCTTCGACACCATCGCGGCGGCGGTGGATGCCAGCCAATTCGACCCCGGTCGCCTGAGGGCCGCATGATGGCGGCCAATCCGACAGCTTTCCTGACGGTGGTCCGGCCCGGCCTGTTCGCGACCGTCCAGGATTTGGGCCGCTTCGGCTTCCAGGAACTGGGAATGCCGGTGGCCGGCGCGCTCGATCCGCTGGCGCTGCGGCTCGCCAATGCGCTGGTGGGGAACCCGGCCGGCAACAAGGATTGCGCCGCCGCGCTGGAGATCGCTCTGCTCGGCCCAACCCTGCGGGTCGAGGCCACGTCCGTCCGCATCGCCGCGGTCGGCCCGCTGGCGGTGGCCGTGGAGCGCGAGGGACAGGCATTGCAACCGCTGGAACCCCATCGCAGCCACACGCTGGTACAGGGCGACATCCTGCGGCTGGGGGCGGTCGACGGTGCGTCGGTCGCCTATCTGGCGGCGGCCGGCGGCTTCGCGCTGGAGCCGGTGATGGGCAGCCTGTCGACCTATGTGCGGGCGGGCATCGGTCCGCTCGGCGGCCGGCCGCTCGGCCAGGGCGCCCGCCTGCCGCTTGCCCGGGACGCCGCTCCCAGCGGGCCTGAAACCGGGCTGCCGCAATTGCCCGACTATGGCTCCGGGCCGTTGCGCGTCGTCCTGGGACCACAGGACGACCGCTTCACCGAAGCGGCGTTGGCAACCTTCCTGTCCACCGCCTACCGGGTCGGCAAGCAGGCCGACCGCATGGGCCTGCGGCTGGAGGGGCCGGCGTTGATGCATCGCGGGTCGGCCGACATCCCGTCGGACGGGCTGGTCACCGGCGCCATCCAGGTTCCGGGCAACGGCCAGCCGATCCTGCTGCTGAACGACCATCAGACCATCGGCGGCTATGCCAAGATCGCCACGGTGATCTCCGCCGACCTGCCCCGCGCCGGCCGGCTGCGCCCCGGCGACAGCCTGTCTTTCCAGGCGGTGACGGTGGAGGAGGCGGAGGCGATCCGCCGCCGACAGGAACAGGCCATCGCCGGCTGGATCGGCGCCATCCGGCCGGTACGCCCGGCCGGCGGCATCGACCTGGACGCGCTCTATGCCGAAAACCTGATCTCCGGCACCGTCGACATCGTGAATGGCGGCAGCGACCTGCCGCTGGTGTGACGCGCGACCTGCGGTTTGCAGTCTGCCCCCTCCCCAACCCTCCCCCGCCTTTGGCGGTGGAGGGGGCTGCCGCCGCTCCGCACGAGGCCCCCTCTCCCGCGGAACGCGGGGGAGGGCTGGGGAGGGGGCGTAAGGCTTGGACAGGGCATGACGCGAAAAGAGGCATGTGCTTACGAATGCCGCCCAAAACGGCAGCAGTATCATCTGGATGCAAATCGCCCGAGAGTAAAATATCATATTAAGTTATTGATTTATATAGTATAGTCCAAAAACGGCATGCGCTTTGCTATCTAACCATCCGTAAAACGGCAACGCGGAACGGACGGTGCAGCCATGGTCGGAGCCTCGCCAAGCAGTCAGTCGGCCCAGCGCGGGCAGACCCTCCTCCTCGACGGGATCACCCAGCGCTACGGCAACACGCTGGCCGTGAACGACGTGACGCTCGACATCAAGGGCGGCGAACTGGTCGCCCTGCTCGGGCCGTCGGGCTGCGGGAAGACGACGCTGCTGCGGATCATCGCCGGCTTCATGGCCCAGACCAAGGGCAACGTCATCGTCGGCGGCGAGGCCATCGACGGGCTGCCGCCCAACCGCCGCGCCGTCGGCATCGTCTTCCAGAACTACGCGCTGTTTCCGCATATGACGGTGGCCGAGAACGTCGCCTACGGGCTGGACGCCCGCGGCGTCGACCGCGCCACCCAGCGCAGCGAGGCGCAGCGCATGCTGGATCTGGTGAAGCTCGGCCATCTCGGCGACCGCATGCCGCGCCAGTTGTCCGGCGGGCAGCAGCAGCGCGTGGCGCTGGCCCGCGCGCTGGCGGTCAACCCGTCGATCCTGCTGCTGGACGAACCCTTCGCCGCGCTGGACAAGAACCTGCGGCTCGACATGCAGATCGAAGTGAAGCGCATCCAGCGCCTGTCCGGCATCACCACCATCCTGGTCACCCACGACCAGGAGGAGGCGCTGTCGATGGCCGACCGCGTCGCGGTGCTGAGCCAGGGCCGGCTGGAGCAGTTCTCGCCGCCGACCGACATCTACGATGCACCCGACAGCCTGTTCGTCAACACCTTCGTCGGCTCCGCCAACCTGCTGGGCGGCGTGCTGGTCGAGGGCGGCCGCGACGGCGGCACGGTCCGGCTCGATGCCGGCGGCATCATCGAGACCCGCGCGCCCAAGGGCGACGTCCGTCCCGGCGGCCGCGTCACCGTCTGCCTGCGACCCGAGCATCTGCGCGTCGATCCCGCCGCAGCCGGCGCCGACGCCCTGAACGGCGTGGTCGAGATGGGGCTGCCGCTGGGCGCCACGGTCGTCCACGAGGTGCGCATCGCCGACGGGTCCGCGGTGAAGGTGTCCGAGCCGCGCATCGACCGCGCCGCCCTGTTCGCCCCCGGTACGCCGGTGCGGCTCGCCCCGGTCGCCCCCCGCCTCGCCTCGGTCTTCGCCGCGGCCTGACCCTCCCTTCACCTGCCCATTCCTCCCCTCCGCCTTTTTCCCTCCCCACCCGACAGGAGTGATCGATGCTGCTGACCCGCCGCACGCTGATGCAGACGGCCCTGACGCTTGGCGCCATGCACGCCTTTCCCGGCCTGACCTGGGCGCAGGCCCGCCCGCTGGTCTTCGCGACCTTCACCGGCAGCTGGGAGGAAGCCCACAAGGCCGTCCTCGTCCCCGCCTTCCGCAAGGCGACCGGCAACGCCGACATGGTGCTCGACCCGATGCTGTCGGTCGACCAGATCGCCAAGGTGAACGCGGCGAAGAACAACCCGCCGATCGACGTCATGCTGCATGATCCGGGGCCCGCGCTGCAGGCCATCGCCCAGGATCTGGTCGAGCCTTATCCGGTGGAGAAGAGCGCCTACTACAGGGACCTGATCCCGGCGGCACAGGTGCCGATGGGGCCGGCGCCCTTCTTCCAGGTGGTCGGCATCACCTACAACCCGGAAACGGTGAAGACGCCCCCGACCTCCTGGGCCGACCTGTGGAAGCCGGAATTCAAGGGCCGCGTCGGCATCACCAACCTGAACTCGACGCTCGGCACCGGCTTCATGGTCGAACTCGCCAAGATGCATGGCGGGTCGGAGACCAACATCGACCCGGCCTTCAAGGCACTGGAGGCGCTGCGCCCCAGCCTCGCCGCGGTCGCCGCCAATCCGGGCCAGCTCGCCACCCTGTTCCAGCAGGGCCAGATCGACATCTCCCCCGGCAACTTCAACGCCATCCAGATCCTGAAGGCGCGCGGCGTCCCGGTCGAGTTCGTCATCCCGAAGGAAGGCGCCATCGCCTTCAAGACCACCATCCACATCGTCAAGAACTCCCCCAACAAGGAGCTGGCCTTCAAGCTGATCGAGGCGGCGCTGTCGCCGGAGGTCCAGGCCCAGCTGATGGACGAACCGTTCCTGATCGTTCCGACCAACACCAAGGTCGCGATCAAGGGCGAACTCGCCAAGACGCTGGCCAAGGACCATGCCGAGATCGCGAAGAAGTTCGTGTTCCAGGACTGGGCCAAGATCAACGAGCAGCGCAGCGCCTGGATCGAACGCTTCAACCGCGAAATCCGGGTGTGAGGCATCGGCTGCCCTCTCCCGGAGCGGGAGAGGGCATCTCAAGAGGAGACACTCCCATGGCCGCGACGCTGCGCAACGTCACCACCTACGATCTGAAGCTCGCGGCCCCGCTGGCGGCGGGCTTCGCCGTCTTCTTCGTCACGCCGCTGGTCATCCTGCTGGCGCTGAGCTTCCAGACCGATCCGCAGGGCGGGCATTTCGGACTGACCCAGTACGTCAATTTCCTCGGCGACAGTTTCAGCCTCGGCGTGCTGGGATCGACGCTGTGGCTGGGGGTGAAGGTCACGGCGCTGACGCTGCTGCTGGGATATCCGGTGGCGTGGCTGCACCAGCGCTCCCCCGGCTGGGCCAAGGGCGTCATCATGCTGCTGGTGCTGCTGCCGCTGCTGACCAGCGTGGTGGTGCGGACCTTCGCCTGGGTGGTCATCCTCGGGCGGCAGGGCATCGTCAACGCCTCGCTGCTCGGGCTCGGGCTGATCGACACGCCGCTGAAGCTGCTCTACACCGAAGGCGGCGTGGTGGTGGCGCTGGCCCAGGTGCAGATGCCGCTGATGGTGCTGCCGCTGATCACCGCGCTCGGCCGCATCGACCCCAATCTCGCCGATGCCTCCTCGGTGCTGGGGGCCGGACACTGGCGGACCTTCCGCAAGGTGATCCTGCCGCTGTCGCTGCCGGGCATCATCGCCGGCTGCCTGCTGACCTATGCCGCCGCCATCACCGCCTTCATCACGCAGAGCCTGATCGGCGGCGGGCAGATGCTGTTCATGCCGATGTACATCTACCAGCAGGCCTCCACCCTGCAGAACTGGCCCTTCGCCGCCGCGATCTCCGTCATCTTCCTGGTCGCGGTGCTGGTGGTGGTGTCGATCTTCAACGTGCTGGGCCGCCTGTCGCGCGGCTACACCAACGCCTGACCCCGGGGAGGCAGCCATGGCAAACCGCCGCATCGACCTCGACGCGCTCAGCTTCCGCATCGTCATGACCGGGGTCGCGCTGCTGGCGCTGGCACTGCTGGCGGCCCCGACCATCGTTGTGATCTGGGTGTCCTTCACCAGCGGCTATTCGCTGAAATTCCCGCCGCCCGGCTATTCGCTGCGCTGGTATGTCGAGCTGTGGAACGCCTGGCAGCTCCAGTTCGCGCTTATGAACAGCCTGAAGGTGGCGGCCTGGGCGACCGGCCTGTCGGTACTGCTGGGCGTCGCCGCCTCGCTCGGCATCGCGCGGTCGGCCAGCCTGACGGCGCGGGTGCTGGACAGCCTGTTCCTGTCGCCGCTGGTGCTGCCGGCGCTGGCCTTCGGGCTGTCGTCGCTGATGTTTTTCTCGCTGATCGGCGTGCCGGTGTCGCCGCTGACGCTGATCATCGGCCACACCGTGGTGTCGGTGCCCTTCGTGGTTCGCAACACCGTGGCCTCGCTGGCGCAGATGAACCCGACCCTGCTGGAGGCCTCGGCCAGCCTGGGCGCCACCCGCCTGTTCACCTTCCGCCGCATCACTCTGCCGCTGATCCGGCCCGGCATCATGGCCGGCGGCTTCATCGCCTTCATGGCGTCCTTCGACAATGTTCCCGTGTCTCTGTTCCTGCGCGATGCCGCGACAGATATGCTGCCGATCCGCATGTGGCAGGACCTGGAGGGCAAGCTGGACGTCACGGTCGCCGCGCTGTCGGGCGTGCTGATCGTCGCCACCGTCGCGCTGATGCTGGTGATGGAACGGGCCGCCGGCCTGTCCAAGCGGTTGACCTGACCCCGGCTACACTCCCAGAAAGAGAGAAACGCCGAAGGGCGTGAACTTGAACGGAAGATGCAGATGGCGGTCCAGGTCGGTCACGACGAAACGGAAGGGCATGATGTCGAGAAAGCGGGTCTGCTCCTCCGGGTATCCAGCCGCGCGCAGCCAGTCCCCGACATGGAACAGCACCTCGTGCGGGCCGGCGGCGATGCCCTCGCCGCGCACCGTCGGATGGTCGAGCTGGCCGTTGGCGCCGAGCCGCCCGGCCGCCAGCAGCCGGCGGTCCGGCGCCAGCGCGTACAGTTCCACCCGCAGCCCCTCGGCGGCGACGCCGCGTGCCACGTCCACGCCATGAATCGAAATGCCGCCCGCCATGCCGCCGCCTCCATCCTGGGAATGCCGCGATGGTAGCCGAGACGGCGGCCGCCACGCCAGCCCCCAGCCAGGCGCCCCTGCTGCCCCCCCTGCTGCCGGCATTGGCCGGAATGACCGGGTTGCAGGCGCTGGTGGCCCTCGGCCTGTTCGCGCCCGGCGTGCTGGCTCCCCGCATGGGGATCGACCCGGCGGGACTGGGCCTGTTCACCACCACCGGGTTCGCGGTCGGCATGGCGGCCTCGCTGTGCGGCGGGGTGCTGGCCGGACGGCTGGGCGCCTTCCGCGTCGCCAGCTTCTGCGCGCTGGCGGTCGCCGCCGCCATGCTGTGCGCGATGATGGGCAGCGGCACGGCGGCGCTGCTGGCCGCCGGGATCGCCATCGGGCTGGCCTGCGGGCCGGAGACGCCGGCCAGCGCCGCCATCCTCGGCCGGCTGGCTCGTGCCGCCGACCGGCCGATGGTGTTCTCGGTCCGGCAGACCGGCAACCAGATCGGCGCGATGGCCGGATCGCTGGCCCTGCCGACCCTGGCCGCCCTGATCGATCCGCGCGCCGGTTACGCCGTCATCGCCGCGCTGGCCCTGGCCGGCGTGGTTCTGTTCGAGCGGCTGCGCCCGGTCTACGACCCGCTGACCCGCTCCGCCGGCAGCGCTTTCGGGCTGGGGGCGGCCTGGCGGCTGCTGCGCGGCGACCCGGCGCTGCGGCGGCTGGCGTTGGCGGTCTTCCCCTATTCGGCGAGCCAGCTGACGCTGAACGGCTTCTTCGTCGTCTATGCCGTCACCGATCTGGGGATGGAGCATGTCGCCGCCGGCATCGCGCTGGCGGCCGGACAGGCCGGCGGGCTGGTCGGACGGCTCGGCTGGGGCGTGGTCGCCTCGCGCTGGGTGGCGACGCGGCGGCTGGTCGCCCTGCTCGGGTTCGGCATGGCCGCGGCATCGGCGCTGCTGGGACTGGCCGGAGCCTCCCTGCCCTTTGCCGCGCTGACGGTGGTAACCTTCCTGTTCGGGCTGACCGCCAGCGGCTGGAACGGCATCTTCCTGGCGGAGGTGGCGCGGCTGGCGCCCGCCGGCCGCATCGGCGAAGCGACCGGCGCGGTGATGGTCGGCGGTTTCGCCGGCCTGATCGCCGGCCCCATCCTGCTGGTCGCCATCGCCGCGGTCAGCGACCTCGCCACCGGCTATGTCGTCGTCGGCCTTCTGGCGGCGCTGGCCGGCCTCAGCCTTCTCGGAGACAAGCGATGACCACTCCCCTGCGCGCCGTCACGCTGGCCGGGGCCGTGCGCGGGGGCCGGTCAAGCGCCCGGGCCGAGACCGAAGCGGCGCTCGCCCGCATCGCCGACGGCAACCCGGCCCTGAACGCCTTCGTCGCCGTCCATTCCGACGAGGCGCTGGCCGACGCCGATACCGTGGATCGCCGCATCGCCGCCGGGGAGCATCTGCCGCTGGCCGGCGTGCCGGTGGCGGTCAAGGACACCATCTGGGTCGCCGGCCGGCGCGTTACCCAGGGATCGCGCCTGTTCGCCGACTTCCGCGCCCCTGCCGACGCCATCGCGGTGGAGCGGCTGCGCCGTGCCGGCGCCGTCGTCCTGGGCATGGCCAACACGTCGGAATTCGCCTGCAAGGGCGTCACCACCAACCCGTTGTTCGGCCCGACCCGCCACCCGATGGACCCGGCCCTGACCCCCGGCGGCTCCAGCGGCGGGCCGGCGGCGGCGGTGGCCGGCGGGCTGGTGCCGCTGGCGCTCGGCACCGATGCCGGCGGGTCGAGCCGGCGCCCGCCCGCCCATGTCGGCGTGGTCGGCTTCAAGCCCAGCTTCGGCGCCATTCCCTACGGCCCCGGCTTCGCCGAGCCCTTCACCGGCATCGCGGTGATGGCCCCCATCGCCGCCGACGTCGCCGATGCGGCCCTGATGTTCGAGGCGCTGGCCGGTCCCCACCCGCGCGACCCGGATTCCGCCGCGGTCGCCCCGGCCGAAGATCGTCCCGCCGCCTCGCTGACCGTCGCCCACAGCCCGCGCTTCGGCCTGGACGCACTGATGGACGACGACGTGCGCGAGGCGGTCGACAGCGGGGTCGAGGCGCTGGCCCGTGCCGGCGTCCGCATCGTCCGCCGCGATCCGGTCTGGCCGGCCGGCGTCACCGAAACCGCGCTGATGCCGTTGCAACATGCCGGCCTCGCCGCACTCTACGGCGACGCCTTCCGCCGCGACCCCGGCCTGTTCGATCCCGACATCGCCGCGCAGATCGAGCGCGGCCTGTCCTTGTCGGGGGCGGAGGTCGCTGCGGCGCAGCTGCTCGGCGCCGAGGTCGCGCGCGCTCTGGCCGCCGCCTTCGACGGCATCGACCTGATCATCGGCCCCACCACTCCCTGCGTCGCCTGGCCGCTCGACCGGCTGGGGCCGGAGACCATCGGCGGGCAGCCGGTGCCGCCACGGGCGCACGCGGTCTTCACCCCGCTGTTCAACCACGCCAAGGCCCCGGCGCTCAGCCTGCCCTGCGGCACCGGGCGCGACCGCCTGCCGGTGGGTTTGCAGATCGTGGCCCCTCGCGGCATGGACCGGCGGGTGCTGCGCTTCGCCGCCTTCGCCGAGGAAACGCTCGCCGCAGGCAGGCAAGGATCCCATCCATGACCGTCGACGACAACCTTCCCGAAACCGGCACTCCGGAGGCCGTATCGCCCCGCCGCCGCCGCGCGGTGCCGCCGCCGCCGCTGGCCGACATGGCAGTCGACCGGCTGCGCGACATGATCATCTACGGCGAGCTCGCCCCGTCCGCCCGGCTGATCGAGCCGGAGCTGAGCGAGAGGTTCGGCATCTCCCGCACGCCGCTGCGCGAGGCGCTGAAGCTGCTGGCCGCCGACGGGCTGGTGATGCTGCGCCCCAACCGCAATGCCATCGTCGCCCCGCTGAATGCCGCCGAACTGACGCATCTGTTCGAGGCGGAAGGCTGCATCGAGAGCTTCGCCGCCCGGCTCGCCGCCGAACGGATGACGGCCGCCGACCTGCGCCGGCTGCGCGGTTTCCAGGACAGGATCGAGGCGCTGGAAGGGGCCGGCGCGCTGGAGGAGTATTTCGCGATCAACCAGAAGATCCACCGGCTGATCGTCTCCAGCGCCAAGAACCCGGCACTGGTCGAGGCGCATGACCGGCTGCTCGGCCGGTTGGCGCGGGCACGCTATTTCGCATTGGGCGCCCAGGGCCGCTGGAAGGAATCGGTGCTGGAGCACCGCGAGATCCTGGCGGCGCTGGACGCCCGCGACGGCAGCACTGCGGAGCACCTGTTCGTCCACCATGTCGGCCGCACCGGCGAGGTGGTCGCCGCCGCCTGCGCCTCGCCCCGCGCACAGCGGGCCGGGTGACGGGCCTTCAAAGCCCGACGATTCCCAAAGCGTTGTACGGCAGGCTGAAGGGTTGCGCGCTGGCGATCTGCGTCACCTCGCCCTTGCCGGTATCGAAACGGAACAGCGCGCCGGGCTGGGTGGCGTCGGCCGCGGTGAAATAGAGGCTATCGCCGACAGCGCGCAGGTTCGTGGGCTGGGTCCATGCCGTGTCGTGGGACCTGTCCGTCATCATGTGCGTGCCGCCTTCGGTGCCATCGCTCATCCAAAGCCCCCTGCCGTGCACGCCGTCATCCGCGGTGAAGAACAGGGTATCGTCCCCGACGGCGAAATCCCCGACGCCGGACCCGGCGCTGCCTGGCGCGATGTCCTTCACCATGCGTGTCCCCCGCTCCGTCCCGTCCGATATCCAAAGTTCGTCGCCATGCTCCCCGTCGTCGGCGACGAAGGCAATCCGGTCATCGAAGGCGGTGAACAGGCCGGGAAGGGAAAGACCGACCGATGGAAAATCCTTCACCAGGGCGGTGCCTTCCGGCGTGCCGTCGCTCTTCCACAGGTCCTCTCCGCGGTTGAAGAACAGCGTGTCATCCACCGCAGTCAGGATCGCCGGACGTCCGACTTTCGGATCGTCGCCGACACCGTCGAGCAGCTTGACGGTTCCCTCCCCGGTGCCGTCCGTCACCCACAGCTGACTGTAGGAACCGGTACCGTCCCAAGCGGTCAGGAACAACCGGTCGTCGACCGCGGTGAAGTGCGTCGGCAGGATCGGCAGCGGCACCGGCGGATCGAAGCTGCCGGGGTAGAAGTCCTTGACCAGGACAGTCCCCCTCGCCGTTCCATCGGATCGCCACAACGCCCGGCCATGCTCGCTGTCGCTGGCCGAAAGGAACAGTTCGTCGCCGACTGCGGTCAGGTTGTAGGGATAGGAGTCCAGCCCGCCCGGATTTATGTCCTTCACCATGCGCGTTCCGGCCGGCGTTCCATCGTTGACCCACAGTTCGTTTCCGTGGCTCCCGTCATCCGCCTGGAAATACAGGCGGCCGTCCAGTTCCGTCAGCGCCAGCGGCGCGGACGAGGACGCCCCCGGATCGATGTCCTTCACCATGCGCGTTCCGGCCGGCGTTCCATCGGTGGACCACAATTCACGGCCATGAACGCCGTCGTCCGCCGTGAAGAACACGAGCCCATCAGCCGCGACCAGGGATTGCGGGGCGGAATCTGCGGAGCCGGGATGAATGTCGCGCAGCAGGAAGGCGCGGCGGCCGTCCGTTCCCCACAATTCGCCGCCATGGTCGCCATCCACCGCCGCGAACACGGCGGCGGCATGACCATGATGGGGCTTCAGCCTGAGATTGCCTGGGGTGAGGTCGTCCCGCGACAGGCCCATCAGCTTCACGCCGTCGCGCGGGCCGAAATCGAGAACAAGTCCATCGCTGTCCTGATGCGACTTGGCCAGCACGTCTTGCAGACTGCCGACCCCGTCCCACCCGGTCAAATCCAGCAGGTCGCCGCCCGCCCCGCCCTGGAAGTCACCGATGCAGTCCCAGCCGTCTCCCGGCCGGAGGACGAAACGGTCCCGGCCTGCCCCGCCCTCCATATAGTCGTTTCCGCGGTTGCCAATGACGGTGTCGTTTCCATCTCCACCGAACAGCAGGTCACGATGGGCGCCGCCCACAATGAACCGGCCGGACCGGCCCGAATTCTGCCCGAGTTCCCGCTCCATGACGGTTTCCTCCGCTGGTCACAGACAAGCCGAAGAACGCTACACCCTGGGATTGCCTTGGCGTCCTGCTTTTGCAGCCACTTACCCATCGCGCCCTGCGACTACCACGGTCCGGCGACCCATCGGTTCGCATTGGCCGAACGAATGAGGATGCCACCACCGCGAAGCCATGTCGGCACGGCGAAGGGGGCCGCCCTCGGGCGTGGCGCCCTGACGAAATGCCGCAGCCGGCGCCGTTGACCGCCGGCAGGGAGCGCAACTACCATACCAGCAACTGGAATGGTAGTATGCAACGCCACGAACGGTACCGAAGCGGCACCGCTCCCGACGATGGCCGGACTGCTCCAGGAAACAGTTCTGAAGCGCGTGACCGCCGCCTGCCGCCGCATGGGCTCCCGAGACCGGGGCCCGCGCATCCGCAGGAGGTCGGCCCGAAGACGATGCAGGATCGGCGCCGGCGTGCAACGCCGGTGCGATGACCGGCGGCGGTGACACGCGTCCTGGCTGGAGACGCCAAATCATGAGCGAACAGATCATTGCCGGCGCGGCCCCTGGGGCTGCGACGGACGAGCCGGCACGGACAGCCGGCGGAATCGGCAAGGCTGCGGTCACGGTGAGCAAGGCCATCGGTCGCTACCGCTGGACCATCTGCGCCCTGCTCTTCTTCTCGACCACCATCAACTACATGGACCGGCAGGTTCTGGGCCTGCTGAAGTCCACACTGATGGGCGACATGGGCTGGACGGAGTCGGACTATGGCGACATCGTCGCCGCCTTCTCGCTGGCCTACGCCTTCGGCTACATCGGCTGCGGCCGCCTGATGGACAAGGTCGGCATCCGCATCGGCCTGCCGGCCGCGGTCGCCGGCTGGAGCTTCTTCGCCTGCATCCATGCCTTCATGGGCAGCGTCTTCGGCTTCAAGGTCGCCCGCGCCGGGCTGGGTCTGACCGAGGGCGGCAATTTCCCGGCCTCGATCAAGGCGGTGTCGGAATGGTTCCCGGCCAAGGAACGGGCGCTCGCCACCGGCATCTTCAACGCGGGATCCAACGTCGGCGCGGTCGTGGCGCCGATCCTGGTGCCGATCCTGCTGGTCGCCTATGGCTGGCAGGCCGCCTTCCTGGTCACCGGCGGCATCGGCTTCTTCTGGGTCATCGCCTGGCTGCTGATCTACCGCAAGCCGGAAGAGCATCCGAAGCTGACGGCCGAGGAACTGGCCTATATCCGCAGCGACCCGGTGCTGCCGCAGGAGAACATCCCCTGGATCAAGCTGCTGACCTACCGCGGCACCTGGGCGAACATCGTCGGCACCTGCTTCTCCGCGCCGGTGTGGTGGTTCTACCTGAACTGGGTCCCGGGCTTCCTGAACAAGCAGTATGGCGTGAACCTATTCGGGGCGATGCTGCCGCTGATCATCATCTACACCATGGCCGATTTCGGCAGCGTCGGCGGCGGCTGGTTCTCCTCTCACCTGATCAAGCGCGGCGTTAAGCCGCTCCGCGCCCGCAAGCTGACCTTCCTGGTCTGCGGCCTGTGCGTGCTGCCGGTGTTCTTCGCCTCCACGGTTTCCAGCATGTGGGTCGCCGTCCTGCTGATCGGCATCGCCGCCTCCGCCCATCAGGGCTATTCGGCCAACGTCTACACCATCGTCTCCGACACCATGCCGCGCAACGCGGTGGGGTCCGTGGTCGGCATCGGCGGCTTCTGCGCGTACTTCGTCGGCATGTTCGTGTCGATGGGCGTCGGCCGCCTGCTGGATGCGACCGACGGCAACTATCAGGTGCTGTTCGCCATCGCCTCCGTGCTCTACCTCGTCGGTCTGGCGATCATGCACTTCATCCTGCCGAAGACCGGGTCGGGCATGACCCCGGCGGGGATCGAGGTCTGAGACGACGCGACACCCTGCCCAACGCCTGAAACCGCCCCAAGGCTCCGGGGCACCCCGCCCCGGAGCCCTGTCCCGACCGACCATCCTGTCCCCGAATGACGGAGCACCGGCCTCCCCCACCGAACGGGAAGACCGCAGCGACCGCCGCGAACCGGAGCCCATCATGCCCGACGCGAACACCGCCCTGCTGGCGAAACGTCTTTCCCGCACCATCCTCGACCGCCTGCCTCCGGCGATCGAACGCCCCGCCTACGACCGCGCCGCGGTGACGCCGGGGATCGTCCATATCGGCCTCGGCGCCTTCTGCCGTGCCCATCTCGCCACCTACACCGACGACGTGCTGGCGACCGGCGAAACCGGCTGGGGCATCGTCGGCGTCGATCCGCTGTCGCCGGCGATCCGTGACGCGCTGAAGCCGCAGGACGGACTCTATACCCTGCTGGTGCGCGAGGACGGCCGCGACAGCCTGCGTGTCGTCGGATCCTTCCTCGACGCCATGGCCACCGCAGACCAGTTGGACGAGGCGCTGGCGCTGATGTCCACGCCGGAGATCCGCATCGTCACCCTGACGGTGACCGAGAAGGGCTATTGCCAGGACGCCGCCACCGGCTCGCTGGACGAGATGCATCCGCTGATCCGCGCCGACCTCGCCGCTCCCGAAGCGCCGCGCAGCGTGCCCGGCCTGCTGGCCGAGGCGATCCGCCGCCGCCGCGCCGCCGGGCTGGCGCCCTTCACCGTGCTGGTCTGCGACAACCTCGCCCAGAACGGAATCAAGGTGCGCGGCATCGTAATCCGCTATGCCGAACTGCGCGATCCGGAGCTCGCCGCCTACATCGCGGAGCATGTCTCCTTCCCCTGCACCATGGTCGACCGCATCACGCCCGCCACGCAGGACGCCGACCGCGCCACTGTAGACGCGGCGCTGGGCTGCCGCGACGCCTGGCCGGTGGTCAGCGAGCCCTTCAAGCAATGGGTCATCGAGGACCGCTTCCCGCTCGGCCGCCCGGCCTGGGAGAAGGCCGGCGCCATCCTGGTCGATGACGTCCACCCGTTCGAGCTGATGAAGCTGCGCTGCCTGAACGGCGCCCATTCGCTTCTGGCCTACCTGTCGGTGGTCGCCGGCATCGAGACCATCGCCGACGCCATGGCCGACCCGCATCTGCCCGCCGTCATGCGCCGGCTGTGGGCCGAGGATCTGATCCCCACCCTGCCGCCGGTGCCGGGCACCGACATTCCCGCCTACACCGCGGCGCTGGAGGCGCGCTTCCGCAACCCCGGCATCCGGCATCGCACCATCCAGATCTCGTCCGACGGCTCGCAGAAGCTGCCGCCGCGCCTGCTGGAGCCGGCCCGCGAGCTGTTCGCCGCCGGCAGGATCCCCGCGGTGATCCCGCTGGCGGTCGCCGCCTGGATGCGCTTCCTGCTGGAGGTGGACGAGGCGGGCAATGCCTACAAGGTGGCCGACCCGTTGGCGGGCGCGCTGACCGGCATCGCCCGCGCCCACCGCGACGACCCCGCCGCCCTGGCCGACGCCCTGTTCGCCATCGGCGACGTCTTCGCGCCGGAACTGGCCGCCGAGGCCGCGTTCCGCACCGCCGTCGTCGCATGGCTCGAAAGCCTGATGACCGCCGGGGTCCGCCCGACGCTCGAGGCCTTTCTCGCCGCCCCTTGAATCCCCCCAAATCCGTAGCGGGTCCGCTCCCCGCAGCAATTTCCGATTTTTGAAAGGACCATGATCATGCAAGAGACCTGGCGCTGGTTCGGCCCCGATGATCCCGTCACCCTGGAGAAGGCCCGTCAGGCCGGTGCAACCGGCATCGTCACCGCGCTGCATCACATGAACCAGGGCAGCGTCTGGACTCCTGAGGAAATCCAGAAGCGCCACGCCATGATCGAAGCCGCTGGCCTGACCTGGGCGGTGGTGGAAAGCATCGGCGTCGGCGAGGAGATCAAGACCCGCACCGGCGACTACCGGACCAAGATCGACAATTACAAGCAGTCGATCCGCAACGTCGCCCGCGCCGGCATCCCGGTGATCTGCTACAACTTCATGGTCATCACCGACTGGAGCCGCACCAACCTGATGCACCGGCTGCCGAACGGCGGCTATGCCCTGCGCTACGACAGCGTCGACTTCGCCGCCTACGACCTGTTCGTGCTGCAGCGCAAGAACGCCGAGGCCAGCTACGACCCGGCCCATGTCGCCGCCGCCAAGACGCGGTTCGAGGCGATGACCGTGGAACAGGTGGCCGAGCTGGAACGCAACCTGATCGACTGGCTGCCAGCCCGTGACTTCGCCTATGACCGCAACAGCTTCCGCGGCATGCTGGAGCTCTACCAGGAGATCGGCGTCGAGGATCTGCGCACCAACCTGATCGAGTTCCTGCGCGAGATCGCGCCGGTGGCGGAAGAGGAAGGGGTGCGGCTGTGCATCCATCCCGACGACCCGTCCTTCCCGATCTTCGGTCTACCGCGCGTGATGTCCACCGCCGAGGATGTGCGGGCGCTGTTCGAAGCGGTGCCGCAGGAGGCCTGCGGGTTGACCCTGTGCACCGGCTCCTTCGGCTCCAACCCGAAGAACGATCTGGTGGCGATGGCGAAGGAGTTCGCGCCGCGCATCCATTTCGTCCATCTGCGCAACACCACGCACGAGCCGGACGGTTCCTTCTACGAGGCCGACCATCTGGGCGGCGACACCGACCTGATCGGCGTGGCCGCCGCCATGATCGCCGAGGAGGAGCGCCGCAAGGCGGCCGGGCGCGCCGATGCCCAGATCCCGATGCGGCCCGACCACGGCCATCTGCTGGGCGACGACATCGGCCAGACGATGAACCCCGGCTATTCCTTCGTCGGCCGGCTGAAGGGGCTGGCCGAACTGCGGGGCGTGATGCGGACCATCGAGGCGTTCCGCGCCGGCCGGCTGACGGCGCAATAGGACGGATCGCGCGATCCCAACAGCCTTCGATGGCCGGCGCAGGAGAGGTGGCATCCTTTCCACGCCGGCCATCGGCTTTTCAGCCCAAATCCATCAGCGGAAATACAGCGCCATCCGCCGGCCGTCGATTTCGTGGATGTCGGCCTCCACGCCGTAGAGGTCGCGGATGACGTCGGGGGTGATGATCTCCTCCGGCGGCCCTTCGTAGGCGATGCGTCCATCGCGCATCGCCACGATGCGGTCCGAATAGCAAGATGCGAAATTGATGTCGTGCAGCACCAGGATCACGGTCTTGCGGAACTCGTCGGCGGTGCGGCGGAACAGCTTCATCATCGCCACCGCGTGCTTGATGTCCAGGTTGTTCAACGGCTCGTCCAGCAGGATGTATTCGGTGTCCTGGCACAGCACCATGGCGATGAAGGCCCGCTGGCGCTGGCCGCCGGACAGCTCGTCGAGGAAGCGGTGGGCGACCGCCTCCAGGTCCAGGTAACGGATCACCCGCTCGATATGGCCCCTGTCCTCCACCGTCAGCCGTCCCTTGCTGTGGGGATAGCGGCCGAAGGCGATCAGGTCCCGCACGGTCAGGCGCGCCGTCATCTGGTTGTCCTGGCGCAGGATCGACAGGCGGCGGGCCAGCACGTCGCCGGGCGTCGTCGTCACGTCCATCCCCTCCACCGTCACGGTACCGGCGGACATCGGCAACAGCCGGCTGATGATCGACAGCAGCGTCGATTTTCCGGCGCCGTTCGCGCCGATCAGCGAGATCACGCCGCCGGCCGGCAGGGCGATCGAGACGTCGTCGACGACCAGGGTGTCGCCATAGGATTTGCTGATGTTCCGGACCTCGATCATCGGGCCGCTCTCCGCACGAGGATGACCAGGAAGACGATGCCTCCCAGGAATTCGATGACGATGCCGAGGGCTCCGTTGAAGCCCAGCAGCCGTTCCAGCACCAGCTGGCCAGCCATCAGCGTCAGACTGGCGACCAGCGCCGCGACCGGCAGGATCAGCCGGTGGCGATGCGTGTCGGCCAGCAGATAGGCCAGGTTGGCGACCAGAAGCCCGAAGAAGGTCACCGGCCCGACCAGCGCGGTGGAAACCGCGACCAGCACCGACACCATCACCAGGATGCGCGTGACCTCCCGCCGGTGGTCGACGCCCAGGTTGATCGCCGCCTCCCGCCCCAGCGCCAGCACGTCCAGCACCCGCGCGTTGCGCCAGACCGCCACCGACACCGCCAGGACCACCAGCGCCGACACCGCCAGCAATTGGCCGTCCACCCGGTTGAAGCTGGCGAACAGCCGGTCCTGCACCACCAGGAACTCGTTGGGATCGATCACCCTCTGCAGGAAGCCGGCAAGGCTGCGGAACAGCACGCCGAAGACGATGCCGACCAGCATCAGCAGGTGCAGACCGCGCAGGCTGCCGGAAAACAGCCAGCGATAGAGCAGCCAGGAGAAGGCGACCATCGCCCCCACCTCGATCCCGAAGCGCAGGCGCGGATCGAAGGCGGCGACGGTGGCGGAGCCGAGCTGGAAGACCATCACCGTCTGGATCAGCCGGTAGAGGAAATCGAACCCCATGATCGACGGGGTCAGGATCCGGTTGTTGGTGATGGTCTGGAACAGGACAGTCGAGACGGCGATGGCATAGCCGACCAGCATCATCGCCGCGACCTTGGTCCCGCGGAAGGCCAGGATGAAGCCCCAGTTGCCGCGCGCACCCAGCGTGAGGAAGAAGAAGATGGCCGCGATGGTCAGCCCGCCGAGGCCGGCGAGCAGGATGGCCGGCGGCATCGCACGGCTATGAACCGGTCGGCGATCAACCGGCATGACTATTCTTCCGCAACAGAAGATAGAGGAAGATCGCACTGCCGACGATGCCCATCGTCGTGCCGATGGGGATTTCGTAGGGGCGGATCACCAGCCGCCCGGCGATGTCGCAGGCCAGCACCAGCGCGGCACCCGACAGCGCCACCCAAGGCAGCGACCGGCGCATGTTGTCGCCCAGCGTCAGGCTGACCAAGTTGGGCACGATCAGGCCGAGAAAGGGGATCATGCCGCAGGTGGCGATCACCGCCGCGGTGACCAGCGACACGATGACCAGCCCGAGCGAAACGACGCGCCGGTGGTCGAGGCCGAGGTTCGTGGTGAAATCCTCCCCCAATCCGGCGACGGTGAAGCGGTCGGCCGCGGCGTAGGCCACCGCGGTCAGCACGGCGCCGATCCACAGCAGCTCGTACCGCCCGCGCAGCACGCCGGAAAAGTCGCCGGTCTCCCAGGCGCGCACCGACTGCATCAGGTCGAAACGGTAGGCGACGAACTCGGTCGACGCGGTGATGACCGCCCCCAGCATGATGCCGACCAGCGGCACGATCATCGGCGAGCGCAACGGCATCTGCCGCAGGATGCCCAGGAACAGCGCGGTGCCGGCCAGCGCGCAGGCTCCAGCCACCAGCATCCGGCCGAGGATCGGCGTTTCCGGTGCCAGCAGCGTCACCATCAGCATGCCGAACACCGCCGATTCCGCGGTACCTGCGGTGGAGGGCTCGACGAATTTGTTGCGGGCCAGCAACTGCAGGATCAGGCCGGACACCGCCATCCCCGCACCGGCCAGGATCAGCGCCAAGGTGCGCGGGATCCGGCTGATCAGCAGGATCTGCGCCGCGTCGTCCGACACACGGCCGAACAGGGTGCCGACGGATACGTCGCTGACACCGACGAACAGACTGGCCGCCGCCAGCAGGATGACGACAACTGCGGCGGCAACGGCAGCGGCGACAGGCGCGGCGGCCGGGACGAGTCCCCTCATGCCGGCGATCCGCCGTCGCCGGCGAAGATGCCGGCGGCGGACAGGTGGGCGGCCATCGTCACGCCTTCCCCGTCAGCGCCGCCTCGATGCCGTCGACATCTTTCTGCAACGCGTTCAGCCCGCCGCCGATCAGGTACCAGTTCGCCGCGTCCAGATAGGCGACCTGCCCCTTTTGCCAGGCCGTCGTCCGGCGCACGATGTCGTTGTCCAGCAGTTGGCGGGCGGACTGGCCCTCGCGCCCGATGGCGGAGTCCCGGTCGATCACGAACAGCCAGTCCGGGTTGGTCTGCAGGATGAACTCGAAATTGATCGCCTGCCCGTGGTTGGCGGTGTCCAGGCCGTCCGCCGCCGGCACGATGCCGTATTCGGTGTGGAGCACCCCGAAGCGCGACCCCGGCCCATAGGCGCTGAGCTTGCCGCCGGTGGTCAGCACCAGCAGACCCCGGCCCGCCCCGGCAGCGACCGTCCGCAGATCCGCGATCGACGCGCGCAGCCTGTCGGCGCGGGCCTTCACCTCGGCGTCCTTGCCAAAGATCCGGCCCAGCGTGCCGGCATTGTCCAGCGCGCTGTCGATGAATCGCTCGGTCTTCACGGTCATGTCGATGGTCGGCGCGATGGCCGACAGCTCGGCATATTTGGGGGCGGACCGCCCGCCGACGATGATCAGGTCGGGGTCCGCCGCGTTCACCGCCTCGTAGTCCGGCTCGAACAGCGTGCCGATCCGGGCATAGTCCGGGCCGTCATACCTGGCGAGATGGGAGGGCTTCAGCCCGGTCGGCGCACCCGCCACCGGCACACCCAGCACATCCAGCGTATCGAGGGAGGCCATGTCGAAGCACAGGACCTTGCCCACCGCCTTCGCCAGCCTGGTTTCGCCGCGGGCATGGCGCACGGTGCCGGGGGTGGCCGCCGTCTGGGCGGCTGCCAGCCGGGGCATCGCGAGAGGGGTCAGGCCGGCAAAGCCGATCGCCAGGCCCGCCGTCAACAGGTCTCTGCGGCGTGTCACGATGGTCATCACAACTCCCAAGCATGTCCAGGATGTCAGCGGATGGGCGGGCGGCGAAGGGTGCCGCAGGCGTCGAGGCGCCGGCCGCCCGGGCCGGAAGAACTGAATCGGCCGCGCCCCCGGGGGTTGATCCAGGGCACATGCTAACGCTACTCATTCTTACTTGCAAAAACTTTGGATCTGTCCAAAGCAATGCCCCGGCATGCCTGACACTCGCAGCGCCGAAAGGGTCGGTGCGGTCGCGAACGGTCCTTCCGGGACCTTCGCGTCCTGTACAGGATCGCCTTGCCGGGCCCTGCCGGGCTCACCTCATATCGAACAATACGGGAAACGCGAAGGGAATCGAACGAATGACCGATAATCTGCTTCCATCCTGGATGCTGTGGGCGCTGCTGTCGGCCTGCTTCGCGGCGCTGACCGCGATCCTCGCCAAGGTCGGCGTCGAGGGCGTCGGTTCCGACATGGCGACGCTGATCCGGACCGGCGTCATCTTCCTGCTGTTGATCGGCATCGTCGTCGCCTCGGGCCAATCCCTGTCGCCGTCCACGGTTTCCGGCAAGTCCTGGCTGTTCCTCATCCTGTCCGGGCTGGCCACCGGTGCGTCCTGGCTGTGCTATTTCCGCGCGCTGAAGCTCGGCCCCGCCTCGCAGGTGGCTCCCGTCGACAAGCTCAGCGTGGTGCTGGTCGCCCTGTTCGGCGTCGTCTTCCTGGGTGAGAAACTGTCGGGAGCGAATTGGCTGGGCGTCGTCCTGATCGCGGCCGGCGTGATCCTGCTCGCCTTCAAATGAAATCCAAACCGAACGGGCCGGGATCTTGCACTGCAACGCGAATGCATATCATTATCGGGAATCAAGCATAATGGCCGCGCCACGTTCGCGGAAAGCATCTGCAAGACCCTGGGGCACCCGATGGGCACCATGAACGATCTTCCATCCGTGCCCTGGCCGGACCCGCTCGCATCCCACCGGCAAAGCGACCAATTGAAGCGCGGGCGCATGATCGTCGCCTTCGATGCCCTGCTGTCGAAGCGCAACGTCACCTTGGCCGCCCGGCAGTTGGACATGCAGACGTCGGCACTCAGCCGCCTGCTCGGCCAGATGCGGGAGGAGTTCGGCGATCCGCTGTTCGTCCGCTCGGGCCGCGGCCTCGTCCCCACCCCCTTCGCCGAAGCGCTGCGACCGAAGGTACAGGCGCTGGCGGCGGCAATAGACAGCCTGTTCGTACCGATGGTGGCCGGCCCGGCCGCTGAGTCGCCCTTCGATCCCGGCTGGAACAAGCCCGGCGGCACTCCGGTTCCGCCTCTCGCCACCCGCCCGGCCAACCTGCTGGAAGGGCAGCCGACACCGGATGAGGTGATCGCGAATCTGGAGCGGCTCGGCCAGAGCGCTTCCCCCCATGACCGTCTGGCCCGCCATGTCGGCACGCTCGGGATCGCCGGCGGCGGGCATGGTCGCCCGCTGACCGGTGGGGAAGCCGAAGAGGCGATGGGCATCGTCCTGGCCGGTGACGCCGACCCGATCCAGATCGGCGCGCTGTTCGGCATGATGCGCGTGCGCGGAGCGACCGCACCGGAACTTGCCGGCTTCGTACGGGCGATGCAGGCGCATGTCGCCGGCCGGCTGGGCCGGACGATCCATGCCGATGTGGATTGGCCCTGCTTCACCTCGCCCAATTACCACAACCCGCCCTGGTTCTTTCATGCCGCGAAGCTGGTGGCGCAAGCCGGGTATCGCGTCCTGCTGCACGGCAACACCGGAAGCGGCGGCGCTGCCGGACGCTATGAGGTTGTCGCCTCCGCGCTGGGGATCCCGGTCTGTCCGACCGCGGACGACATCGCCGCCGCCCTGGACGGCGAACGGATCGCCTATGTCCCGCTGACCGCGCTCGCCCCGCAGATCCATCGGCTGATCGCCCTGCACCGGCTGACCCAGTTTCGCACGGCGGCGTTGGAAGCCGTCCATCTGCTGAAGCCCGGCGGCGGACGGACCAGCCTGTTGGGCGTGGCAAAGCCGTCTTATCGGGATCTGCATCGCGATACCGCCCGGCTCCTGGGCTGGAAGGACATGGCGGTACTGGGCAGCGTTCGCGACGTCGCCCAATATGCGCCTTTCCGACCCGCCACCATCCACCGGCTGATCGACGGCGAGCCGGCCGACCTCGCCCTGCCCGCCCTCATCGGGGAGCCGCCTGTCACCCCGCGCCCGCGCGGCACCAGCCTGGACTACTGGCAAGGGGTGTGGAGCGGAGCCATGCGCGACGCCCGCGCCGAACGGATCATCGTCGGCACGACAGCCTTCGCACTGTTCGCCCTGCCGGACACCGTCCGTATCGGCATCGGCGAAGCCATGGCCAGGGCCGAGGAATTGTGGAAAGCCCGCCGGCTCCGCTGACCGCTCAGAAAATGCAAATAATTCTTATTATCATAGTTGCGTTTCGGCAACAGTGGTCGGACAAAAAAAGGGATTTTCAGCCGGTGCGCGACTGAACCGCGATTCCGATCCGGCAACAAACCTTTGATACAAAACTAAATTTCAAAGGCCAAAGGTCCAGCGGCAGCAAACTCTGACAAGAACCTTTACACGCCATTGGTGCGTGCAGCAGTCGCTTGGATGCAAACAATATCCACCAGATTTTGCAATTTAGAATAATTCTGAATCTCAGTCATTGTCCGGGGGGCCTATCCCGTTGGTAGAAGCGCTGACAGCGACAGACACACGCCCTTGGCGCATTTCGGGAGAGCTTGATGCGACAGACCACCTCCACCCATGGACTGCGACCCCTTCTGGCCGGTGCGGCCGCCACCGCCAGTCTGGCCATGACCTTCGCTCTTTCGTCCACGGTAGATGCGCAGGCGGCCGGCGCGGGAACCGGCGCTCCGGGAACCGGCCCCACGCCGCAGCGCTCCTCCGGCGACGCCCTTCAGCTCGATTCCATCAAGGTCGATGCCGCCGCGCCCGAGACGGGCAACGTCAACAGCGCACCGACCGGCGTGTCCCGCCTGCCCGACACGGTCAAGGATACCCCACGCGTCGTGAACGTCGTCCCGCAGGAGATCATCGAGCAGCAGCGCGCCACCTCGCTGGAACAGACGCTGCGCAACGTGCCCGGCATCACCATCTCGACCGGCGAGGGCAACGGCGGCCAGAACGGCGACCAGTTCCGCATCCGCGGCCTGACGGCTCGGGGCGACATCTACACCGACGGCCTCAAGGATTTCGGCGTCTACACCCACGACGTCTTCAACACCGAGACGGTTCAGGTCTTCAAGGGCCCGTCGGGCAACGGCTTCGGCGTCGGCAATTCCGGCGGCGTCATCAACCAGGGCACCAAGAAGGCATCCCTGCAACCGAAGGTGCGGATCGACCAGTCGGTCGGCAGCGGCCCGACCTACCGCACGACGGTGGACGTCAATCAGCCGCTCGGCGATACCGCGGCGCTGCGGGTGAACGGCCTCTACCACAGCCAGAACGTCGCCGACCGTGACGAGGTCGAGTCCGACCGCC